>PCBQ01000001.1 GCA_002731395.1 Methanobacteriota archaeon
GCCACGGGTCTTGGTGGAATCGGTGAGGTAGATGTCCAAGGAGTAAGTCATGTCCTCAACGTCGCCGGTTCCAATGTTCTTCATGACCACCTCAAAGGTAGTCGTCTCACCGACGAGCAACTCGTCACGGCAGCCTGCTGCCGTACAAGTGGTTTCAGACGGCTCGGTGATACCGAGGATGTCGATGTCAGCGCCTGATCGCGCGCTGGTTTGGTCGACGGTGTCTTCGGTGTCAAGTTCGTTGGTCGGAATTCCCGCGAGCAAACTGGCAAGCAGCAGCGTCACGAGAAGCATGGTGGTCATGTTTCGCATTTCGGTCCCTCCACAATGTGGCTAGAGCGCTCCACGCTCTGCGCCGTATTTATACTATGGGACGGGTGAAAATACGTCGTATTCAGGACACAGCGAGGGAATGACCTGTCATTCAAGGGAGCGAAGAGCCTCCGCTGGAGCAATCCTGGTCGCGCTTCGAATTGGCCCAAAGACAGCGATGCTCACGAGCACCATGCCTCCAAGCGAAACCGACAAGGCGCTGCTCCACGGCAGCGCTAATTCCGCCCCCTGATCCGCCCAAAGGGCTGCATGCAATCGAACGTGGAACATCATGCCAATCAGCGCACCGACCAAGAGCCCAAGGCCACCGGTCCAAGCGACTTCCCCAGCGAGACTTTGCCCGATGCGTTGCTTTGAGACCCCGATGGCCCGAAGCAAGCCAATGACGTGTGTCCGGTCGCGAACCGCACGCGCGGTGACCACACCAATACCGAGTAAACCGACGCCCAGTCCCAAAGCCAAATACGCCTGAAAAATCGCCAAAATGGCCAACACAAGCGCCTGAACCACTAGGATTTCATCGACGATAAGCGTCACCAGCACGCCCTCATCAGCCAGAGCCTCGTCCAAGGCATTCGAAACACCGGCAGCAGCTCGACGTTCGTCTTCTGCTTTGCCGGGTGGAACGTCGACCTCGTCAGGATCCTCAGCAAACACGGGAGGCGAGGCGTCAACAGAAACGTACACCCGAGTGATGGCTCCTTCGTAACGTTCCTCAACGAGGGTGTGATTCGCCCAGACGCCAGGCGAGAAGGCCAGTGAAGACTGAGCGAGGAATCCTGCAACACGCACTGATTTGGCCGTCCCCGGATCGGACGGGGCAATAAGGTCGAACTCCTGCCCCAATTTCAGCGGCAAGACACCGACCGCAGCGCCGTCGGTGGTCGCTTCAAGACCAAAGGAGGCGTCCAGAATGACCCACTCATCGTCGGTCAGCACCCGGCTCCAGACCTCTTCTTCCGTCCCCCCGAGTGCCTCATCCCACAAGTGAAGAGGAAGGCCTCCGTGATCGGCAAAGGTTTCGTCAGCTCCGCGGAGCACGTAGGGCACGGGGTCGTTGAGGCCGTCATCGAGCACCACCACGGCCCTCGAGACGGCGGCGACCGCATCGATGCGCTCGACCTGTTGCGGCGCAAGCCCCCACGTTGCCGGGTCCGTTCCAACCTCGACAGGCGCTGATCGGCTCCCGGAAAGGAGGATCTCAAAGTCCCCTTCCGATTCTTCAACAAAATCTCCGGAAACGGCGGCAAATGAAGTGGTGTATCCACCGAGGACAACCACGGCGAACACCGTCACGGCGAACATGGACATAACCACCGCCGTGCGGAACGGTTGCGCAACGGGGTGCGCAAGGGCCAAGCGACCCACCAAACGTGGGCTTCGCCCACGGGCCGCCAACGCACGAAGCGCACGAGGAATCACCGTCACCAGCACGATCACACCCGCCAACACCTGAAGCAGACCAAGCACAAGCATGCTCACCTCGTCAAAGGCGGTCTGCGCCCGTATCGGATCCAATGCTTCGGGCCACCACGACCAAACGAGCAACCCGAGCGATGCGGTGCCAGCGGCACGCGAGGGGGCATTCCTGATGCGGGCTGCGCCCTTCGCTCCGCCGGTTGAGCGGAGAGCGGGAATCACCCATAAGCCGATCAACGACAAGGCGATGATTAGACCGTCACCGATCAGCAACCACCGCAAACGGGCAAAGGGCGCGTCCAAGCCCCCGAACACCAATGAAACAGCAGCAACGCCTGACAGGCCAAAGGCAGCAGCGACGGCCACGAACACCGGCCAAGGCAGGGACTCCGGCATGCGTGTTCGAACCCCTCGCAGCGCGTGAAGGACGTCCAAACGGCTGGACCATTGTGCCGAAGCGCCCAGGGTCGTCATGGCGATGACCGTCCCCCAAACGGCCCCTGCGACCACGGACGACCACGACCATGCGAACGTGAAGGTGGTCGCTCCAACTGCGCTAAAAGCAGACGTGAAGCCAAGCGCGACGGCTCGACCAAGAACCACACCCAGCAAACCGCCGAGGACACCGGCAACGGAAGCGATCATCAGTCCCTCCATGAGGGCAGCACTGCGCGCGTCTGCACGGGTCAAACCCACGGCCCTCAGCGTGGCCAGTTCTTTGCGTCGGGCTTCAGCAAGCAAGACCACCACCGTCACGGCNAGAAGCACACCTGCGGCGATGGTAAAGCCTCCAAACACGAGGAACATGCCGGACAGCACGCCTGAGGAGGCTTCGGCTTGTTCAGCGGCCTCCACCCGGACAGGGGTCAAGCCCAACCCGCTGCTGTCGAGGGTTGCCATGTCGTCAAACCATGCCTCAACCGCTCCGAGCAGGGCATCGTAGCTCAGTGCCCTCGATTCGATCACGACCATGGAACGGTCCCCCTCTGAAGCACCGGCAAGGCGAGCGGCCGTGTTCGGATGCACCACGCCGAGAATAAGCTGTTCCAACTCTTCCACACCGGTCAGGTTCACGCTCGAATTGGCCGTGCTGACGTTCAAGCGGCTGCGTTGGTTGTCCCCCCAAGTCCATGGCACCGTACCGGCGATCCAAACCTCGTCGGAACCGGTCATGTTGAGAACGTCGAACGTCCCACTGAGCATCACCTCGTCCTCGCCAACGGCGATTCCATCGGCGCCAGAAACGGCGAGGAAAAGTACGGGCACGCGCCCCAAGCCGTCAATTTCAGCCGCCTTGGGAAGACGCAATTCAACGACTTCGCCTGTGTCGAGGCTCCAGCCGACGACCCGGTCCGATCCAGCGCACCACGCGAGCGTCATGTTGGCGCCGTCGACAACGCCTGTCGTTCCGTCACAACCCGGCCCCTCAGAGGCGTTTTTGTCCTTTGGGCCAGTTGAGGTGGAAGGTGCAACATCGTCCATGCGCCAAGCCTGAACACCGGCTGCGTCAACCTGAAGCCGATGGGTCTGCCATCCAAACAAACCCTCTGCAAAAAGGAGGTATGTGCCGTTGTCCTCGGCCTCGATCACCATGTTGAGCAGAGGATCCGGGACGTCAAGACCAACGGAGTGGCTGTACACGGGTCGTGGGTCTTCGCCAACAACAGAAAGGACGTATCGGGTCACGTTGAGTTCGCTGAGGTTGCCCTCGATCGCGAGCAACCCAACCTCGTCCGCCGACAAAGCATGCACTGAATCTTTGCTGACGCGTGCCGCTCCCTCCGACGGCAGATTAGCCCACATCACGTGGAGGCCATTTTCGTGGCCAAACCAACCTGTCCCGTCAACGATGGCATACGCATCGAGCAACTCACCTTCGGGAACGTACCAGAGGGCAGGCGTGCCCGACCCACCGACCTGGAAGCCCGCGCCGGCCATTCCAACATGCCAGAGCGCACCTCCTGACCACTGTAGGTCTGTGATGTCAGCGTCCGCGAGCACGAGAGATCGATGGGCGTTGAGTTCCAACACCTCGATCGGTGCCTGAACCAGTTCGGACATGCTGGCACCGCTCGAAAGCGTGCTCAGGTTGTCGCGGAACGCGTTCACGAGCGACGCTTCTAACCGCCCAAGACCGCTTTCTCGGGCCACGGCAAGAGCGCCCGAAGCAGGTTCAAACACAAGACCGTCCATCCGAGCCGTCCACGCCACGTCAATGACGCTTGCGAGGCTGTCTTCTACGGCGTTCCATGCGGCACGGTCCTCGTAGGGCACACGCGCAGAGAGGTGTAGTGAGGACGCACCCTCGCCAGCGAGGGCCTCAAAACTCCCCATGGACGTCATCAATGCAGGTTGACCCAGCCCGCCAATTGCGGCGCCGGCATCGGAAGGAACCACGACATGAACGTGAACGACACCTCGATGACGGACCACCCGTCCATCCTCAACGGCGGTCCAACTGAGGTTCAGCAGAGCCCCAGCATCTACCTCCAGTTCTTCGGCGAGTTCCTGAGTGATGGCCGCCTCATGGCGACCCGTGGCGTTGGAAAGAAGCCCAAGCGTGGCGTAGGTCAATCCATTGCGCGTCTCAAGCGGCGGCCATGGGTCTGGGTGATTCCCGACCGCTTCTTGTGCATACCAGCCCACGGAAGGAAGTGCACGGCCGGTTGGTCCCTCGATGGCCGTTGAAAGGGCACGTGTCGCTTTGATGCCGTCGAACATGACCGCCCCGTCCGAATCCATCAGCGCCATCGCCTCAGCAGCCACGTCGGCGATGAAACCGGCCTCGAGCAAGATGGGTTGAGCCGTCCCTGGATCCCTGCCAGAAAGGACCACGTCGGTTTCGGTCCAGACCGCGTCAACCTGACGTTCCACCGTGGCGTCCAAGCTGTCGCCAACCACCAGTGAGGAGGAGACGATGGACGAAGTGACGACCAAAGCAACAAGCAGAAGCGCAGCCTGTTTCGGTCGTGCACGAAGGCTTCGGACCGCGAGGCGGCCCACAAGAGCACGTCGGGGCCACAACACCGTGGGAATCACCAAGGATGAGGCCAGCCCCACCGTCGCTCCCGCAAGCACCGAGAGCACCGGACCTAGACCAAGCCAAGCGAGTAGCCATGTCGTCAAAGCAGCATCAAGGGCAGGTCCAATGACCACCAAGAGGCTGGACCATGCTGTACGGTCGCGAAGCCCCAGGAGTGCAAAGACGCCGAAGATCAAGCCGGCCGTTCCTGCCAGGCCGATGACGATGCCGAGCATCACGCCTCCTCCGAGGCGCCGTCGAGGAATTGCCCATCGCGCATCCGCAAAACGCGGTCGCACCGTGCAGCCACCGCATCGTCATGGGTCACGATGAGGAAGGTCATGCCCTCTTCACGGCACAAGTTGGACATCAGGTCAAGCACTTCGTTGCTGGTGACCGAGTCAAGGTTCCCTGTTGGTTCATCGCACAACACAATTGAGGGTCGGTGAACCACGGCTCTGGCCACCGCCACGCGTTGCTGCTGTCCTCCGCTGAGCATCGCAGGCAAGTGATCTGCACGGTCTGCAAGCCCGACCGAAGCCAAGGCTTCGAGGGCAACCTTGCGAACCTCGTGGGCGGGTTGCCCTGACAAGAGAAGCGGAATCTCGACGTTCTCGGTGGCCGTCAGCACCGGGAGGAGGTTGAAGGCTTGGAACACGAATCCGAGCCGCTCCCCTCGCAGCCTCGTGCGGCGGTCGTCGTCGAGGTCGAACAATGAATCTCCCTGGATGAGCACGGTCCCCGCAGAGGGTGCATCCAAACCGCTGAGGACGTTGAGCAGAGAGGTTTTTCCGCACCCTGAAGGGCCGGTGATGGCGACCATTTCGCCTGCATGAACTTCGAGGTCAACGCCCCGTACGGCATCGACACGCCCCTCGCCGCTTGGATAGACCTTCCACACTCCAGCGGCGTGAAGGGCTGCGACCATGCGCAAGAAGCCCCGAGTGCGTTTATCAAGCCGCGCCACAACCGCACCCCATGGGTCTCATCACGGTCCACATCCTTGCCTTCGGGCCTGCAGCAGAACGCCTTGAAGGCCGCCATCACACACGCGACGTTGAGCAGGGTACCACCGCTGGAGGGCTCGTCGGCGCACTCGGTTTGGACGATTGGCTCGACATGGGGATGGCCCTGGCCATCGGTGGACAACGGGTGGAGCGAGATGCCGTACTCAAAGACGGTGTCGAACTTGCCTTGCTCCCTCCCGTCTCAGGTGGTTGAAGCCGTTTCAACGCGAAGCCTTGAAGCGAACGAGCACCCACCCCGGACTGAGCATCATGGCAACCATCGGCGGCCCAGAGGTCCTGATCATCATCGTCGTGTTCTTCGTGCTCTTTGGCGCACGACGCCTTCCAGAGTTGGCGAACGCCCTCGGAAGGAGCAAAGGCGAATTCCAAAAAGGGCTACAGGAAGCGACCTCGCTACCTCGCGAAGCCCGAACCATCGCCGACCTTGAGGCGGGTGGCATGACCTCCGATGTGGCCCTTGTGGAACGCGCCAAAGCCCTCGGGCTTGATCCCAGCGGCATGAATCCAGAAGACCTGCAGCGAAAGGTCGACGCGCTTGAACAAGCTGAAGAATGAATTCAGCGCCTTGCGCGTTTCATCACCGTTGGGCTCCCGCAGACGTCGCAGGTTGGCCCCGGACCGTCCCGCCTGCGCTGAGTGTTGGCGTCAACGCCATGCTCTTTGCCACAGCCGGTACATCGCCAGACCCACGACCATTGCTGCTTGGCCCCGCTGGTGGCCAAGGATCGTGCTTCAATGCCGGCCTTCATGGCAACGTTCTGGAGGCGATAATCGTCGGTGACAAGCGGGCACTGCAATCCAAGGGACAAGGCCAGCACCTCAAGGTCCACCGTCGAGAGACGAGGCAAATCGCCCGTCGACGCTGCCGCAGACTTGGCGGCTTCAAGCTGGTCTGGGCTCGGATTCAACCAATCAATTTCTGCCGCTTCAACCAACATCCGCCTTGCGGGTGAAAGGCGTTCCAGTTCATCGAGTTGTGCTGGACAACATACGCCCCCAGCAAGTCGTTCCAGAGGCCAATGAAGCAAGGCCGTGGTGTCGAGCACCGCGCCCACTGCTTCGCCGGTCATGCCACCTGCAGGAAGCCTTCGTCCAAGAAGCACCCGCCTGCGAAGACCTAACCGTGAGGGCGCTCAGCGCCAAGCGTGGCGTGGGAGCAGGCGGTCATTGACGCGGCCGACGCCGCTGGGCTCCTCGGATTGGCGCTGTTGACCTTTACAGAGGCCATCATCCACCCTATTCCGCCTGATTTGCTGATCCTGCCCATGGCCGCTTCTGCCGACGGGTCCAGCCGCTTGTTCACCATCTGGATTGTGGCCACGCTCACCAGCGTGGCCGGAGCCATCGTTGGCTCATGGCTCGGAGCTCGAGCAGGTCGGCCGCTGCTCGTCCGGTTTCGCCAGGAGAAGAACCTGCAACGCCTGGAAGTGCTGCTCGAGCGGCACGGGACCCTTGGCGTCCTCATCGCTGGGTTCACGCCGATTCCGTACAAAGTGATGGGTTGGGCAGCGGGGATGGGCAAAATGGAGATGCGCCCCTTCGTGTTGGCAGGTGTGGTGAGCCGCGGGCTTCGCTTCGGTCTTGAAATCGTCCTGGTGGTTCGGTACGGCAACGCAGCCTTGGACGCCATCGAGTGGATTCTGGATCGCGAGATCCTTCTCGCAGCAGCCATGGTGGTGATGTTCGTTGTTGCATGGGCGGCATGGCGATGGTGGGAATCCCTGAGCCCAGAGGCCACTCCTGAGGAACAATGAGCACAGTCCGCTTAGCCGAACGTTCATGAATGGGATTCAGGTCCGCGGGTTAAGCTCGTGTGGTGTAGCCCGGCCCATCATTTCGGATTTTCATTCCGACGACCCGGGTTCGAATCCCGGCACGAGCACTCTGAGCCAAGTCGGTGGAATGACCTCGGCGCTCTAACGTCAGTCAAGTTTCCATCGGTTGAAGTCAATCGTAGTGAATCGAGTGTTGGATGGTCATTGCCCACACTTCCTGACTCTCGCAGGAAGTTCCTGCGTCGAAGAAGATCGTGTCCCCGAAGACCGAGGTGATTTTGTAACCCGGTCCTCCGTTGCACTGGGTGAACAATGTCGTCACTTGTGATATCGAGTGTGTTCTGGTGTGGATTGCATATACTTGAGTCCCATCGAATGAACCATCGGTGGCGTCAAAGTAGAGCACGTCGTCAACGACAACTTGTAAATTATAATATCCAGGATTACTGTTTCCAAAACCGCTGTTGATGTCGCTCAAACGCCACGTCGAATGATTTGCAGTATCATGAGCCCAAAGTTCGTACCCGGTGAGCCCATCATGTGCCCCGAAATAGATGATGTTACCACTAGCCACGGCCATATGATACCCGGGGTTACTGACCCAATTGCCACTGTTCAAATCCGTGATACGCCATGTGGTCTGGTTGGTGGTGCTATGTGCCCATAGTTCTCGCCCAGTGCTGCCTTCGTAGGCGTCAAAATAGATGGTATCGTTCACCACAATCTGCATCTTGTATCCCGGCGCACCTTCCAAAGAACCAGGATATGTTTCCGCAACGAGCCAAGTGGTGAGGTTTGTGATGCTATGAGCCCAAAGTTCTGACCCGCTGACACCGTCGTCTGCGCTGAAGTAGATGGTGTCGTGAACGAACACCTCCAGCCATTCCCCTGGCTTGCTGTAGGAAGAGCCAGGATTGATGTCTGCGACTTGCCAAGTTGAGGCGTTCGAAGTGTTATGCGCCCAAAGTTCGACGCCAGATGCACCGTCATTGGCATCAAAATAGAATGTGTCATTTGAGGCGAGGATTGCCATGTATCTCCCTGGCTGACTTCCTTGGGATCCATTGTTGACATCTGCAACCCTCCACACTGAGCGATTTGACGTATCGTATGCCCACAACTCATGGTCAGCATCAGAACTGGTTGCCAGGGAGAAATCGTTCGCAGAGAAATAGATCGTATCTTTGACAACCAGCGACATGTGCAATCCTGGGTCACTGTCTGCGGTGCTGAGGTCAGCAACTCGCCATGTCGAGTGATTTGATGTATCGTGCGCCCACAACTCAACGCCAGTGATTCCATCATCGGCATCGAAGTAGATGGTGTCATCAACAAGCACCGCCATGTTTTCTCCTGGTGAACTGCTGCCGCTTGGATCGATGTTGGTTACTCGCCATGTGGAATGGTTGGAGGAGTCATGCGCCCACAGTTCTCTTCCAGATGTGGAATCCATAGCATCAAAGTAAATCGTATCACCAACGAGGAGACTCATCGCATGACCGGGAGTGCTGCTCGCGTGGTTGAGGTCGGTAAGTTCCCAAACCATGTATGAGCTGCAGAATGTCGTGATGTAGTCAACCTCACCCGGTTCCATGATGCCGTTTAGCGCAATTCCACCGTTGTCCCCGTTGTCAAGGCCTTGTTGAACACCGCGACCGCCTGCGTCGCATTCCAATGATGAGGAGGGGGGTATGATGTTGGTTAGCATCGTGGATGAGGATGAACTGCCATCGGATCCATCCGCTCCGTTTTGGCCGTCCGCGCCATTTGAGCCATTACAAACATACTGCGTGGTGTCGATTTCTGTTTCCTCCAGTGCCCCGCTTCCATCGTCATCCGTGCCGATATCAATGCGAATGCCTCCGTTCGCACAGTTTGGGCCTGATGACTCAGTTGTTGTTGTAACCAAAGCATTCAGCCCATTGGTTCCATCGATACCGTCCAGACCGTTGTCTCCATCCGTTCCGTCAAGACCTCCAAGCCCCTGTGCTCCGTTGCAAACGTCCACTGTGGTGCTCACTTCATCATTCGAAAGGACGTTGTCTCTGTTCACATCCGTTCCAATATGAAAGGTATTGCCGCCAGATGGGCAGTCGCCGGATGTGGTCACTCGCATCAGAACAGATTCACCCTTCTGCCCATTCGCCCCATCTTGACCGTCGATGCCATCACGGCCGGGGGGGCCGGTAATGTCAATGATAACCCAGCCCGAGGATTTGCAGACCTGAAAATTACTGTCGGCCTCCACGAAGTACAACCGACCGGCCGTATTTTCATCGCACGTCGGAAGGTCGGATGCTGATTGCGCGAAGTGGACCTGCCAGTCGATCAGTTCTTCCGCAGGAGTTTCGCTGGCCGAATCGTTTGCGTCATCGTCTCCAATACATCCTGCCAACGGCATCGTGGAGATGAGAAGAACAAGAAAAACCGCAACGATGTTTTTCATGGGTCGAATTGCGTGAGAACGCACATAAAATTTCCTTCACACATGCAACCCTAGCCGTTTGAATGCGTCCAAATCCGGCACCCAGCACCCGATTGCCGCGGCGTGATGCCGTGCTCAATTGGGCAAGAACTCGAGCATAACCTCGCCGCGTTCGGTGATTTTCAGGGTTGGTCGGAAGCCATCGTGCGGGGTGTTTCTGATGGCCGCATGCAAGCGGGCGCGCATGGCTTCATCGATCACAAGATCCATCAAGTCGTCCAAGGGTTCTGCTTCGGTGCCCACTTCAGGGGTCGCTTCGAGTGCGCCAGCAGGCTCAGCGATCGTTTCACCAGGTGCCTCCACCTGGCCCTCTTGTGCTTGCTCATCCTGGACCTCGGCCTCAACCTGAATTGCATCGAGGTCCGCCTGATTGGTGACAGGTGCGGGTACGCGGTCGAGCACAGAAGCCGGTGCAGCTTCGACTGTTCCTCCGTAGGTCGCCCCACCTTGGACCATTTGCATCTTCGTTCGCGAGGTTTCTAGCACACCCGAGGGACCACCTTGGCGCTGCAAATAAAGGGTGCCAAACCCGAAAGCGATCATACCGATGATGAGGAAGAGCACAGAGCGCCAGAAACCTGCGTTGTTACCTTCAATGCTGAGTGAGAGACCGATCATGGCGACCAAGCCGCCGTAAATGCCGATGGCACGCTGCCACGAAGCCCCATCTTCACCGAAGCCCTTGAGGCCAAGGCTGAGGCAGATGAGGGCGATCAGAAGGAGCCTGAAGGTCCACGTGTCCGCACCTGCGAAGAGCAACAGAATGGACGCGACCAAGTACCCCAAACCAAGGATGCCCATTGTGTCACGAGAACGCTCCACGTCCGGAGCGAAGTCATCCAGCCAATCGGTGACGGGGTCGGTCCTCGTCAGCCCGATGAACAGCAAGACAGCGGCCTCTGCACCGAGCACAACTCCGGAGAGAACCGTCGTATCAGCGGCCCCGTCCGTCACGGTGTTCACAACAACAGCCGCTGCCAAGGCGTGGAGGACGGGGATGATGCCAAGGCGAACATCCGTGGGATGACGCAGGAGTTGACGGGTGCCGAGCACAGCACCGACGAGATGGCCAAGTCCGAGCGCGAAGGTCGGCGTGCAGAGGAGCAACACAATGCTACCGACCTCGAGGGTCTGGGCAATGTTGTCACGGCCCTTCTTGCTCGAGAAATCAAACTCACCCTTGGGCAAGGGAGCCTCTGCCGCCACTGGAGCAGTGTATCGGAAAATGAGTGCTTCTTGACCGAGGCTGAACAACATCGCCAAGATGCCGACAGTGGCGCAGGCCAGCTGGATGGCATCTCCGGCTGATTCCATCGTTGAAGGCAAGAAGATCATGAGCCACATCAGCAGGGCAGCGTGCAACCAGACCACCGCATCAGGACGTCCAAACCACCATTGCCGAAGGATGAGGATCCCGATGACTGAGGCTCCAGCCCAGGTGATGTCGGGCACAAGGACAACGACACCAAAGAGCATCCACGCCGTGGCCATGGCACCACCGGCATTTTCCTCACCCGCGCGACGGGCCATGATGGAAGCGCGGACGGGTTCTAACATCGTGGCGATCAGCAGCACACCCACGAGGCTGTTGAGTCCGAGCAACTCATTGAACGGCAACATCAGTCGGTCTTCAATGAAGGCCGCTGTTCTGGTGAACAGGAAGGATTCGTTCGCCGTGAACGGGTTCAGGAACCAGATGAGCGGAGAGAGGGCCAAGATGGCGTCCCTTCCGTGCCGGTGAGCAAGCCACGCGACCACTGCGAACAACAGCGGCATGCGCAAACCGATGTAGATATCGAGGGAGGCCAAAATCAAGAGGAACACAAGCGTGAGTCGATCGAGATCAACGCTGTCGTAAACGAAGTCCTTGCGTTTCCTGGCCAAGACCACCATCGGTACGGCAAGCAGGCTGATTTCCCATACCCACAATTCAAGCAAGACCTGGTCGTCAACGTTCGCGCGGGAGGGAGCATCGCCGGTCAGGAACGGCCAGATGACCAGCACCAACACCACGAGCAGCCCGTAGGCTCGGTCGCTGGAGGTGATGCGTTCCATACGGAGCGCTTCCCCGAGCAGCAAAAGGAAGGGCAGCACGGGGAAGAGCAGCCGGAGCAACTCCTGCTCAAGGCCACCTGCGGCTTGCGCCAACATGACGATGGAAAGCATAAGCCCAACTTGGTCGAGCGGTGTGCCGGCCTCGATGGCCTTGGTTTCATCCTCGACCGGCCGGCCACCCGTACCGAAGTGGGTGATCATGCCACCGAGACCGACCTGACTGGAGCGGTCGACCAACGATAAGCCGTACAGGACGGCCGCCACGAGCAGCAGCACTTCTGTTTCCGTACCCTCGCCAAGGGTCAAGCGTCCCGTCGAGGCAAGAACTGCCGGCACCAACATGGCCAAAGCACCTTGATACGACACAGAGGCGAGTTCCGCCGTGTCCTTGGTGGTCAACTTTCGAAGGTCGATTTGCCACATCACCAAGGGCAAAAGCGCCACAACCCATCCGAGCACGGCGCTTTGGCCGAGGAGATTCGCAAAGGTTGGGGTCACGACGATGAGCCCGATCACAGCCACAGGAGCGAAAGCAGGCAACAGCCCGCGTTGCTTGCCGAGGAAGGCGAGCATCAGCAGGGCTGCAGGGACGATACCAGGCAGCAAATCGTCGGTCACACGGGCAGAGCCAAGCACATCAGCGTCAACAAGGGTACCTCGAACCACTGCAGACAGGGTGAGCGCGGCCATGGTGGCTTGGGCCACCCACGGCCGGGTCGCGTCGGCATAGCCAAGCATGTACACCGCCGTGGTGATGGCAATCAGCCACGGAAGATCCGCAGCATCCCCAGAAAACGTCCACAGGGTTGCAGCAAGAAGAATCGGCATCGCAGGCGTTCGACGGGCATGCACTGCCGGAAAGTAACCGAAAAGCAAGGCACCCCACAAAAGGGCACCGGGCGTCAGGATCTCGGCGGCCTGAGCACCGAAGACGTTCGAGACCGTGAAATCAAGGAAGACGAGATGCGCAGGGTTCGTCGTGCCGCCCCACGGGAAAAGGAGGAGCATGACGATGATGACGATACCCACCATGGCCCAAGAGATGCTTTCCACCAATTCTCGTCGCAACCGGGCGTCCTTGGCAAACCAACCCTGGAGGAAAATCAGCGGAATGAGCATGCTGATTGCGGCGAGCTGTTCGCTTCCATCGACGATCACCTCATCGAGGTTCAGTTGGTACACCACCGGAAGCAGGCTGGTCGTTATCGCTGAGATAACGAAGGTGTATGAGACGTCTGACTGCACGCTCATGTGCATGGACAGGCCGCACAACACCACCATGGCCAGCCCAAGTTGCCAACCAAAGGCCCCACCGGACCAGTGCGCCCAGGTGCCGATACCAACCCACAACAAAGCGATGGGTGTGAAGACCATCACCGCCCACGCGAGATCCAAAGAACCGGTGTAGCGGGACAACAGGCGGCGTTGTGCAAGGACCAAGGCGACGGTTCCAACCGTCTGGAGCAGGATGGTGTTCGGTCCAGCGCGCCAATTTTGAGCGTGGATGTACCAAGAGCCGCTTGAACTGCCCTCGACAAAGACGTTCAGGTTGATTGGATCGGCGCTGAGCCAACCTGCCATGAAACGCGTGCCCCAAAGCATACCAGTGGCCATGAAAAAGAAGGCCAATCCAAGCAGGTAGCCTTGCGGCTGGTCCAGGGCGTGCTGGCCGCCACGGACTCGAATTTCGATCATGAACATCGCCATGGCTGAGGACACGCCACCGCCAACCAACAGAGCGAGGAAGTTCAGCTCAGACGCGCCTTCAGCGAAGGCCAAGGACAGGATGCCGCCCCAGATGAACACGAGGGCAACGCCGTACATGATGACCTGTGAAAAACGCTCCAATGACTCGTTCCGCGGGACGGTCACGGGTTGAAGCCCAACCGAGGTACGTGACAACGTGTTCTGGTGAACCACCTCAAGGGAAGAAGGGGCTTCATGCGGCGCAACTTGAGCCATACACAAAATTCAGTCATTTGAGGTATAACGCTTCCACCGAAACACCCCAGCAATGAGAGATTCGCGCGGGTATGGGGACGTCCCGGGGTGCTCATGCAAAGCGTCCAGCGTTGTAGTCCTGTATGGCTTGGATGATTTCCTCTTCCGTGTTCATCACGAAGGGCCCGTACCTGGCGATGGGTTCGTCGAGGTTTGGACCCGCCAGCACCAACAACTCGGCGCCAGCATCACCGGCCACAAGAGGCACGGAAGAGCCAGACGTCAACAAGGCCAATTGTCCGTCCTCGACACGACGTTGCTCGACATGCAGGTCGCCACCGAAGACGTACAGCATGGCGTTGAGGTCGTGATCAATGGGCTGCTCTAAACGCGCTCCGGGCTTCAACCGAAGGTGCAGGTAAGTGATGGGGAGCACCGTGTCGATGACGGCTTCTGTGCCGAGGCACTTCCCTGCGATGACCTTGGCCCAAACCGACCCGTCATCGGAGGTGACCTCGGGAATGGAGGCCGATGGAACATCTTGGTAGCGCGGCGCCATCATCTTGTGTTCTGCGGGAAGGTTGACCCAAATTTGGAAACCGTGGCTCCGCCCACCGTCACGCATGACGTCCTCATGGGGCAACTCGCTGTGAATGACCCCACGCCCTGCGGTCATCCACTGAACGTCCCCAGGACGGAGCGTTCCGCTGTTGCCTGCAGAGTCCTCGTGAACCATGCATCCGTCGAGCAGGTAGGTCACGGTCTCAAATCCGCGGTGTGGATGGGACGGTGCGCCCACAGCTTCACCAGGACCGTAGTCCACAGGGCCCATTTCATCCAACAACAAAAACGGGCTCATCATGGCCCCCATCGCCGCAGGACGACGCACAAGGAAACCACCGCCCTCGCGGACCGTCCGGGTGGGAATGGTGGTGCGGACGGTTCGCGTCATGGTCCGAGACCCTCATCGGCGTCTATGAGGGCTTGCACACGCCCCATATACCTGCAACCACACCTGCCAACATGGCGAAACTCGTGGTTGGTGGAGGTTGCTTTTGGTGCATCGAAGCAGCGATGAAAGACCTCAGAGGTGTGCTGGCGGCGCGGCCCGGCTATGCAGGTGGTCACGTCGAACGGCCGACTTACGAGCAGGTCTGCGGAAAGCGCACCGGCCATGCTGAGGTGGTGGAATTCGAGTACGACGACGACATCATCGATCATGGCACCATGCTTCGCGTGTTTTTCACGGCCCATGACCCAACACACCTGAACCGGCAGGGCAACGACGTGGGGCCACAGTACAGGAGCATCGTCTTCGTTGATGGACCAGAAGAGCGTGCTTCCTTGGAGGCGGTCCTTGACGACGTTGCAACGTGGTATGACGATGCGATCGTGACCGAGGTGGAAAACCTCGGCGACCACCCGTTTTGGACGGCTGAAGCCGTGCATCACGACTACTTCGCCAACAACCCACAGAATCCGTATTGCGGCTTCGTCGTGGCACCGAAGGTCAACAAAGTTCGGGCCAAGCA
>PCBQ01000002.1 GCA_002731395.1 Methanobacteriota archaeon
TGCCGGCCGCCCTTGTCCTCGAAGGCATAGAGTTGCCCGATGACGCCGGGGCCAGACTTGGCGGTGAACAGGTCGAGTGATTCGAAGATCGGCGTTTGCACACGGTCAAAACCCGCACGGCTGGCCTCATCCTCGAGCAGCATCTCCAGCATGCGACGCCGACGGCTGGCCAGCGGACCGAAGTCTCGGGTCCCTCGAGGACGCTGCACCATGTGTCCACGTGGCGTGGTCCGCTTCAAGAGCCATTCGTCGCCAAGGCGAGCGAAGTGGGGGTTCACCACTCAACGGCCCAACCGTCGTCATCTGCTTCCTCGTCCGCTTCCCACTCACCTTCTGTGGATTCGGCCAAGTCGGATGCATCTTCCGAAATTTCGGATTTATCGTCGTCTGGCAAAGCGGCCATGGCCTCGTTGAGGGCGTCCAGGTTCGGCATCGCGGGAAGGTCGGCGGGCGCAGGCTCCTCCTCGCGTTCGCTCATCTCACGCAAGCGCTCAATGAGCACCCAGTCGGGTTCTGGGGCCCCAGCCCGATCTTGGTCAAGGTTGACCTTCACGGGGCCCTCGACCTCGAGGTCGCCGTCGTCGCTGTGGTCATCGAAGACCGCTTCGTCCACCGAAGCGGCCTCGGCACCCTCAGTGGCCCTGACCTTGGACGTGGAGCGGTGCTCGGTGGTCGCGACCTCAACATGTTCGAGACCGAGCGCCCCGAGGGCCGCACCGACATCTGCCGCACGCGGCGCGGCCTGAGCGGCGAGCTCAGCGCGTTTGCGGGCAAAGGCCGCGGCCTCCTCAGCCGCGGCTTCCTCCGCCCGCATCTTTGCCTCGATTTGCCGCCACATGCGCTCCTCTTCGCGCTTTTTCCGCTTGGCTTCCTCGTGTTCGAGTTGCGCTTCTGTCGGCCGGTCAAAGCGTTTCCAGAACCATCGAACGACAGGGACGAGCACGGCCGCAACAACGAGACCGGTGACGAGGAAGCGGACGAGATCGTCCATGGAGGCGTCCCCCTTCAAGCAGCGTCGGATTGGCCGAGGTGTTCGAAGCCGGGCGCAACCTCGCCCACCTGCACGACCAGTTCGTCGCTGCCGCCGGGCAGCAGGCTGATGTCGACTTCAGCACCTTCGGGCACGTTGCGGAACACGGGCCGTTGCACGAGCAACCGATTGAAGGAAATGAACAGGGCCGCCACGACGCCCCAGAAGGCGAGGATGATGCCCAACCCGTTCGGGTTGAAGGGATTCCACACGTCTTCTGTGTTCGCGATCATGCTGCCGAAGTAGGACAACATCAGAATGGAGAAGAGGATGGGGAAGGCCAAGTAGAGGAGCAAATCCCACCAGCGTCCAATCCACAAGTCGTTCTCACCGGTGTTGATGAAGTCGTCACGGAAGGCCGAGACGCCGATGTTGAGGTAACCTGTGATGCCGGGATCGGCCTCACCCGCATCGACTTGGGCGCGCCACTTCAGGTAGCCATAGCGCCAAATCGTGAACGCGATGAACAGTCCCGAGAACATCAGGCCGTAGCCCCAGATGTGGTCTTGGACTTCGAGGAACTGTGGGAAAGCGACGCCTTCAGCGTCGAGTTTGACCCAGAGCACCGCAGAGGGAAGACCAAACAGGAAGATGGCCGTGCCGGTCATCCAGACCGAGCGGGTGCGTTCGTAGCCGTGGTCGACGAAGTTGCGGACGCACAATTCGACGGTGGAAATCATCGAGGTGAGGGCCGCGAAGGACAGGGCGAGGAAGAAACCGGTCATCATTAGGAAGGGCCCAACGTTACCACCAGGCGCTTGCGCGAACACTTCGGGCAGCGCGAGGAAGGTGATGGCCGAGGAACCGCCGGTGACCGTGGCCAAGGGGTCGGCTTCGACCGCGAAAATCGCGGAAAGAACGGTCAGGCCGGCGATGATGGAGATGCTGTTGTTCGCGAGGCCCATCACGAAGGCGTTGAGCGTGGTGTCCTCGTCTTTGCGCATGTAGACCGCGTAAGTGATGGCCATGCCCATGCCGGCAGACGCCGACCATGCAGATTGCGACAGCGCGTTGATCCAAATCTCTGGATCGAACATCATGGAGGTGTCCACGGTGAACATGAACAACGCACCGTCGAGTGTGCCGTCGTTCATGTCCATGCTGAGCGCCATGAACATCGTCAGGAAGAGCAGCACCATGAGCGAGGTCATCAGCAAGACGTTGACCTTCTCAATGGCCTTGGCACCACGCGAGATCGCGGCCAAGGTCAGCACGATGACGATGAATTGGAAGAGGATCACTTGGCCTGGGGCTTGCAAAAATTCGTTCCACACCTGAACGGTGTCCACGCCATCACCGGTCAGTCCACCGGTGATGCCCAACTGGAAGTACTTCAGGCACCATCCGGCCACCACGGCGTAGTAGAAGCCAATCGCCGTGGAAATCCAAGCCGTCCACAGGCCCATCCACGCGAAGCGCTTGCCGGTGAAGATGCGGAAAGTTCCGATGGTTCCCGTGCGGCTACGCTTGCCCATCGCGAATTCTGCGATGACCAAAGGAATGGACCACACGAACAGGAAAATCAGCCACGGAATCAGGAAAGTCCCACCGCCGTTGGCGCCGACCATCCGAGGAAAACGCCAGATGTTTCCCGTACCGATGGCCGCACCGATGGTGGCGAAGATCAGGCCGAGGCGGCCGCTGAACTCGTCGGATTGGCCGCTCACGCGTCCACCGCCTCTTCGAGGAGGGCGTCGGCGAGGATGACCTTCGTCTCGTCATCGTCGCCGGCGAACATGGTTCGCAGCGCCGTACCGAGGCCACCCCAGACCGTACCGGCCACGAGGAGGAACATCACGAGCGCTCCAAACGTGGAGCCGTAAGACGCGCGGTAGGACACCGAGAGGACGTAGTACTCGCCGTCGGCGGGATACTGGTAGAAATCCGCGCCGCCTAAAGTCGCCACTTTGGCCTTATAGTGGACTTCACCGGTTGCGGTTTCGCCCACTGGGATCATCGCGCGCAACAAGGTCCCGTTCCCGTCGGAAGTCGAACATGCGTTGCCCCCAACGACCTGCATTTGGACCGTTTTCCAAGGCGTGGTCGACCACTCGCGTGGACCGTAGTCGCTTTGCAGGCGGCTGGGCTTGACCTGGCGCCACTTGATCACGGAATTCTCCGTGCTGTACGGGAAATCGTCCGAGACGCAGACGTCGATCGGGATGTCTCCCTCGTCGGGGATGACGATGGCGTCGGGCTGCTTCAGGTAGTTCTGTTGCGAGATGTTGGCAATGGCCAGATCCGCACGCTCGCGCGGGTTGTCGGCGATCTCCGCGATGTAGAAGCCGAGTCCGAGGTTGCGCACCGCGATGTGGTCGATGTCGTCTTCGTGCTGGTGGAAGGCGGTGCCAATTTCCGAGGTGTAGCAGTAGGAGCCGTGCACGCCATAATGCCAGTCGCAGAAGTCACCTGAGGTCGGGTAAAGGGAGGAGGACTGGAGGTTGGCATACTGGGTCATGTCGGCCATCTGCTGACCGTGGTACTCGAGCTGCGCGTGGTCAGGGCTTTGGCAGTCGGTGCAGTGACCCCACGGCCAAAGGATGAGTTCGGAGTAGGAGTGGTGTGTCAGGGTGGACTTGAACTCGCTCGCGCCGTCACCGGTGTCATCGTTCATCTCGGTCAGGTCTTGGATGAACTTGGTCTCGGGTTCGGAGTTGCCGCCCCACCAGTCTTCGTCGGTCACGCCGTCCGCGTCGTCGTCCTTCCCGTCGACGTGATCTTCGTTGATCTGCCCGTCGCCGTCGTTGTCGCGATCGTCCACGGGGCCGTTGTACACGTCGTTGTTGGAACCGTCCAATTCGCCCTCAGCAGGTGAACAGGTGCCAGGAATCAAGGGCCCCGTCGCGCCGAGCGGCGCGCCCCATTCGAACTGGTAGTTGCGGTTGAGGTCCACGCCGTCGCAGTCCTCGTCGACCTCTTCCTGGAGATCAGGTAGCGGCGTCACGCCGGTGAAGGTGTTGTCGCGCAGGTTCTTCCTCCAACCGCCGGAGGGGCAGGATTCCCACGCGGGAGCGGGACAGAAGACTTCGCGATCGTAGATGTTCCCGTCAACGTTCAGCATTGGGATGATGTACAGTTCACGGCTCTCAAGCAGGTCAACGATCCACTGCTCGCTGTAGTCCTCGTCCACGCCGAGGTCGCCGGGTCCGCAGGGCGTGCCGTCGCCGTTGGAATCCTGATAGGAGGCCTCGAGGGCGAGGCAATCACCGTCGTCGTCGAGCACGCCGTCGCCGTTGGTGTCGCCCCAGCCGTCCTCATCGACACGACCGTCGCCGTCGTTGTCGTAGCCGATGTTGTCCACAGAGAAGGCGATGACTTCGATCTGCATCATCGGCACTTGCACCGACATCCACTCACGGGCGTGGTGGTTGCCGACGATCAGCACGTCCGGACGGTCATCGTAGTTGCCGTTGTCACCCACGAACTCGTTGTATTCTCCGCCGCTGACGTCCTTGGTGACCTTCAGCCATGGCGAAGCGTGGCCGTAGTACCAGCCTTCGTAGGCGTCCAAAGTGGTTTGCTCGCCGCGCGCGTTGGTCCCACCGTTCATGCCTTCATGGAATTCGAAAATATCCGGATAGTCCTCCGCCAAGCGCTGAAGCCGCTGCTTCACCGTCTCATAGGTGTGGTATTCCTTGAATTGCAAGATTCGGTCGTCTTCGTCCGCCCATGGGAAAATGTGGTTGATGTAGTCGTCCGACCACACGGCTTCAGGCGTCGAACCCTCATCATCGAGCGTCACGCCCGCATTCGCGATGGGGGCGCACAGCGTCAACATCAGGGGGAGCGCCAACAGGAGCGCTGTCCTGCGAAGATAGGCCTGACGGGACCGGTCGTGGTCGAGCATCATCTCCCCCAGCCCTGATGCGCCTATCAAGCCGTCGCGCCGCCGATACGGCCTTGAAGGCGGCTCTCCACCGCTGAACATGGCTTGGATGGACGTGCTGCAGACCGCGGGGCCAGACATGTTGGGCACAAACCGGTGGACGCTTTTGGCCATCGTTGGACTCCTGGTGCTCGGCGCCGTCGCACGTTCGGTGGCCATGGTGCTGTCCCCCCGACTTGTGCGCGCCGTGATGCGTATGCCGCGGACGAGCGAGGCACTGCATTCCAGTCACCGCTCCATCGGCACCGCTGCCGCAGCCGGCGTGGTTCTCCTTGGCCTGCAGCGTCTCCACGCCTTGACGCTGGACGGTTCGGAGTTGGCGGACCTGCCGGACCTTGGCGCCTTGGCCATGATCGGCGTGGTGCAACTTGTGCTCGTGGTGTCCTTGGTCCGCGCCGCCTTCCGCGCCGTGGACGTCGTGCAGGACGTCATGGACTTGATCGATGACGACGACGAACTCGACGGTTCAGAACGGACCGTCATTTCCGCGGTGGAGAGCGTCCTGCGCTTCATCATCCTCTTCATCGGCGGTGTGTTTGTGGCCGATGCCTTCGGCCTGGACCTCACCTCGCTCATCGCCGGACTCGGCATCAGCGGACTGGCCCTGGCCTTGGCCGCCAAGGACACGATTTCGAATTTCTTCGGCGCCGTTACCGTTCTCATGGACCGCCCCTTCCGCGTCGGAGATTGGGTCGTCGTTGGAGGCACGGAGGGTGAAGTCATCGAAATCAACCTCCGGACCACCATCCTGCGCACGTCTGCGGATACGGTGGTCACCGTTCCTAACGCGAACTTGGTCAGCATGGCCGTGGAAAACTACGGCAAGCGCCGATGGCGCCGATGGCAGACGACGCTCCACCTCGACCTCGCCTCGGATCCCGAAGCGGTCAGCACCTTTTGCGACAAGGTCATCGCAGCGGTGCGTGACAACGAGCGTACCCTCAACGAGGACGCGTCATGGTGCGCCGTGGAAGGCATCTCCGCCCAATCCATTGACGTGGCCGTCAACCTCTACTGGGACATCAATTCCTCCGTGGCCGAACGTGAGGCCCGTGAAGACCTGATGCTGGACATCGTCCGCATCTCGCGTGAGTTGAATCTCGAGTTCCACGACGCACGCGTGCGCCAGTCCCGCTGAGTCAGAACGGACCAGGTTCAGCCACGCGGTAGCGGACCCAACCGACGGCTGCGATGGCAACGGATGCCCCTGCAAGGGCCACGGAAGCGGTTTGCGTCAAGGAGCCAAGGGCATGGGCATACCACGCTGCGGCCAAACCCGCCGCACCAAGCCAGAGCAACGAGCGCCACATGCGCAGCACACCGAGCCGCGCCTGAAGCCGATCGACGTCTTCCAGCCATGATTTCGTGGCGGCTTGTAGTTCATGATCGTCCCAAGCCAAAGCTCGGCCGCGCCATCGCATGACGTTGGCATAGCGCCAAATCCAGAGGCCACCTCGATAGGTCGAACGGGCACGGGGGTTCGACCATGCAGCAGGAGCACCCTCGCTCCACGCCTTGAACCAAGCTTCCGGCCCGCCAGCCTCCGTGGCACGGCCGGCCTCCACCGCTTCACCCTCGAGGGCCATCGCGTGGGCCAGACCGGGCCGTCGGCCAACCACATCGGTCAGGGCCTCATCCACCGTTCGCGGAAGCGGCCTGAAGCGTGGGCCTTCTTCACCCTCGACAAGGCTGTGAAAGGACAATTGCAGATCTGGTAGCCCAACCGTGGCACGATCGTGGGGGGCCCGCCACAGCGTTGAGGTCCCAAGCCGCTGCTCCACGGTGGCCATCGCGTCGTTCCAACGCCGCTCCACCGGCGGGGTGGACCACGGCTCCAGAGCGCCCAGCACAGTTCCAGCCACCCGAAACTGTTCGAGAAGGTCCACGTCGTTGATGCCCAGCGCTGAAGCGTGAGGCCAGATGAACAGCAAATCGTGGCCGTCCACCGTGCAGCCCCCCACGGGGAGTTGGATTCGGTTTGTGGCGCGCAAAGCCTCCGCGCGGTCCGCTTGCTGGGCCAGGGAAGAGAGAGCGCGTCCCGTGCCAAAGGTGCACATCAGCACATCATAGGCGGCGCCTTCGTGCTCAGCACGGTACCAGCGCCCGTGCCGGTCGGCATGCATCGCCTCGACGTCCGCACCCTCAATCGAAGCTCCCCAGCGACCGTCTTGGGCGGCAAGCAAGCCCTCAACGCTGCCCGACATGACCCTCACTGGACCCCATGGCGTGGAGACCGTCCCTTCGGAGTCCTCCGGCAGGAGGCCCGTTGGCCACGGGGTGAGCATGATGGGACGAGGACGTTCCTGCGTGTGAACCCTGCCCTTGGCGTGCGCATTCCTCAAGGGCAAGTGCGCGCACGGGGAATCGCCATGGGAGTCAGTGACCGTGTGGGAGACGCCCTCGGGCGAGCCGTGGACCAGCGCATGCTGCGCGAGGTCATGGCCCACGAGGTCCGTCCACAACACATGGCCATCATCATGGACGGCAACCGCAGGTTTGCGTTCAAGAACCGCTTGACCTCGGGTGTTGGTCATCGCATTGGCAAAGCCAAACTCGAGGAGGTCTTGGATTGGGTCCTCGAGCTCAACATCCCGTGGTTCACGGTGTACGCCTTGTCAACGGAGAACCTCAACCGCCCACAGCATGAGTTGGATGCGCTCTTCGACCTGTACATCGAGGGCCTCAACGACATCGCAGAAGACCCACGCATTCACGCGAACCACGTCCGTGTCCAGATCATCGGCCGCCGCGATCTCCTGCCGCCCAGGGTCATCGAGGCCATCGACCATGCCGAAAGCCGCACGGCGGGCTACGAACGCTTTGTGTTCTCCGTCTGCCTTGCTTACGGAAGCCGAGAAGAAATCCTCGACGCCATCCGCGCCATCGCCGAAGACCACGCCAAAGGTGAGCTTGCGTTGGAAGCCATCGACGAAGCGGCGGTGTCCGACCGGCTCTACACCGCCGACATGCCTGACCCGGACTTGGTCATCCGCACATCGGGCGAAGAGCGCATCTCCAATTTCCTGCTTTGGCAAATGGCCTACGCTGAACTCTACTTCACCGACGTGTATTGGCCCTCCTTCTCAAAGCGTGAACTCCTCAAAGCCATCAAGGCCTTTCAACAGCGGAAGCGACGCTACGGAGCGTGAGCCAGTGGGCGTATGCGATCGATGCAAAGGATACGAGAATCCCAGCCTCGCGGTGGACGCGTGCGTGCGTCGCGGCGATGAGGTGCTGCTTATTCAGCGCAAGCACCCTCCCAACGTCGGCTCATGGGGCTGCCCGGGCGGCTTCATGGACGTGGGCGAAACCGCGGAAGAGGGTGCACTTCGGGAACTGGAGGAGGAAACCGGCATCCAGGGATGCAATCCTCGCTTGCTCATGGTGATGAGCGATCCAGAGCGCGACGAGCGGAAGCACGTCGTCAGCATCGTCTACGAGGTCGACATGGTGGACGAGGCGCAAGAGCCGAAACCCGGCGACGATGCTGCGGATGCACGCTTCGTTCCGATTGCAGATGTGCTCTCAGGCGTGTACCGCCTCAACGGCGATCATGAGGACGTCCTGCGGGCGTGGCTTCAACCCTGAAGCATGGCCGCGAAGGCTGCCCTCGCGTCAGGCCAAGGGTCGGGTGACAAGGCATCGGTCAGCGCCATCCCTGTGGCCCATCGCGCCCTGATGTCCAACCACGCCTCACCTTCGCATGCACCACGGTGCCGAAACAAGGGCCAACCCTCGGCTTCGACACGATCCAGGAAGCCACGCTCGGCCGCCGAGACCAGCAAAGTGGGCACGCCGAGGTAGGCCGCTTCCGCCGCGAAAGTCGTCGATTGGGTGACCACACCATCCACGTCCGAAAGGCGCTCCAGAAGGGTCCATGCCAGCCTATCTGAGGGGGTTTCTTCCTCGTCCCAAGGCAGCACCTGGAAACCGTCGATGACCGCGTCGGGCAAGGCGATCACCTCGCCATGATCATGCGATCCCGTGCCCAAAAGCCGACGAACCAAGATGCGGGGTGGATCTGCGATATCGGTCGGCCGTCGAATCGGAGCGAGGTGCAGGTGTTGATGGGTGCCGTCGAGGCGATGGAGCCTCCACCGTCCTGCCTTAGCACCGCGTGCCCAACCTGCAAGGCGCCCTCCGTCCAAATCCTCGCGCCAATGGGTCGGCACCACGACGTCCGTGATGCCGCGGTTGAGCCACCGAAGGCTTCGATGCTGGATTTCCGTGTCAACCGCGCACCAGCGCTCGCCCAATCCGGACAAACGACCTGCCAACGGCATGAGGGGCGCGTTCATCGCGACCATGCGGAAGGGACCAGCCACCTCACGCCGCCATTGCCGGAGGTGACGGACGGCCGCACGAACGCGCCGTTGGCCGCTCCAAGCACCCATGGCACGTGGCACCCACACGGCGCGGCGGGACGGGAGATGGCCGTCGCGTTGTTCGTACATGGACCGAACCTCTGCGCGTTCGGTCAACAGGAGCATGTCGTGCGTGCTGCCGTCCCGGACCAAAGGGGCAAGGGCCCGCACGTGTGCGGGATGGTCGAAGACCCAACACGTCGGCACAGGCGGCGCTGGAGGCAGCGGCACATAGCCCCGCCGACCTGAGGTTGAAGGACCGAGGGCAGAACCGGTAAGCATGACCTCGAAACAAGCCATCGTTGTGGACGGCGGTGCAGTGTATGGCCCGTACACGCCAGGTGTTCGCGTGGGCGACAACCTCTGGTTGTCTGGACAGATCGCACCTGATGCCGGAGACCTGCAGGCACAGGTCGCGGGTGCCTTGGCGAAAATTGACGCCTTGCTTGAGGCCGGTGGCACGAGCAAGCACGACCTTGTGGCCGTGCAGGTTCTGCTCGAGGACATCGGTGATTTTGCAGCGATGAACGAGGTCTACGCGGCATGGCTTGAGGGGGTTCGCGTTCCACCGACGCGCGCGGCCTATCAGGCTGCAGCGTTGCCGGCCGGTGCCTCCGTCGAAATTCTGGTCCATGCCCTCATCGGCTCGGCCTGACCAGAGGCGCGTTCAAGTGCAGCCCCGGGTTGGGAGCACCATGGCAACGTGGGCTGAGCACTGCTTCAAGGCCTACGACATTCGTGGTTTGGCCAACGGAGACGGCACCGGCGAATTGACGCCTGCCTTTGCAGAGCGCCTCGGCCGAGCGCTTGCGACCTACCTTGGGGCAAAGCGCTTGGCCGTCGGCCGTGACATCCGGACATCGAGTCCGGCCTTGGCCAACGCACTGATGCAAGGCATGCAAGCCGCCGGAACCGACGTCATCGACCTTGACGTGTGCACCACAGGAGCGCTCTACCACGCATGCTGGACGATGGACGTGGATGGAGGCGTCATGGTCACGGCCAGCCACTTGCCGATGCCCACCCATAACGGCTTCAAGATGTGCCGAGGGAACCTTCCTCTGGCAGGAGACGAGATCCAAGAACTGCGCCAGGTCTTCACGGCCGGCGCGTTTTCCTCCGGCGAAGGAACACGCACACCCACGCCCCACATGCCAACCTACCTCGCGGCCATCGCCAAGAGTGTCGGCCAACTGGGCCGACCTGTTCACGTCGCTGTGGATGCCGGTAATGCAGTGCCGGGACCCTACCTCGTCGAGGTGTTGGAGGCCATTGGTGCACGCGTCGAGGCGGTGCATTGCACGTGGGACGCCAGCGAACCAAACCATGGCGCAGACCCAACAAGACCGTACAACATGACCGATCTGGCTGACTTGGTCACGAAACATGGATGTGAATTCGGCTTGGGCAGCGACGGTGACGGCGACCGCATTGGCGCAGTGACCGAGACTGGCGCATTCGTCTACCCTGACCGCTTGGTGGCGCTGCTCGTGGGCGACGTGCTCGCCGACCTCGGGGAAAGCGCGAGCGTCAACGAGCGAACCGTCATCTACGACGTGAAGTGCTCAATGAACGTTGAATCAGCCATCTTGGCGGCGGGTGGAACACCACTCATGGCCCGCACGGGTCACTCGTTCATGAAACGGGCTTTGGCCGAGCGTCCAGGATGCCGATTCGCTGCGGAGATGAGCGGCCACCTCTTCCCTGCCGACCGTGGCTGGTATGGGTTCGATTGCTCCTTGTACAACGCAGCACGGCTGGTGGAACTCTGGTCGAGGCAAGCACCAGAGGGCCCGACCTTCGGCGAAGCCCTTGATGCCGTAGCACCAAACCTGCCCACCACCGGTGAATGCAAGGTGCCGTGCGCGGAGGAGCAAAAAGAGGACGTTGTAGCGGGCATCACTGCGGCTTTTGCTGACCTGCCGCACAGCACGGTGGACGGCGTTCGGGTTCGCTTTGAAGATGAAAACGGTCACCTGCAGGGCTGGTATCTGGCACGCCGATCCAACACCGAAGCGGTGTTGGTGATGCGGGCAGAAGCCCGATCTGAAGAGGGGCTCGAACGCATTCGCGCGCAGATCGAATCGCGCGTGGCTGACCTGATTGACGTCGGAGGCTTCCTCGACGCCTTTGCCTGAGGCTCAAAGGGTCGCGTCGACCTCGAGGTACGGCGCGACGGTGAAGTCGAGCACAAGGAGTTCAATGGTCCAGGAGACGTCTTCGCCGTTGTCGCTACGAGAACATGCACCGGGTGCATTTCCAGCAGCCGCCGTCACACCAATGACGATGTCGTAGGCGCCAAGGCCATCGCTTCCAGCCGTGAGTTGATCGCTGATGTTTGCACCGCTCATGCCGGAGATCACCTCAGAGTCGAGCAAGGAGAGGTTGACCCACGTGAGTTCGACCGTGTGTGAGCCAGGGTTCTCACCGCTCCCGGTTTCGGTCATCCCATTGTGCTCGAGGGTGGCGGTGATGGTGTCGGGTGCATCACTTCCACTGGCTGCGAAACACGTGGGACCGCTCGATGTTTCATCCTCGTCGTAGGTCATGCTAATCCGGATACCGACGACGTTTCCGCCGGCCGTTTGGATTTCATTCCTGACCGCATCTGAGGTCTGGCTGACGGGCCATTCGTCACCGTCTTGGATGTACTCGCCTCCGTTTTCAAGGAGAATGGTCTCGACCTCACCGTTGACGACGTAGTCGCCCACAGCGTTGAGGCCCACGTCTTCCACACCTGCTGCTGCATTGGCGAACGCCACCGGGAAGGCGATGGTGAAGAAGAGGATGCCAGCAAATAGAATCCGCGCATCGCTGTCGGTCTTGACGCGCTCGACAAAGTCGGTGACCTTCGACATGGTCCGCCCTCCGGTTCACCCGAGGTGCTTCGGACCTATCACCTTCACGGCTTCAGGTCATGCCTCTTCGTCGTGCGGGGGCCAAACCCGAGCGTTGGCCTGCGGCCATGCTTTCGACTTGACGTCAAAACCAAGTTCAGCGAAGGCGCGCTTCGACTTGCGCCATGTAGGCAGCAGAAATCCGACGGTCGAACGCTCGCTAAAGGTCCAGCGCCAAGGCATCCTCGGTAAGGCGTGCACCCACGCATGGATCAGGTCCAGACCAAGGCCGCTCTCCATCCCACCAGGAAGCAACCAGCTGACTTGGTGCACTTCACCGGTGGAGCCTCGGGTTTCGGACCACGCGGTGATGATGCCCCCATGAAGTGGGCCATCAAGGATTTCCAAACCAATCGTTCGAGCGGCTTGGGTCATGGGCATGATGATCGCGAACCGGTCCACCATGCGGGCCCCCTCATGACGAAGCATGGACCATCCGGCTTCATCCATCACGCGGCGAAGCGCGCGAATGGCTGCGATCGGGCTGACGCTGACCTCAAGGTCGAGCGTTTGCGGGCGNACCATACCCAAAGGNCCGGGCGGACCGGGCATCAACGTATCGAGCACAAGGCGCGATGGCCGGCGGCCNACGACGACGGTCGAGGTGGTCCCGTCCGGGACCGGCCATCAAGGCTGACGCAGGCAGGACCTGGGTCAGCACGACAACGGTCGTGTCGGATCAGCCGAAGAGCGAGCCGAGGCCTTCGAAGCCACCCTCTTCCTCTTCTTCTTCCTCAGCGGCCTCCTCAGCGGGGGCAGCGTCGGCAGCAGCGGAAGCAGCCGCAGCGGGTGCAGCGGCAGCGGGGGCAGCGACGGCCTGGGTCATGGCTTCAGCGATGTCGATACCGCCGAGCGAGGCCACCAGGGCCTTGACTCGGGCGGCGTCGACGTCAACACCAGCGGCCGCCAGAACGGCGGTCACGGCATCGTCGTTGATGTCCTTCTCAGCAGCGTGCAGCATCATGGCAGCGTAGACGTACTCCATTTCATTCACCTCATGTGTTTTGGTTGTTCAGCCGAACAGGTCTCCAAGGCCGCCGAAACCGGCTTCCTCTTCTTCCTCTTCCTCTTCCTGTGCCGCCTCGGCTGGGGCGGTTTCGGTGCTCTCAGCGACAGCGGCCGTGGCGGCAGCAGCGTCAGCTGCAGCCCCCAGCATGGCCGCTAACTCGTCGTCGAGGGCGGAGGAATCGAGCGAACCCGCGACGCCCATGGCCGCGCGGTGGGCGCGACCAAGCAGGTGCGGGAGGGTCGTGGTCGAGATGTGCGCCACCTCGAGGGCCACGGCCAGGGCCTCTGAGGAGGCCTTCGCGAGCAGGGTTGGGGTGGTCTCTGGCGTGAACCAACCGATGTGGCAGGCAACGTTGAACGCGCCTGCCGCGAATCCAATCAGGTCCGAGCGGAACGCGTCGAAATCGATGTCCAGCACGTCGGGGCGGAAGATGACGCCCTCTTCGTAGGTCCCGATCAGCCGAAGACCGGTGACGATGGGGTTGATGCCAATCTTACCGAGCATCATACCAAGGTCACCTTCGAAGACTTCGCCTTCCTTCAGGACAACGGTTTCCTTCTGAATGTGGACGCTGCCACCCATGATTTTTGCAGGAATGCCAACCGAGTTCAATTCACCCACGATGGGGCCAGGACCCATGCCGGTGTCCATCTTCTCCACCACGATGTCGTGAGGTGCAACGTCACCGGGCTTGGCCGCACGACCGGCCTCGGTGGCCTTGAGGTCGGTGAAGAGCTCGAAGGAGTTCTTGGTGCTGGTGGACACGATGGCCGGTTGAACGGCGCCGTCAAAGAGGGCCTCGAGGGTCTCAGCGTCTTGTCCGGTGTTGATCCAAGCAAGGCGCATCAGGCGCTTCTTCGCGACACGGATGTCCATGTTCTCACGAAGCGTTTTGCGCATCTCGATCATCGAATCGGCAGGGACGCCATGAATGTCGATGACGGCAATGGTGTCACCGGAGGTGATGAGGGACTCAAGGTCAGCAACGGTGTCGCGCTTCCAAGACATGACCTTGGGAATCATGCGGCCACCTCCACCTTCACCGAGGGACCCATGGTCGTCTTGATGTAGAGTGAGCGGATGTTGTTAGGACCGCGCTCGAGACGGGTCAGCACGCGCTTGTAAACTTCCATGGCGTTGGCGGTCAAGTCGTCCAGGGACTGATTTGCAGTGCCAAACGTGGCGTGGAAGGTCATCTTGTCGCCTGACTTTACGACCACGGTGCTGCGCAGACCCGTGGCCACAACGGCGGGGTCAAGCACGGGGGGAACGGGGCGGGGCATCTTGCCACGGGGGCCGAGGATGACACCAAGCCAGCGTCCAACGAGGCCCATGTGAGGGACTTCGGAGAGGAAGAAGTCGTAGCGGTTGGCCACCTTCTTGCCCATGCCCTTGTTGGTGCCCATCTCCTCGATTTGCTCGGGAGCGAACACGTCGATGCCGCCGGCCTTGGCCTTCTCCGCGGCTTCACCGGAAGCGAACATCGCGACCTTGATTTCCTTTCCGCGACCGGAGGGGAGACGGATTTCTTCCTTGATACGGTTGTTTGGGTTCTTGAGGTCGACGTCCTTGATGGTGAACGCGAATTCGATCGATTCGACAAAGGCGCGCTCAGGCGCCTTGTCCAAGGCTTCGTTGATGGCGGCGGTGATGTTGTTTTCCATATTGCCTCACCTCTGCGGTCTGCGAGGCGTTAAGCGCCTCTCCCGCATTTCGTGAATCTGTTCAGTTGAATCGGTCGTCCCACTCTCCATTCTCAATGATTTTCAGCGCATCCTTGGGCCAGTGGCCGTCAATCTTGACGCGCATGGCAACGCAGGTGCCGATGACCTCACGGGTCATCGCCTTCAGGTCAGCACCGGTGAGTTCACCGGCCTTGTCCTTGGCCACACCGATGGCCTTCTCAAGAGGAAGGTCCTCGGTGGCCGCTTCCATGGATCCATTGCACTTCTTGACACCGAGCGCCTTCTTGACGAGCTCAGCGGTCCAAGGCTTGGCCATGACGAAGCATCCTGCACATTGCGTGCAGGTGGCCGACTTGACTCGTGTATATAATCGCGATGGAGGCGCAATCCAAGGAAAATCGACGGCCTGTCGGCCTTCACGTCATGCGAATTACCGCGTTAAGCTCATTCGTTGACACGCTCGATGACGCGCACGTGGTCACCGCGCATGCTGAGGGTCATGGGGATGACCTGCTCGTAGAGTTCCATGGTGACCTCTTCCTTGGTGTCAGCCACGGCGGTGATGCGGGCCTTTTCGCCCTTGAACGCACCCGTCACGATCTCGACGATGCAGCCCACATCGATGCCGCTGGTCACGGCCTTGGGCTCGAGGTAGGGCAGGATGTTCTCCAACGGTGCCTCACCTGGAAGCACGGACTTGGCGTTCTTGAGCGGCGTCAAATTGAGACCACGACGAGCCTTTGGGTCGCGGCCACCGGCACGGCCAATGAGTTTCTCCACGTGGTGCTTGGCGCTGGCTTCGACGAAGACATACCCGCGCATGCTGTGCGGGTGGACGATGGACATGATCTCGTCCTTGAGGGTGCGGAGGCTCCCGCTGCCGTGAATGCGAGCGTGCATTTCTGAGGCCAAGCGTTGCTCGGAGCCGATGGCGGACTTGACGATGTAAAGGAAGGAACCAACAGAGCCGTACATCTCCTTGAACAGGGTGTCCGCGCCCTCCATCTCAAGGTCGGAGAAGATGCAGTTGTAGTCCTGCAGGTTCCCTGGGTCAATCCACTCTGCGGCGTCGTAAACGCCGGCTGGGTTGACCTCATCGCTGGAGGAAATCACGAGGTACGGGATGACGTCCACGAGGGTGCGACCCATGTCGATGCCTCGGTCGGGACCTTCCTTGTGAAGGATCAGCTGGTCGACGGAGAGTCCGGTGACTTCAGCCACACGAGCGAGGACTTCCTCGGGCGTGGAACCGCTGCCGTACACTCCGTCCCAAAGTCCTGGGAAGCTGGCGTCTGAACTGTGGCGGCGAAGCAGGAGGAGTTTCTCCTCGTGGCGTACGTAGGCGATGAAATCAGTCTGCACGTTAAGCACCTCAGGGGAGGGGGATGTTGAACACGTCATGGATCAGCCACGGGAAGGTGTGGTCCATCAGGAGCAAGATGAGGAAGCCGATGGCGCCGAGCACCAACAGACCGATGCCGCACACGATGGACGTGCGGCGGAACTCCTCGGGACTTGGCTTGCGGGCCATGCGGATGATACGGGCCCACGAACCCTTGGTGATGTTCCGACGGACCCACGCCTCGACAGCGTCTTGACGGTCCTGAACACGTTGCTCAAACGAAGGATTGGCGTCCGTGGACATGGTGCAACCTCAGCCTGCCGAGCGACCTGCCCCCTCATTAAGAACGCATCGGCCGGAAATCGCCCCTCTTCGGGAGGCTTCTTGAGGGGCAGCAGGCCAGCGGTGTCGTGGCCAGCGGTCGTGACCCCTACGAGGTTCTCGGCGTCGGCCGAGACGCCGGAGACGCCGAAATCCGTCGCGCATACCGCCGGCTGGCCAGGCAATTTCACCCGGACCGCAACAAGGGCGACGCCGCTGCAGAGGCGCGCTTCAAGGAGGTACAAGCCGCGTACGACGCCATCGGCACGGCGGAGGCACGCGAAGCACAGCGTCGCAAGGCCTTCACCGGTTTTGGTGGGCCCGGAGGCTTCGGCGGCATGCCCGGCGGCATGGGGCAATTTGAGGATCTCATCGGGCAAATGTTCGGCCAGCGGGCCGGTCCGGGACGTGTCCCTCCCCGACAGCAACGCGCACGACCGGCCCCCAGAGGCGGAGACGTCAACGTGCACCTCGACCTCACTTTGGCCCAAGCCACAGAGGGTGGCACCTTTCCGTTCACCGTCCGGCGCCTGCGCCTGACGTCCAGTGGAGGGGTGGAAACGAAGGCTGCCTCATTGCGGATGACGCTCGATCCTGGGGCCGCTCATGGAACCGCAAAGCGCCTCAGAGGGCAAGGCCATGAACATCCAGAAGGGACGACTGGCGACGCCATCGTTACGCTTCGAATCGATCCCGGCGAAGACCGTCGATGGGAAGAAGGGCGCTTGGTGCAATCCGTTCAGGTGCCGTACAGCACCCTGATGCTGGGCGGAAAGGTCGAGGTGACCTTGCCCGACGGCCGGGCCGGTCGCTTGACCGTCCCGGAGGGCTCGCTGGTCGGCGATCGACGGCGGATGCCTGGGCAGGGTTATGCCAAAGGGGACCTGGATCTGGAGTTTGAATTGGCTGAACACGCCTCCCTTGATGAGGCACAAGCAGAAGCCTTGGCCCGACTGCGTGATCTCGGCCTCTGAGGCCACCTTCTTGGCGAAAGGACCTGTGGGGCCATCATGGACCGGCGGCGAGGTGGCGGCTCTGGTCATCGGCATCGGCGCCAGCGTGGGCCAAAAGCACCGGACGACGACCGACTCTGGCGCCGCCTTCACGACGCCCTTGGACGACGTGCTGAGGAACCGAACACGGCAGAAGACCTGTGGAAGGCGGTGTGCGCCAACGAAGGGCAAGCCCTCGAAGGACCGGATGCGCGGCGTGCCCGTTCCGCCTTTGACGCGGCCTTGAGCGAGGCCACCAAGCGAGGGCAGCGGTTGCTTCGCACGGATGCTGGCGTGCGCTTGCGCTCACGGGAGACCATTGAAGCATCGTCCAAATCCCGGCAGCGATGGCAGGCGCGCCTTGACGGCACGGAAGGCCCGGACGAGACCCTCACCGAAATCCTCCGGTGCTGGTTGCTCGAGGCCCCGCTTGAGACCTGGCCAAAAGAGTGGACTTTGGTCGAGGGAGAACGGGTGCTCGCGTGGGACACTTTCGACCTTGGGAAGGCGCTGGTCGCATGGGCCCGCCGTGTCAGTGGACTTCGCTTCCGCGAGGATGCACCACATGTGGCGCATCTGCTGCATGCTGCAGGGGCCATGGATGCTCTGGCGCTCATCGAAGCACGGCTTCGTCAGCGTGCCAAAGAGCGTGACAATCCCTTTCCAGAGGCGTGGCAACCGCACCTGGTGGAAGTCACAAACGCGCTTGAAGAGGTCAACGGGGACGCTGATGTCGCGGCCGGTCGCACCGACCTGCGCCACCTTCCGTTCGTGACCATCGATCCGCATGACGCGAAGGATTTCGATGACGCCGTCTGCCTCTCAGAAGACAAGAACACGTTGTGGGTGGCCATCGCAGACGTGGCGTCCTACGTACGCCAAGACACACCGCTGGACCGAGCGGCTCGCGCCAGAGCCACATCGGTGTACCTCCCGCACACGGTGTTGCCCATGCTGCCGCCCCGCCTAGCGGACGACCTGTGCAGCCTTCGAGCAAACGTCGACCGACGAGCCATGGTGTTGGAACTTCGTTTGGACGAACAGAAGGTCACCGAATGTGTGCCGCACGAAGCCGTCGTCCGCGTCAGGGCGAACCGCTCTTACGACGAGGTGCTGGAGCGCGGAGAGGTGGACGACCTGCTGACGCTTGCTGCGGCCATGCGGGAGGGCGATCTTCGGCTGGAATTGCACCAAGCGGAACTGCGCCCGCGCCTGAGGGGAACCGATGACATCAGCGTGGACATCAAGCGTCCAAACGATGCCACAGCGATGATTGAGACCTTCATGGTCGCGGCCAATGCAGCGGTTGGGGACCTGCTTGGTTCAGCTGGCGCACCCTTGCCGTGGCGGTGTCACCTGCCTCCCGATCGCGTGGAAGTGGAGGCGCTGAACGCTCGACTGAAGGCCTTGGACGTCAACATCGAACTGCCCATGCCGTCGCACAGAACCTCCGGCCAAACCTCCACAGAGGAGCTTTCCGACCTGCTGTCGGGATGGGCGGGCGGCATCACCATCGAATCCGACGCGGAATCTGCCGAGGACACGCACCGATCGGACGTGGTTGACCCCGAGGCCCGTCGAGCCATGCTCGACGCCCTGCGCAAGGCCCAACACGCCGCGAGTGAGTTGACCGGAGCGACGCGGCGCGTGGTGGACCAGAGCCTCTTCCAACTGATGCAAAGGGCGAGTTATACCGCCACCAACACCGGGCATTTCGGACTTGACCTGAACGCTTATGCGCACTTTACCAGCCCCATCCGACGCTACCCTGACCTTGTTGCGCACCGGCAACTGAAGGCGTTGATGCGAAACGAAGCATGGCCCCATGCTGCTGATGACATGGAAGAATTGGCCGGGCATTGCGGGGACCGGGCGTGGGCCGCGAAGCGGCTCGAATGGGAGGCGGTAGACCAGGCCTTCGCACTCCACCTCACCACCACCGAAACCACCGCTTGGCCCGCGAGGGTGGTTTCCTTACGCACGCCATTTGTTCACCTTGACCTCAACGACGATGGCGCACTGCATGGCCGACTGCACTTGAGTGCCCTGAGCAAGAAGAGCCGTCTGCACATCGACGATCACGGTCTTGTTGTGGAAAGCGAAGAACATCCAGAACCCTTGCTCCGCCTTGGTGAGCGCTACCCTTGCCGGCTTCGGGGCCTCGACCTCTGGACGGGAAAACTTGACCTTGCGCCGGTTTGATATTTTGTAGTCAATAGCGACGTTTTATATTGACTACATACCACGAGGTACCATGGCAAGGGTGACCGCAGAGGTCTGCACCTGTGGTTGCAAAATGAAGCGACTCTACACCCGCGCCGAGGGCGGAAAGGGCTGGGACAGCATTGGATGGATGTGCACCTGCGGTTGTGGATGTGTCACCCTTGATGCGGGGCCCGGCCGAATGAACGCATGCTGCAGCGCGAAGGAGGCTTGAACATGGCCTCCATGCACCGCCTTGACATCAACGGCATGTCCTGTGGCGCATGCGTGACCAGCGTGGAACGTCTGGCCATGGGCGTTGAGGGCGTTGAGTCCGTCAGCGTGAACCTCGCTCTCGAGCGTGCAGTGGTCACGCTGCAGCACAACAGCACCCTCGACGAGGTCATCCGCGCCATTGATCGTGGCGGATTTGGTGCCTCGCGCCCTGTGGATGCCCTTCAGCGGCGGCGAGAAGGCCAGGCAGAACTGCGCCGCAGAGGGCAAGGTGTGGGCTGGGCGCTTACGGCCGCAGCATCGTGCATGCTGCTGATCATGTGGCTTCCGGACCTCGGTCACCTCGGACCGAGCGGTCTGGTGAGCATGGGCGGCCATGGTGCACTTGCTCCTGAGGGCGTGCGCGTGAATCACCTCGTCGCTCTGGTGCTTGGCGGCATCGTCTGGGCGTGGGCCGGTGCTCGCTTCCACCGTGGCGCCTACAACGCCCTGCGACGTGGCTCGGCCAACATGGATGTGCTTGTCTCGCTTGGTTCCAGCACAGCCTACCTCTGGAGCGTGGCGGTCATCGTCGCTGCCTTTGCCGGCCGCAGCGTCGGTGAAGGCATGGTGTTCATCGATGGAGCCGCCTTCATCGTCGCCTTTCTTCTCTTGGGGGATTGGCTTGAGGCACGTGCCCGCTTCCAAGCCACCGACGCCTTGCACGGATTGATGCGCCTGCGTCCTGAGGAGGCGTGGAAGGTGGACAGCGAGGCGGATGATGCGCTCTCGACGGCGGTACCGGTTGAAGCGCTCGCGCCCGGCGACCTCATTCGTATACGGCCGGGGGAAGTGGTGCCTGTTGACGGCGTGTTGGTCTCTGAGCGCGTGTTGATGGACACCTCATCGCTCACAGGCGAAGCCTATCCGATCAACATCAAGCGCGACGAAGACGTTCACGGTGGGGCCAGCCCAGTGGACGCCACCGTTTTGATGCGCGTGACGCAAGCCGCTGGAGCGACCCTCCTCGACCGGGTCATTGCTCTGGTCGAAGCCGCACAGAGCGGAAAGGCCCCGATCCAGCGCTTGGTCGATCGGATTTCACGTGTTTTCGTTCCCGTAGTCATCGTCTTGGCCGCCGCGGCCGCCATTGGGTGGTACCTTTCCGGGGCACCGGTGGAGCGGAGCATGCTTGTGCTTGTCTCCACCTTGGTCATCGCCTGTCCATGCGCGCTTGGGTTGGCCACGCCCACCGCCCTTGTGGTCGGCACGGGCATCGGTGCGCGTCACGGCATGTTGGTCAAAGGCATCGAGGCCCTCGAGCAAAGCACCATGATCGATACCGTGGTGCTCGACAAAACGGGCACCATCACAGAAGGAAAGCCTCGCATCGCCCACATCGAATTGCTGCACGGTGACGTTCCGCAGATGCTGGGCTTCGCCGCAGCACTTGAGCAGGACAGTTTGCACCCAATCGCAGAAGCCGTACGGTGGTCGTGGTCCAACTTTGACCGGCCTCTCCCCAACCTTGAGGACATCATCGTCAAGCCAGGCCAAGGCATCCGTGGTGAGGCCCCAGATGGCCCCGTGGCCATCGGAAACATGGACATGATGCTGGACCTTGGCATCGTGCTGGACGACATCCAGCAGGAACAGATGCGTGTTCGGGCTCAAACCGGTGCCGGCGTGGTGATGGTCGGTCACGACCAGCGCCTGCTGGGTTGGTTTGAACTCCGTGATCCCCTTCGCCCCTCCTCGAAGGAAGCCATTGCCGGCATGCAGCGCGCCGGGTTGGACGTGATCATGCTCACCGGCGACCAACAGGCCACTGCTAACCACCTTGCAGAAGAGGTTGGCATCCACACCGTGCTGGCCGATGTGCTTCCCGACGAGAAAGGGACTACCGTCCAATCCCTCCGTGAACAAGGCCGGAACGTGGCCATGGTCGGGGACGGCATCAACGATGCCGCAGCGCTCGCAACCGCGCACCTCGGCATCGCGATGGGCGGCGGCGCGGGCATCGCTGTGGATGCCGCGCAACTGGTGTTGTTGCGCGACGACCTCATGGACGTCAGAGGGGCACTGGACCTCGGCCGTCACACGGTCGGGAAGATTCGCACCAACCTCGCATGGGCCTTCGGCTACAACGTGGTGGGCATCCCATTGGCGATGGGGTTGCTGTATCCGTGGACGGGTTGGTTGCTCCCACCTGCCTTCGCGGCCGCGGCGATGAGCTTGTCGAGCGTCAGCGTGGTGACGAACAGCTTGACGTTGCGGTGGTGGACGCCGCGCCGTTGGGAGCATTGAAATCGCATGCCCCGCTGGTAGAACCATGCCCATGCTTGGACTGACCATTGGTGGCATGACGTGCGGTTGCTGCTCCGGCCGAGTCAAGCGGGTTCTGGAAGCCCGCCCGGACGTTCGCTCAGCCCACATCGACCACGATCTTGGACGCGGTCTGGTTGACGTGGTGGAAGGTGGCGACACGAACGCCATCGTTCAGGCGGTCAACGCAACCGGGTTCTCGTGCACCACATGAGGCGTGGAAGCCTTCGGATGAGAGGACGTATCGCTCTCACTGAGCGCAGTGCGCGATGATTTCATCGTAATTTGGCTCTTGGCCGAGACTTTCACAAATCCACACATACCCAACGGTACCGTCAGCCTCGATGATCACCACAGCGCGGTTGGCCACGGTGTATCCATCGATGACGAAGTTCTCGAAGGTCATGCCGTAGTCGCTGACGGTGGTCCGATGAACGTCGGACAGGAGGGTGAACGTCAAACCGTTCTGCTTGGCGAAGGCGCCGTTCGCGAAGGGCGAGTCAACCGAAACGCCCAGCACCGTCACGCCGGCCTCGTTGAGGGCCGACATGGAGTCGCGGAAGCCACACATCTCTGCCGTGCACACGCCGGAGAAGGCGGCGGGATAGAAGGCCAGAACGACCCGCTGACCTTGGTGGTCGGACAGGGTGACCTTGCTCTTGTCGGTCGCGGTCAGGGTGAAGTCTGGTGCAGCATCGCCGATGGAAACCATGGTGATGCGACGGGGACGCCGGAATTAATGTTGCTTGGCAAAGACGATGCCAGCAAAATCCCGTCCTTATTCAGAATGAGAATCACTTCTATAAGTCGGCAAACGCTGGTAGCATCATGCGTACCCACGACAGCGATGCAAAGTGCCCCGTCATGCATGGTGGCGGAATGACCCACTCCACGACAGACATGCGCACGAACGAAGACTGGTGGCCAAAAAACCTCAACCTCAAGATCCTCCATCAGCACGACACCAAAACCAACCCAATGGGGGCGGATTTTGACTATGCTGAAGCCTTCAAGTCGCTTGACTACGAAGCCCTCAAGGCCGACCTCCACGAATTGATGACCGACAGCCAAGACTGGTGGCCTGCCGACTACGGCCACTATGGGCCCTTCTTCATCCGCATGACCTGGCACGCCGCAGGGACCTACCGCACCGGCGACGGTCGTGGCGGCGGTGGAACCGGCGCTCAGCGCTTCGCTCCCCTCAACAGTTGGCCCGACAACGGCAACCTCGACAAAGCTCGCCGCTTGCTTTGGCCGATCAAGAAGAAGTACGGCAACGCCATCAGCTGGGCTGACCTCCTAATCCTCACTGGACAGATCGCCATCGAATCCATGGGTGGACCCGTCCTCGGCTTCGGCGGCGGACGACCCGACATTTGGCACCCAGAAGACGACATTTACTGGGGAAGCGAGGACGAGTGGCTCGGTGACAACCGATACGGCGACACCCGCCAAGACCTCGAGAATCCGCTTGCAGCGGTCCAAATGGGCCTCATTTACGTGAACCCACAGGGGCCCAATGCGAACCCGGACCCCCTGCTCAGCGCCCAAGACATCCGTGAAACGTTCAGCCGCATGGCCATGAACGACGAGGAAACCGTGGCCCTGACCGCGGGAGGACACACCTTCGGAAAGGCACACGGTGCTGGACCAGAAGACCACAAGGGCGCAGAGCCCGAGGGTGCCGCGCTCGAAGAGCAAGGATTCGGTTGGACCAGCGACTTCGGCTCTGGCGTCGGTCGGGACACCATCACCAGCGGCATCGAAGGTGCGTGGACGGCCAACCCCACCCAGTGGGACAACGGTTACTTCGACATGCTGTTCAAGTACGACGAGACGTGGACGCTGACCAAGAGTCCCGCCGGAGCGCATCAATGGACGCCTTCCAACCAGGAAGAAGTTGACATGGCCCCCGATGCTGAGGATCCGTCCATCAAGGTCCCGACCATGATGACCACGGCTGACATGGCCATGATCCGTGACCCCGAGTACCGGAAAATCTCGAAGCATTTCCACGAGAACCCCGAGGCCATGGCCGATGCGTTCCAGCGTGCGTGGTTCAAGCTCCTCCACCGTGACATGGGTCCAAAAGCCCGCTACCTCGGTCCGGACGTGCCTGACGAGGACTTCATCTGGCAAGACCCCGTTCCTGCAGGCTCCACCTCGTACGACGTGAACGCCCTCAAGGAGGACATCAAGGGCAGCGGCCTTTCCATCTCCGAAATGGTCGAGACCGCCTGGGCCAGCGCATCCACCTTCCGTGGATCGGACATGCGCGGCGGCGCCAATGGCGCACGCATCCGCTTGGCGCCTCAGAAGGACTGGGAGGGCAACAAACCCGAACAACTCGCCAAGGTGCTCTCCGTCCTCGAACCGCTTGCGGCAGCCCATGGGGCCAGCGTGGCGGACACCATTGTCCTCGCAGGCTGTGTCGGCATCGAGACGGCTTCTGGCGCGACCGTTCCGTTCACGCCTGGCCGCGGCGACGCCACGCAGGAACACACCGATGTGGACTCGTTCGCCGTGTTGGAACCCGTGTCCTGTGGATTCCGAAACTTCCTGAAGCAGAACTATGCGGTGATGCCAGAAGAAATGATGCTCGACAAAGCACAACTGCTCGGGCTTTCCGCACCAGAGATGACCGTCCTCGTCGGTGGCCTCCGCTCGCTCGGTGTCAGTTCCGACGACCGCGGCCTTTGGGGCAGCAACGATGCGCTGGACAATTCGTGGTTCACCACCCTGCTCGACATGAGCGTCGCGTGGACGCCCACCGGCAGCAACTCCTACCAAGCCAAGGACCGCAGCACGGGCGCGGATGTCCGCACGGCCACACGTTACGACTTGGTCTTCGGAAGCAATTCGCAACTGCGCGCGATCGCCGAAGTGTACGCGCAAGACGACAACAACGACAAACTCGTTGCGGACTTCATCGCCGCGTGGAGCAAGGTCATGAACGCAGATCGGTTCTGAACGGTACCCAGCAGTTTACCAACAGGTCAGAGCAGGAATTTAGTGAGTGATAACGATGGCAGGAAACAAACTCAGGCCTCAGCGCCGCAGAACTCGGCAGGGTCTGCTGATTGAACAGGCCGTGATGAGCCTCCGCAATCACCCCAGCGCAAGGGCGGTGTATGCCAGCCTGAGCGAAGAGGGCGTGGCCATGGCCACGGTGTACAGGCAACTCGCACGGATGGTGGAAGAGGGTGTGCTCAACAGCTTTGAGCACCTAGGTGAGACACGCTACGACACCAACTTGGAGCCGCACGCCCACGCCGTTTGTACCGCGTGTGAGCAGATTTGGGACGTTCCGCTTCCGAAAATTGAGGGGCCGGAACCTCACGAACTGCCCCTCGCCACAATCGAGGACGTCGATCTCACCTTCCGCGGCCTTTGCCCTGCTTGTGCTCGAAATCAGTGAGCAGCGAAGCATGGTGCAGGGGGCAGGATTCGAACCTGCGAACCGTTGAGGAATGGGACCTAAACCCACCGCCGTTGACCAAGCTGGGCGACCCCTGCGTGGTTGGCTGCGAGCGTACCTCCCTCATCAAGATGAGCCCTTTGGTTCATGGGGATCGGAACTGGACATGGCGTACCTTGCAGACTTTTGGAGCATGTAGAGAAGACCCAACGAGATTCCTTGAAAGGGCAACATGAACACCAGGAGCCACATGTAACGGGGTGCCAATCCAGTCTCGAGGACGGTTTCGTTGATGTTCTCTGGATGATGGTAGACCGTCACCTCAGCGCCGGCAGGGTAGCGCTCGGCGAGCTTCTCAGCAAGGCGCTTCGATTCGTAGCAATCCCCCATGGTGGACAATCGATCTCCAGACATTTGCCCCTCGGAGCCGTACGTGTATTCCACCTCCACACAATAATCGGAGCTGCAACCCTCTTCGTCACAGGTCGTCACTGTGTCCACATTGCTCCGTTCCATGGTACCCGGCGTTTCCTCCCAGGTTCGTGTCCCGTGTTGCTCGATCAAATCAGCGCCGATAAACACGGTGGCCGTGACGGTTGCACCGCACCAAATCAGGGCGAAGAACGACAGGAACAGCACGCCAACCCACGTTCCCTGACGCTCACCTGTTCGGCTTATCTGCACAGGCATGCCGTCTGCATCCGTGCGCTCCTCCCGTGAGGCCTCGGGCACAATCGCGTTTGCCGGTTGGTGATGAGTTGACCTCGCGTTGGCCTCCACGGGCGCGGCTGGGAGGATGCCCAACGAAACCGGTTCAGGGGATGAGGGTGGTTTTGGCGCGGGCGCGGAAACGCCCTCCTGAGAAGGTTCAGCGCTTTCCCAAAACGGAGCAGCTTCATCCACAGGACCCATGCGCATGAGTGAGCCACTCACCCTTTGAATGGTCCGTCGGCATCAACAGCCACTGGGCCTCAAAGACCTGATATGGGGTGATGCCTGCCTCTCATCATGGCTGAGAACTACACATCTCCGCTCATCGAACTCCGTGGCGTTCGTCGCCTCTACACTTCAGCGGGTGAAACCGTTGCAGCCCTCGACGGCATCGATTTGGATCTTAAACAAGGCGAGGTGGTGGTGATGCTGCTTGGCCCGTCAGGGTCCGGGAAAACCACCCTTCTGAACGTGCTCTCGGCCATGGACAGTCCGACAGAAGGGACCTACCGCTTCCTTGGCGAGGGTGTGCCGACGGCTCCTGATGCGCTGGAAACGACGCGCTTTTCCCTCCCCATGCCCCATCCTCTGCTTCAGCCGCTGGTGTGGCCAATCGAAGTGGCGGTTCGTCTGATACAGGCCACGATACGAGCCCCCAGTCGCACGATGGCGTCACGTCGCCGTGCCAAAGCGCTTGAGGCGCAGGCGTCCTTCAGACGACGCAACATTGGGTACGTGTTCCAGCAGTACAACCTGCTCGGCGACCTGACGGTGCTCGAGAACGTGATGCTCGCGCAAGAAATCGCCGGAGCGCGCGACCGCACTCATGCGATGGACATGATCAGCAGGGTTGGCCTCGAAGGCCTGCACGACCGCTTCCCCTCCGAATTGTCCGGCGGACAGCAGCAGCGCGTGGCCATCGCCCGAAGTCTGGCCAAGAAGGCACAATTGCTGCTTGGCGACGAACCGACCGGCAACCTCGACAGCGAAACCACCCAGCAGGTCATGGACGTCCTGCTGGGCATCTGCCGAAAAGAGCAGGTGACGGCGGTCATCGTGACCCACGACGAGAGCCTCACCCAGCACGCGACCCGTGTGCTTCGTCTCGACTCTGGTCGCCTCCAAAGCGACGAACGAGGTGCTGCCGGGACCCTCGTCGGCAAAAGCAAGGCCGTGATGAAAGACGCCCTCGATACGGCCGAAGATGTGGTGGACACCGTACGCCGTCCGGTTGAAGCCGCCATTCATGGTGGATTGGCGACCGCAAAGGCCCTGACAGGTGTCGCCAAGGACATCGCAGAGGCCGCTCGACCAAACCGGAAGGAGTGACCGCCCATGCGTTTGCAGCTTCGACGCCTCGCCCGTCACTGGGCACGAAACCGCGTGGTCACGGGCGTCTTCCTGCTGCTGCTCATCCTGGCCAGTTCGGTCTCCGTGATGTTCGCCGAACACATCCGCAATGCGGACGAAGTCTACGCCGAGTATTACGAGGAGACCAATCTTGGGGATTTGTTCGCGACGGGCCCGGACGGATTCACCTACGACGCAGCGGCACTTGAGCGCGCCTGCGCTTCGACGCCCGGCACAGCAGGGCTCGTGATAACTGCCTGCGAAAGCCGCATGGTGATCCGTAGCGAATACGCCCATTCCGAGGCGCAACGTACCTTCCTTGCGGAAGCGAAAGGATGCAGTTCCTTGGCCGCCTGCGACGATGAAGTCCTCACCAAAGCCACCCTTGTGGTGCACGGTATGGAAGTGACGGACGACGGCCTTGGTCGCATCAACCGTCCCTTTGTTGCCGAGGGGTGGGGCCGACACGCCGAAGGTCCAAACGAAGTGGTCCTGGATCACGTCGTCAAGGAAGAAACGGGCGTGAGCCTTGGCGACAGGGTGACGTTCGTGCTCAACGGCACTTCGGTCGACTTCGACGTCGTCGGCTTTGCCAGCCAACCGGATCACGCCTACTACGTCCCATCAGCGGACGTGCTGGTTCCTGTACCCGGCAGCCTTGTGGCCGCCTACGTGAACCGGACCGCGCTGTTGGAGCATTTGGGCGAGGATGCCGAAGTCCGCAACCGGTTGTTGGTGGACGTGGAGGGTACACCGGCCTACGACTTCCCTGAAACGCCAGAGCGTGAGGGAGAGGCCTTGGCCGACCTGGCCGAAGCCTTGGCCGCCTCCCTCGAATCTGAAGGGTTGACCACGATGCGGGTTGGCGACCGAACCACGCTGTTTGGGGTCGAATTCCTCCGAATTGATCTCGAAGGCAACCGAACGATGCAGCCGGTTATGCTGGGCATGTTGGTCAGCGTATCCGCCCTCGTGCTGGCGGTTTCGCTGGAGCGTTTGGTGCGCCGCCAACGGCGCGAGATCGCCGTCCTTCGCTCCCTCGGAACCCCGAGCCGCACCTTGCTCGTGGCTTACTTGCTTCCACCCGTGGTCATGGGCTTGTTGGCCAGCCTTGCGGGCGTGGCCCTTGGTACACAGATGACGGAAGCCTTCACCCCCTACTACTTCTCTATCGTCGGCAGCGTGCCCGTCATAGACGTCATCCATGATCCGGCCGTTTGGGTGACCACCATAGTGAGCGTCATGGCCATCGTGGTCATTTTCACCCTTTGGCCGGCCTGGTCTGCGGTGCGAATGTCGCCGCTGGAAGTCGACCGTCGTGATGCTGGAGAGCGCCCTGGCGTGCTGGTGCATTGGCTGAGTTCCTCGCTGCCCTCCTCGCTGGCCCTCGGAGCGAGGGCGATGTTCCGTCACCCGCTCCGCTTGACCGTGACCGTCATCGGGCTTGGTCTGGCGATGATCCTCTCAAGCGGGTTTGCATTGCTCGCCGCGTCCATGGAGGGCGCCTTCATCGAGGCCCAAGACGCGGACACATGGCAGTACGCCATCGCCTACAACCCGTTTGACGCTGACCCGGTGGAAGCATGGCTTGAGAGCGAGGGGGCAGGGTGGGACACCGAGCGTGCCCTCACCGTTCCCGAAGTCAACGCCACGGGCGACACGCGCACCATGACGCTGCACGCTCGGACCGCGTTCGGCACCGAAGAAGCCGATGCGATGCACCTGACGCGGCTTATTGAAGGGCGCTTACCGGTCGCCGGCGCCGAGGTCCCTGAAGCGATGGTGGACGTCGGTGCGGCCACGCTGCTTGAGTGGTCGGTGGGCGACCGGGTCGACGTGCTGGTGGGCGTGACGGTCCTCGAGGTGGAGATCGTCGGACTGGCCGACGAATTCGAGCGCAGCCTGTGGACGCATCACCAGGACGTGGCCGAATCCATCGGCATGGACGGCCTCTACAACATGGTGATGCTGCGCTCGGACGATGCTGGCCTTGCCGAACCCTCGGGCATTGCCGGGGCTGCTGTGCTGGACCAACAAGCCATACGCGACGGTTTTGCAGAAGGTTGGGAGCAGCAATCGCAAATCCTCAGTGTCTTCATCGGCGTCGGTTTGCTCATTGCCGGCGTGATTTTGCTCAACACGCTGATCATCAACTTGACAGAGCACGACGCCGAATACGCCACCCTGCGCATCCTTGGCGCCTCCACGCCTCGGATGGGTGCCATCCTCACGGCTGAACACGTCATCATCGGCGCCCTTGCCGCCTTGTCGGGCAGCCTGTTTTCCGTATGGGCTGCAAACGCGATGATGGTCTCGTTTTCCACATGGTCATTTTACTTCGCACTTGATCTCGACATGTCAGTGGTGGTCAATTACGCTCTCCTGCTTTTCTTTTCTGCCCAAGCGATGACGCTGGTCGGATTGAGACGGCTGCGCCACATGGATTTGGTCGAGCGCTCGAAGAGTTTCGGACAGTGAAGCCACGCACGCTTTGAAGACAGGCTTTGATATGCCGACCCAAGGAGATTCAAGCGTGGATGAAGCGGCGGAGTTGCATCGTCTGCCTGCCCAGATAGTGGGTCAGGCAAACCGCCTCCACCTCGTGATGTTGGTGCTGACCTTGCTCATGGTGCCCGGCGCCCTGCGGGCGTTGGAACCCATCGACATGGAAGCCTACGACATGGAATCCCCTGAGTTGAACGCTCAAACCACCATCGACGAGACCTTTGCCTCCTCCGAGGTCATCGTCGCCTTCCTTGTCACGGTACGGGATCCGGTGCACATCGACCTCGAAGAGAACGTGCCACGATCGAGCACATCGGACGGCCAACCCGACAGCACCAGCTTCCCACCGGTCACGGAAATCATCGAGAGCGGGGAGCCATGGGGCGGCATTGACGCTCCCGCTGGTGGCATCCTCAACCTCACGCTCCTGCGGGAAATTGACGCCAAGGCGGACCTCATCCGGAACCATCCGATCAACACCACGCTGAAGCCGTTGGTCAACGACGTCACCGGCGCGCAAACCGATGGCGTGATGACGCTGCCCGACATCTTCCGCGCCTTCATGGCCAACGAATCCATCTTGACCCGGCCTTCGAAGGACGCCTTCGGAAACGACGTGCCCCCCGCCACCGATTGGAGCGATTGCGGCGAGTTGGAATGCTTGGTGTTCGACGACGTCAACCTCACGCAGGACCACATTGACCTCGCAAGCCAACGTTTGGTCGAAGCCAGCGACAACACCTTCCTGCGCTGGTTGTCCTTGGACCGCGGCTTCCGGGCCGACATGAACGCCGTTAGCAGCGGACCCATTGGCGGGACGCTCCTTGGCGACGGAACGTGGTCAAGCGATTTGGTCGGCCAAGGTCGCTGGTCCGCAAGCGCCTCGTGGCTGCTCATTCAACTCGACCGCGGCGAGATGACCGAAGCCGGTTGGACGATGTCGTGGAAGGACGCGGCACAGGAAACCTCGCTGCGCATGACCGACGAAGGGCTGGTCATCGGCGGGTTCCGACTGGCCGAAGGCGAACTGGTGCTGCACCCTCCAAACTACGACGAAACCACCTGCACCGCCATGGTCGAGGAAGGCCGGGGCCCTTGCTCTGTGGAATGGAGCGTGATGGAACTCGAAGGCATGCTGCGCCAGCACGACCAGCACAGCATCAGCCTGCAGGTCGGACAGGGCGTCAACGTCGAAGTCAACCGTGAGCTCCAGGCCAGTGCAGGCCTGATCGCGCTGATGGGGCTCGCCATCGCGGTGCTGCTCTTCGTTTCTCTACGTCGACCCTCGGATGTGGCCATCGTCATGGTGGCCCTGGGCGGAGCCCTGTTGTGGATGCAGGGGCTCATCGGTCACTTGGTCTCGGTCACAGAATGGCTTGGATTCTCCTTCATCGCCCGCTCGCAATTCTCCAACTTGCTTCCCATCCTCGTGATGGCGCTAGGCATCGACGACAGCCTCCATGCGCTCCACCGGTACAAGGAGGAACGTGGCCTTGGTCGAAGTCCGGAAGAAGCGACGCAAATCACGGTGCGGCGCGTCGGCCGGGCCATTTTGTTGACCTCACTGACCACCACCGCGGCCTTTGCTGCGAACCTGTTCTCCGATATCGCCGCCTTGCGTTCCTTCGGGGTGGAGGCAGCATGCGGCATCTTTGCCGCCTTCCTGCTGACCGGCATCTGGGCGCCAGTGCTCAGGATGAGCGTGGACCAATGGCTTGAGGCGCGTGGGCGCTCGACCGCCCCAGCCAAGAAAGAGGATCGAGTGCCGCGCCTCACGGTGGTGCCGGTCAAGAGCGGTCAGTGGAAGCATGCAGTGGTGATTGCTGTGTTGGCTTTGCTGCTCACCGTGCCCGCTGCCGTGGGCATGGCCCGCTTGGAAGGCGACTTCGCTGTGGAGGACTTCCTCGATGCCGAGTCAGATTTCGCCTCTGGGGTGAACCTAGTCAACGAACGCTTCTCGGACGAAGGTGAACCCGCCATGCTCCTTCTGGAGGGCGACGTCCTCGACCCTGCGGTGTTCGCGGGCATCGAAGCCTTCCGTCAGGCCCTCGACGAGACGCCTGACGACGTGGCGGACAAGGTGACGCGCACGCCCGACGGTTCAATCGACATCTTGGCCTTGGACGAAATGGTCAACCTGGCCATCTTCTCCATGCTGGAAGAGCCATCGCCGTTCGAAGCTGCAGGGTTGGACCTCCAAGCTGACGACTACGGCATCGGGTGCAACCGTGTCGGCGCAGCACGATTGCCCGACCTCGAAGACCGAGATTGTCTCGCCTTCTTCTACGGCTTCTTGTCCCTCAACGGTGTACCGGGAACCTCATCCATTCCGGCCATCCCAACCAGCATCGTCGCCCTGTACATCACGCCTGAAGTCCCGCTCAACGCCAGCGCCCCGTGGCTGGATCAAAACGGCGCGCCGGCCGAATACGAGGTGATGCTCATCCGGTTTGGCATCACCCGCCCCGAACATTTCCCCAGCCTGAAAGAAGGCCTTGAAGAGATTTGGCGGGATCTTTCGGTCTTTACCAACCTCTCCTCAGGAACGTACGAGGCCCCCGGTGAAGCCACCGAAGACGACCCGCTCACTTGGGTCATGCTGACCGGCCGGCCGATCATCCGATATTCAGCCAGCACCGCCATGCAAGACGAAATGCAATCCTCCCTGCTTTTGGGCACGCTTTTCGTGTTCGTCACGTTGACCATCGGTCTGCGTTCTCCCGCTCAGGCCGCCATGTCGCTTGGACCAATCTTGGTGGTGGTGGTGTGGCTGTACGGCCTGATGCACCTGGCAGGAGCCAGCCTCAACATCGTGACCGTCACCATCGCCACCATCTCCCTGGGTGTTGGTATCGATTACTGCATCCACGTGACGGAACGCTACCGAGAATCACGAAACGAGGGCGCTTCACACGGCGCGGCCCTGCACGCTGTTGGTGGTGCCTGCGGCGCTGCATTGGTCGGTTCTGCGGCCTCTGACATCGCCGGCTTCGCGGTCATCGCAACCTCGCCGATGGGGCTGTTCGCGAGCTTCGGCACCTTCTCCGCCACGATGATTGCGCTGTCCCTCATCGCCAGCCTGGTGCTCACGACTGCGGGCCTCGGCCTCTTGCACGGGCCAAAAAAAGAGCCATCTGCGCCGAGCGATTGAAGAGGAGGGCCACGGCCCACAAGCCGTCAGGCGCAGGGGGAGACCCCCGGTCAGGCGGTGACGACAATGCCCGAAGAACCGAATGAGGACGACGACTGGACGGCCTACGCCACCGCTGGGTTCGGACAAACGGACTACTCCCTTTGGGACGACGTCAACGTCGAAGATGTCGAATCCAAAGAGGAAGAAGCGGACTTCGACGAGGGCGACGACCTCGACGATGAGATGTGGGATGAGCCCGAGCAGCTGGGCACGCACACCGAGGAAGTCCCCCGCGCACCAAACCCCGCTGGACACAAGCACATGGTCCGTATTGGCTGCTGCGACACCTGCTTGGGACGACTGGGCGGCAAGCAACGCTACGACCAGAGCATGGTTGAATCAGGGCTTGAAATTCGAGCGGCGGTGGTCGATCGCGATCCGCACCTTGACGGGGCAAGAGAGAGCATTGGACTCTGTCCGTTCTGTGAGGACTTGTTCGACGAAGTGGACCTGTTGGCCGATTTGATCACGGAAGCCCTTGAAGGCCGTGAGATTGGGCGGCTGCAAGTTGGTGCTCGCTTTCCGAAAGATCAGATGGAAGAAGAAGACGTCATGCGCAAGCGCTACGGTGCCGGAGGCTCAGACCCCCTCAAGTCCTCGTTGGTGGGCTTCGTGGCGGAGGCAATCAAGACGCGGATGAATGATGTGCGCATCGTGACGGAGAACCCCGAAGTCCTGGCCATCATCGATGTCACGACCCTGACCGTGGACCTTGACGTGCGCTCCGTTTACCTGTACGGCCGTTACCGCAAACTCGAGCGCGGCGTGCCACAAACTCGCTGGCCCTGCCGTGCATGCAAGGGCCGCGGATGTGACCGTTGTGAAGGGACAGGATTGCAGTATGCCACGAGTGTACAGCAGTTTGTGGCCGACCCCCTCCGCGAGATGCTCGGAGCAGAGGAGGACGCCTTTCACGGCATGGGGCGTGAGGACATCGATGTCCGCTGCCTTGGCCGGGGCCGGCCCTTCGTGGTTGAACTCAAATCCCCGATGCGCCGGACCGTCGATGCCTCAGCGGCCATGGAGGCCATCAACGACGCGGCAGCAGGCGCAGTCGAGGTGACCTCCCTTCGCCCCTCCAGCCGCAAAGAAGTGGTCCGCGTCAAGGACACTGCTGCCGAAAAATCCTACGCGATTCGGTTCCGTCTTGCTCCCCTGTCCGAAAAGGAACATGCGAAACTCGTTGCACCGATGGATTTGACCAAAGAGGACGTTCAGGAACGTGGTGGGCGAAAACGGAAAGGCCGGAGGAAGCGCCGTGGCGACCATGGCGCACCGGCCACCAAACCCATCCCTGAACCAGAACCAGAGGTCCCTGTGGTCGACGAGGCTTCACTCCAAGCGATGAAGAAAGCCGAATTGGTCGAACTCGCCAAGGCCCAGAATCTGTCGGTGTCCGGCACCAAGGCGGACCTCGTGGACCGCCTCGTTGCGGCAGCACCGGCCGAGGCGGCCCCAATGGACATGGCCGATGAAGAGGAAATCGAACAGATCATTCAGGGATTGCAAGGCGCCATGTTGGCCCAGCGTACGCCGGAGCGTGTTGCTCACCGACGTGCGGATTTGGTGCGTCGCAGGAAGGTGCTTGAAACAAGCAAAGCCATCATCGAAACCACGGACGACGGCCAGACGGAAGTGGAGTTCACCCTCCGCTGCGAATCGGGCACGTACGTCAAGGAGACCGTGCACGGCGACGGGGGTCGTACCCAACCTTCGGTGGCTGCGCTGATCCGTGCGCGCTGTGACGTGTTGTGGCTTGACGTTGCGGACATCCACGCCGATTGAGGTGTCCCCTCCATCCGTTGCGCTTAAATGAGGCACGATGGTCGGCCAAATGCTCAGAAGGCGACGGCGCTCTTCACCACGGGCAGGAATTGAGGAACATGAAGCGCTCACATGGTCTCCGTGTCGGTACCCGCAGCATCCTTCGCCGCCGCCGCACCGAGCGATCCCGCATCAACATCTCCCGCGTCATGCACAACTACGCCGAAGGCGACCGTGTGGCCATTGTGCTCGACGGTGGTCAGCAGCGTGGCATGCCCCACCGCCGCTTCCAAGGCCGCACCGGATTCATCCAGCGCCGCCAAGGTGCGGCTTGGATCGTCGCGGTCAAAGACGGAAACATGCAGAAGACCGTCATTGCACGCCCGGAGCACCTGCGCCCGCTTGAGTGAGTTGAGACCATGAGCGACAAGGAAACCTACGCCGATTTCGCCACTGTTCGCGACCTTCTGCTTGACGCTGAGGGCCGTCGGAAGCAACTCACCTACGAGCAGACGGCTGCACTCCAACACGCCGAGTGGGCCGCAAGCGACCAGCGCATGGGCTACAAGACCGACCCCAAGGTCTACCAAGATCTACTGAGCGCCGTGCTCGAAATCGAGGTCTTCCAAGGCCATGATGATCTGGCCGCCAAAATCGCCGAACTCCTCCCTGACACCGAAGATGCCGTGCGCGCGGTGACCGCGAGCCGCCGCATCTCCGTCTCCGACGGTGACGTCCAGCAAGTGCTGGACCTGGTGGCACAGCACGTTGGGTTCGAGTGATTCCGTCCGTGAGGTGAACCCGTGTCCTCGCCCGGACGAGACCGTCGCGTCAACATCCCAAACCGTCGGGAGAAGGAATCCTCCACCCCCACGTCATGGAAGGCACCCGCGTACGGCCGACCCCAACCTGCACCCAAGCAAGAACAGCGTCAACCTCGTGCTCCCCGTCAGCCTCGGAAGGACGGTGGGCGAGGACGGCAGCAGCGCTCGCGCGCTCCGCAAGGCCTGCCTAAGGACCACCCACTGCGGGCCTCAGCGTGGGCCCGTGTGGTCGAACATGACCTTGCAGAAAACGTGCTTGTTGTCGTGACCGAACACGACGGTACACTCGGTCGCGTGGCCACGGAGGAGGGCGCTGAATTCCAGACGGTGGGTGAGCGTGTCTACATCGGCGACGACCGGAGCAAGCGCACCGTCGTCGAGCGCTTGCTCGGCGTAGCCAAGCTCGAGCGCTTGTCTCCTGCCGCACAAGAGCAGCTTCCCCTTGCGATGGCTGAACTGGTGAAGGCCAACGCTGCGCACTTCCTGAAGGGGTTCTACAACGTCGCTGGACCGATCAACCGCAAGACCCACGCCTTCCAATTGCTCAACGGCGTGGGCCCGAAAAAGGCAGAAGAAATGGTCGAGGCTCGCCGCTCAAGCGGTGGATTCGCATCGTTCGAGACCCTCGACGAGGCTTGTGGCCTCGACGGAGCCGCCGCCCTCGCACATCGCTTCTCAGAGGAAATCCTGGACCGGAACCTCCAACCGCGGCTTGTGGAGATGCTTCTGCCGGTGAAGGCATGAGACGTGCTGTCGACCTCGTCGCCCGCCTTCAAGCCCGGCAACCAAACGACCGGAGCCTCGGCCAACACTTCCTCATCGATGAGACGCACCTCGACGCCATCGCCACCATGGCTGGAGACCTAAACGGTCGCACGGTGTTGGAAATCGGACCAGGGCCTGGGACCCTCACGGAGCACCTGCTTCGGGCCGGAGCCGAGGTCCATGCCATCGAGATCGATAGCGTGGCCGTGGACCACCTGCGGACGACCTTTGCCGAACAGATCGAAGAGCAAAAGTTGGTCCTGACCGAAGGCGACGCGCTGAAGGTGGCCTGGCCAGACACGATCGACGCGGTTGTCTCCAACATCCCGTACCAAATCTCCTCTCCTCTCATCGACGCGCTCGAGAAGCATCGGCAGCACCATGGCGCACCCGAGGTTGTTGTCCTGCTTGTTCAGGAGGAATTTGCGGAACGGTTGACCCTCGCCACGCCCGCGGACCGTGGAAGCCTCGGCATCTGCACGGCACTCGGCTGGGCGAGCACCATGGAACGCCGCGTTCCCCCAGGTGCCTTTCGACCTCCTCCCGCCGTCATGTCTCGGGTGTGCGTGTTGCGGCCTGTTGACTATCCCACAGAGGTGGACCATCGTTTGGTGCGCCAGACCGTCCATGCCGCCTTCCACCACCGACGCCGCAAGCTGCGCACTTCGCTGCGGCGGCCGCCACGCCGCTTGTCACGTCTTTCTGGCTGGCACGCCGCGCGATGGAAAGACGGGCTCGCTTCAATGGAGGACGACCCCGTGCTCAACTTGCGTCCCGAAGACCTGAGCGTTGAGGCTTGGTGTGCGTTCTGCCATCGGCTAGCCTCGGCAGAGGTTGAAGACCTCTGAACAATGGCTTGCTTGTGAGAAGGCACCTTTTCATGGGAGGGCCTTCACGCATCGCCTGCGCGGAGGGGGCTTTATGGCGAAGAAAGACACCTATCTGGCTCTGCTTCGGCGCGGTATTGACGAGACTACGGCCATGCAGTTGGCCGATTCAGGCCTCAAAATCGGTGACCTGAAGAAAATCGACCAGACCATGCTCGTCGAAAACTACGGGCTTAAGCCCGACATCGCAGACGGTGTGCTTGAAATCATCAAGGCCGGGCCCCGGTCCCACGGCAAAGAGCGTTTCCTCTCGAAAGTCTTGGCTCCTGAACGCAAACAGGAAAGCAAGATCGAGGAAATCCGTTTCCAACGTGAACGCCGGGACGTGCTCGCGGAACTGGCCGAACAGAAAGAACGGCTCAAGATTGCCAAGGTCGAATCCTTCCGTGCGCAGAAGTTGGTCATGAATCGGCTCGGCAAGACCGTGGAACTCATCGTCAAACTCGAGGACAACCTCGAGGACGAGACCAAAGACGACCTGAAAGTGAAAATCCGCGACCAACTCGAAACCCGCGGGCTCGAAGCGGCCCGTGATCACGAAATGTTGGAACTCGACGGCACGCCCCAAGACATCGTCGACTACCGACGCAAACACGTGCCCACCTTGGTGATGCACGCATGCCCCATCTGCGGTGAAGAGATGGACCCGCGTCAGTCGCGTGACGAAGACCGCCCCGATGAGTACGCCCTGATGTGCTGGGATTGTGAAACGAGTTTCCAGCCCGAGCTCATCGTCAGCGTGATGGCTCGCCTGGACGGAGAAAACCGCATCACGGTCGAGGAGGACCGTCGCCCGCGGAGCCCTGTTCCGCCCAAGCCCGCTCGTATGGACCTGGAAAGCGTGAACCGCTTGATTGAGGCTGACCTTGAATCCACCAACGCCGATGCCGACGCCATGACCGCGCAGGTCGAATCCAGCGCACTGGTTGGTGGCCTGATGGACATCAACGACTGGATCGACCAGACCATTGCGGCCAAGGGGTACATTCAGGCGCAAGAAGACCGTGAGGACTTCATTTTGAGAACTGGCGCAGGTGCGACCAAGTTCAACAAGTGGATGAAGAAGGCCGGCCTGTACTTCAACAAGCAAACCGGCCGCTGGACGCGGTTCAAGGACCGTTGAGGTGCCCATATGGGTCCCTTGGTCCGCTTTTTCCGCGGTGCTACCCTGCTTGGGCAAACGCCAACCAAAGACGACCAAACCCTGGTCGAACACGCCTTGGAAGCAGGATTGACCTTGCCCACGAACTGCACATCCGGCACATGTGGCTCGTGCATGGTGACCCTGTTGGACGGGAAAGTAGCGCTTCCCGACGTTCTTCCCCCCGGGCTGGACGATTTTCTTGTGGACGAGGGTGCCCGTCTTGGATGCATCCAGCGGCCGAGCGGTAACGTGGACATCGAAATCCGTCCGCCCATCTGAGGTGATCGTGTGGCGTGGGGCATCGAAGAGACCCTCCTCTTGGCCCTCAACATCCTAATTGTGGCCCTGATTGTGTGGGCCCTACGAAGGAAAGTCAACCTCAAGTTGGCCGAAGTCGAGGAACGCCATCAGCGCAAAGCAGAACATCGCGCACCATCCCAAGACGACGAGCCCATGCGTTGATGAACGCCCGACGAGCATCGGCTTGCATGCTGACTCCGGAGGTGCTGGGAAGCGCCCTCCCCGTCGGGCGTTTCGTCCTCGGCCTTCGACGTTTGCTGAACGAAGAACCGACCCTCCAGCACCAGATGCTGCGTGGAGAAATCGCGCGCTGGAGCCGGGCACGTTCGGGTCACGTTTACCTGACGCTGCGCGATGATGACGGATCCATCGACGCCGTGATGTGGTCGAGCCGCGCACCCAGAATGGATCTCGAAGAAGGGAGCGAGGTCGTGGTCATTGGAAGCGTGGACCTGTACCCCACGCGCGGACACCTCCAACTTCAGGTCGCGTCCATCCATGCGGTGGACACCATCGGCGAATTGGAGGCCGAGCGTAGGAAACTCATTGCCGCGCTGAAGGCTGAGGGCGTGCTCGATCGGCCGCGGCGACCACTTCCAGCGCTCCCACGGCACGTCGCCATCGTCATCGGTTCGCAGTCTGCGGCCGAGGCCGACGTGCTCCGCTTGAGTGAAGACCGTTGGCCGGGGCTGAGACGGACCGTCATCGGTGTGCTCGTTCAGGGCGAGAAAGCCGCTGAGGAACTCGCCCGTGGCTTGCGTGTCGCGGCACGCCTTGCTGACCCGATTTACGCGGCATCGCGCGGGGCACCACCTGTCGACGTGATCATCGTTGGTCGTGGCGGAGGTTCAACCGAAGACCTCTGGGCCTTCAACCTCGAGCGGGTGGCCCGAGCCGTGGTCAGCATGCCCGTACCGGTCGTCTCCGCGGTGGGTCACGAGTCGGACGTTCTGGTCAGCGATCTTGTCGCAGACGTCAGGGCCTCAACCCCATCCGATGCGGTCGAACGGGTGGTGCCGGTACGTTCCGATTTGGAACAACATCACGATGACCTTGCGCTGCGTCTTGAAGCCTCAGCCGCTCGACGCTTCGCCGAAACACGACAGCATCACCGCCTGCTTCGCCATCGCTTGGCAGGCGCACCCGCGTCTGGACTGTCGCGCGCACGTGGGCAACTCGGAGATCTTCGGTCACGACTTGATCAGACCGTGGATGCGAGATTGACCGAGACTGCCAACAGGTTGGTTGAACGTGGTCACGCGCTCCAGCGCGCTGTCGATGTGCATCTCGGCCGTCAACGCGAACGGTTGGCAGGACTCGGCGCCGCGCTTCGGACCACCGATCCTCGCAAGGTGTTGGAGCGTGGGTACGGCATGCTGCAGCAGCCGGATGGAAGCGTCATCGGCTCGGTCGGCGATGTGGCGGTGGGCGATGCCCTCATGGTCCACCTCGCCGACGGAACGGTAACCACGGCGGTCGAGGACGTGCACAGGACGTGAACACCATGAGTAAAACCCCGAGCTACAGCGAAGCCTTGCAACGTTTGGAAGCCATCGTGGCCGAATTGGAACGTGGCGGCACGGACCTTGAGGCCACGGTGAAGATGTTTGAGGAAGGCAGCGAACTCCTACGCACGTGCCAGGCGCACCTCGATGAGGCCGAGGGCCAACTCAAGCGACTTCGGCTGGCCGATGCCGAGGCGGAACTTGAGGAGCCACAGCCATGAGCTCCCGACAACGCGCGCTGCAACAGCGGCTTGCCAAGCGGCTGCGTACCTGGCAAGACCCGCACGGAGGAGCGCCCTTTGTTGAGCGGGTGGAACACATCGACCTTGGCGATGAGGGCCAGTGCCGGTTGACCGTTCGACCGTCACGTCCGCATTGCCCGTGCTGCCTGTACGACCTCGAGGCCCTTCGGAACGCGTTGTTGGCCCTTCGCGGCATCCGCGCCGTCGAACTCCGCGTCATTGGGGTGCCTGAGCCGGCACTGTGGGAGCGGGCGCTGAATTCGAACGCATGACCCACCACGAGCAGGGCAGGGTCCACACGGCGATCGACAAGACCCACGCCACCGCTGAGCCCAACCACACGCCCAGTGTGGGAAGCGACCACATCGCCAAGCATGCATAGACGGAAACGCTCGTTGAACCAAGCAGCATAGGTCCCGCCGCACCGAGCGGTACGTCTGGGCCCTGCGACAACCACAGCCCGACCATCGTGGTCATGAAAATCGCCGGAAACACGGAGGACAATCC
>PCBQ01000003.1 GCA_002731395.1 Methanobacteriota archaeon
GTGCCTTTCCTTCCTTCATCACCCGACGTAGGCCTTCACGGTCCAAGCGTCGGTCGGAGCGGAGGGCGTCGTAGCGGGTCGGGCACAATTCTACGGCGACGACCTCCGGAGCGAAGGCGTCGATGTGGTGCTGAACCGCCTCCACGCTCGACGTCGCGACGTGTGCCGTTCCAAGCAGCCTGAGCTGGTCGGACACGTCGATGTACGGTGCATCACTCATCGGCCTCGCCCCCGAGCAGGTTTCGCAAGACGTCGGTCATTGCCGCGATGGCATCGCCCGCCACGGGTGTGTCGTGGTCAACAAGACCCTCGAATCGCACCTGCCCCCCGGCCAAGGATCGATGTCCACCGGCTTGACCGTCAGGGAACGTGTTCGCCAAGGTACGACCAAGGTGGAGATTTGGATCGCGCGTACGCGCCGAGAGGATGACACGCCCTTGACGGGGACCATACACCACGACGGTATCCACACCTTCAGTCGCCAGCAAGAAATCCGCCACTTGCGCCAGTGCATCACGGTTCGGCAGTTGAAGGAGCGGAGCAAGGAGCACACCTCCCTCAAGCGTCATTGAGCCCAGGGCCTCAGCGAAGGCCTCCAAGGCCTCGCGAGAACGGGGGGGAGCCTCAATTTGCCGCAGAAGATCGTGGTCCACCCACGCGTTCAGCCACGACAAGGCACGAAGGTCAGCAGGACTGACCCCCCTGGAGAAACCGAGGGTGTCGGTGCGGATACCAAAGGCAAGCGCCGTGGCCAGAACGGCGTCCATCTCTGCATCCAAAGCGGTCATCAGGCTCGCCACGAGGGAGGACGTGGCCGAAAATTCGGGATGAACGATGGCCACATCTGCAGCGGGCAAATCACCAACGGCATGGTGGTCGAGAATGACGTTGGGGACATGGTCCTTGGGCAGCACGTTGTTGGCACCCGGCTGGTGGAAATCCACCGCCACCACAGCATCGGCCTCCGCCAAAACATCGGCGATCTCCCATCCGAGCATCAGCCGCGTCGTCTCAATGCCAAGCAACTGGACCATGGCCCGGTTTTGGTGGTGTTCAATGAGCCCACCATGGTAGATGCGTCCCTGCAGACCACGGCGTTCGACCAAGCGTTGGACGGCTAGAGCTGAAGCGAGAGCATCAGGGTCGGGATTGTCGTGACAAAAGATGGCCACCATTGAACCCTCCTTGAGGCCAGCGAAATGCGCGTCGAGCACCGAGGCACCCGTCTGCCGTTCCTGGGCGCGCACACGGTCCTTCGCTGCCGAGAGCAGGAGATCCTCGGGGCGCAGCGGGTCAGCCACCACCGTGTCGCCCTCCGGCTCTGGCCCCACAATCGCCACGCTGGGCCAACGCGAAGAGAGGGCAGCCAGAACATTGTCTTCTGCAAGCGGTGAAGCGTCAAGCACCACGATTAGGCTCGGGTGACGGGGAGGTGTTGGCAAGGCGTCAACTGTCATCGGGTGTGGCAGAGCGACCACCTCGCACCCGTCGAGGTCTTCCTCACCACGAAGCCCAGCAGCAAGGGTCACAACGCACGTCGGGCGGGAACGCTTGCACCATGCAGCAAGGCGAGCGAGGGGGTCTCCTGCGCCAACGAGGAGGTACATCGACGCACCTCAGCCGAAGAGCTTCAGAATTGGACGGAGACGTTTTCCCGCTCGATGCCAACGACTTCGAACAGGGTCCGTTCCTTGCAGGACTTCACACCGGCGACAATGTTGGTCGGGATGGTTTCAATGGCCGTGTTGAAACTTGTCGCACTGGCATTGTAGAATTCCCGGCGGTCGGCGATTTGGTTCTCAAGGGCTGTGATCTGGTTCTGGAGGTTCAGGAAGTTCGAGTCCGCCTTGAGTTCAGGATACTGCTCAGCGACCATGTTGATGCGGGGCATCAAGCCGGCCAGCATACCTTCAGCGGCAGCGACTCCAGCCACGTCCCCTTGGGCCAACGCGCCTGCAGCCGTTTGACGAGCAAGTGCAAACTGCTCGAAAATCTCACGCTCGTGAGTGGCGTACCCTTTCACGGTGTTGACGAGGTTGGGAATCATGTCATAGCGCTGCTTCAGCAGCACGTCGATGTTGGCCCAGGACTGTTCGACGTTCTTCTCGAGGCGGACCANTCGGTTCCACGTCGATACAAACCAAATCAGCAGAACANANGCGACGATGCCACCAAGGATGAGTTNCAGCATGNTTGAGGCTTTNCTCCATGCTTTATGAAAGGATTGACGGACGTTTCAGAAAAGGGTGATGAGGTCCCACAGGTACCGCGCAGCGATGATCAGCAAAAGGCCGAGAAATACCCTCAGGATCACGTGATCTGGGAGCGTCAAGCCAACGCGGGCACCGAGCGCAGCACCGATCAACGCGGCACACGGCAACAGGACGAGGACCCCCTCATCGGGCCAAGCGCCATTGTGCAATCCTGCGTGAACCACGACGGCGACCGGTACAACCAGCATCATCAGGCCGAGGCTGGTGCCGATGGCACGTCGTGAAGGTAGACCCCCGAATTGATTGAGCACGGGGATGTAGATGGCGCCCGCACCGATGGCCAGCACCGCGCTTGCACCCCCACCGAAACCGGCCCCAAGACGGAGCGGTGCCGACCGGACTTCACCCGCGTCTTTCTCTGCGACCCCATGGCGCAATCGACGTCCGACCTTCACGCTCGCCCACACGAGAAGGGCCAACGCCAAGGTCTTGAAGACGGGATTGAGCGCGTCGCCGAGGGCATGAACGATGACGGCCCCACCTGCTGCGCCAACCATCGCAAAAGGAGCCAGTCGACGTATTGAGGGGAGGTCAATCAGGCCTTCACGGTGATGAACGGCACCTGAGCCAAGTGAAACGCTGAGCGTCAACAAAAGAGACACCACGAGGGTGGCGGTGTCGAGCGGCCAATCGGCGAGGTAATGCAGGATCGGTACGAACAACAGGCCTCCACCCAAACCAAGCGGTGCGAAGAAAAATGCCGTCAGTAGGACGGCAATCAGCACCACGACGAGGGCGTCCACGTTTCCACCTACATGGCCTCAATGACCATGGCGATGCCTTGGCCACCGCCGATACAGGCCGTGGCGACGCCGTAACGCCCGCCGCTTCGACGCAATTCATGCGCGAGGGTCAAGACCAGCCGGGTCCCGGTGGCGGCAAGCGGATGACCGAGGCCGACGGCTCCACCGTTGACGTTCACCTTCTCGACGTCGAGGCTGAGGTCCTTGATGCAGGCCACGGCTTGCCCAGCAAAGGCTTCGTTGATCTCCCAACGGTCGATGTCGTCGACGGTCAGGCCCGCCTTTTCGAGGGCTTTGCGGCTTGAGGGTACCGGACCATACGCCATGATGGCTGGCTCAAGTCCGACAATGCCCCAACTCACGATACGCGCCAAAGGAGCGTCTCCGTCAGCTTCGGCTCGCGAGGCGGACTTGATGACCACCGCGGCGGCGCCATCGACCACGCCAGAAGCGTTGCCTGCGGTCACAAGTGAATCGGGTCCAAACGCTGGCCGCAGCCCGGAAAGTGACGTGGCGGTCGTGCCCCGAACCACGTGGTCTTCGTCTGCATGGGTGATGACCACGTCGCCGCGTCGCGACGAAATGGTCACTGGAACAACCTCTTGTTCGAAGAGACCGCTGTCGATTGAGGCTTCTGTGCGTCCATGCGACAAGGCCGCAAAGGCATCCACTTCCTCGCGAGTGACGCCTTTTCGCTTGCACAACTCGTCCGAGGTTTGCGCCATGAACAACCCGCAGGTCATGTCCTGCAGGTTGGTCATCATGTAGTCTTCAACCGGCGGCGAGCGCCCCAGGCTCCATCCGTCCCGTGCACCACGAAGCACATGTGGTGCTTGCGAGAGGTTCTCCATGCCACCAGAAACCACGACCTGTGCCTCGTCGAGCATGATCATCTGCGCGCCAGTGACGATGGATTGAACCCCGGAGCCGCAGATGCGCGACAAGGTCAACATTGGGACCTCCTGAGGGACCCCGGCCTTCAGGCCAGCATGTCGGGCACCATAGATGGACTGCGCGCAGGTCTGAAGGGCGTAACCCATCACAACATGGTCCACGGATTCAGGGTCCGTGCCCGTTTTTTCCAAGGCACCTCGGATGGCGGTGGCCCCGAGGTCTTGTGCACTGACGGCCTTCAAACGACCGCCTGGCGCACCGTCGCCGCGCTTACCACCAACCCATTCGCAGAAAGGAGTGCGTGCTCCGCCAACAATCACCACGTCTTCGACCATGACGCGTGGGGGTCATAGCCCGCTCAAGAACCCTCGCCCAAGCGGTACCTGAACTCGATATCAGGCGGCTCATCCGTCGATGTGCCACCGTACCAGAGGTCCATCACCAGCCCGCGTGCGGTCAGCGTGTGCCGCCACGTTGGACCCCCGTCTGGAAGCGGACCCACACGAAGGCTTCGCGCTCCTTCCTCGACGCGTACGGTTTCCACCGAACCGTCGCTGGAATGAAGCTCGAGCAGAAGCGTGCCGTCGGGGACGCGACGGTAGGTGCATCGATCCTCGTGAACCTGAACCCCATCCGGGTCCATCACGCGTTCGTGCAAGACCAACGCGTGAACATCGTCCACCAATACGGTGGCGTCGTCACCGCTCCGATGGACCTCCACGCGCAAGACGCTCGTCATCCTTGACTGCCCGGTGTGATGCCATAATCCTTCACCATGCATCTCCATTCCATCCGCGGCCACCAGGGATTTGAGCAATTCATCGGCTCGGCGCAGGGGCATCGAAGGAGGGCGCGTATCCCAGATGGCCCATGTGCCGACTGCGGAAGCCACGACGCGTTCACCGACCCTGACTTCGCCCGCCAAATGTGCGACATGCCGTCCACGGCGAACCACCCAACCTGTGGCCACGAGACGTTCACCCAGGCGGGCAGCATCGAGGAAACTGGTCGTTAACTGCGTCGTAGCGCACCATGACGTCACCGGGAGCGTGGACACGAGCGCTCCTCCCAAAGCGCCGTCCAGAAGGACCGTCATCAGCCCACCGTGGGCTGCTCCACCTTTGTTCAGGTGGTCCGGAGTGAGGGTGACCTCCAAGCACGAGTGACCGGACGACCACGCGGTACGCTCGATGCCTAACGCGAGGGCCATGCCCGTCGGTTCAGGGGCTGAGGAAAGCGTCATGAGGGCATCACTCCAACGACCTTGACCAAAATGCGCTTCGGGCGTTGACCGTCGAACTCCGCATAGTGGATCTGTTCCCACGTACCGAGGTGAAGCCGGCCATGACGAACGGGCATGGTCACCTGTTGACCCAGCAGTTGGCGCTTCAGATGGGCATCGCCGTTGTCTTCGCCCGTGCGGTGGTGGAGGTACTCCGGACCATCACGACCCTCGTGGCCGCCGAAGGGAGCCACACGTTCGAGCCACGTCATCAAATCCTGGTGCAGGCCATGTTCAAGATCGTTAACGTAGACTGACGCCGTAATGTGCATCGGGTTAACCAGCACCAGGCCGTCGACAATCCCACTTTCGCGTACAATCCGTTCAACCTCATGGGTCAAGCAGATGATCTCTCGGCGTTCATCCGTTCGAACGGTCAATTCCTCGACATACGTGGCGGCGGTACCGGTCACAAGCAGGCCCATGCTTTGCCCTGACGTCGACGCCGCATAGGCGTACTGCTCATTGCGCCTTGCTGGGGAAAAGCGAGGAGTCGTCCAGACCGTTGTTGGAGACCATGAGCGGGATGGCCACCATCAAACCACAAAAGCCTGAACCGAGGACGGACATGATGACCGTCGCGCCCATGCCGAAACCCGAGTCGCTGAATTCAGGGTACATGAACGCCAAAATGAGGCCGAGGACAAAACTGGCCACGATCATGGTGAGGCCGAGATGCACGCCACGCCTCTGATACTGCATGGTCCAGATGCCGCCAAGCAAGGTTCCAGCTGAGGTGACCAAACCAATGATGCCGGTGAGCATCATGTATTGGCCGAAACCTGCTGGATCAAACCCGAGCGCATCGGGGTCCTGGCTGGCGACCTCTCCAAGAAGCGCTTCGAAAAAACTCCCACCGAGCAAACTGGCCAATGCTCCAAGAAGGCCAAATGAGGCGTAAATGATGATGAAGATGCCCATGACCTTCGCCGCACCACTCGGCGGTTGAACAAAGATCATCTGCCCTTGCGCTTGGTAGGGGTCGGTCATGGCGAGTCCTTGGGGGGCAACAGAGCCGGACAAGTCAGGAGTTGCGTTCTCATCGGACCACTTTGGGGGTTCCATGAGGGTAGGTTCGAGTCGCGTGCCATGAAGGTTGTCAACCGAGGCTTCAAGCGGAGGGCGCTTGTCATAACAACCGGGGAGCACCATGCAGGTCCTGTTGGTCTACAAGAAGACCCACGAGCCGGTCCATGACGATGCGCTTGGTCACCTCCAAAAGGTGCTGAAGACCCATGGAGAAGCACTGAACGTGACCCTACGGCCGCGTGAACTGGTCAAGCAGTCGGATTTCTTGGGCCGTGACTTGGTGATCGTGCTCGGAGGCGACGGCACGCTGACCAGCATCTCGCACAACATCGACGACGCCACGCTGGTGATGGGGGTCAACTCGCATCCTCGGGCAGGCGACCCAGACGGCAGCGTTGGTTTCTACATGGACAGCGATGTGGAGACCTTTGAGAACGACTTGCATGCAGTCCTAGAAGGAAGGGCGATCGTCAACCGGCTGCCACGCCTGCAAGCCGTCATCGAAACCACCTCAGGAAACAGGTTCACGACCGACCCTGCTCTGAACGATTTGCTCATCGCCAACACCCACCAATACGCACCGAGCAAATACGGCGTGACGCGAGGACATCAAGACACCTTTCAGAGTTCGAGCGGGCTGCTGTTTGCCACTTGGTTTGGGCAGCACGCATGGTTGACCCACGCTGCACCAGTGGAGGCATTTCAGGCATGCAAATCAGAAGCCACAGCAGACCAAGCGAGTGACCACTGTTTCATCCTCGCTCGCGATCTACCGATGACCCAGCGGCAAAGTGCACCATGGGCTCACGTGGCCTGGTCCTCGGAGCCTACGGTGCTCGTCAGCGACATGCACCGTGGATACGTGGTTCCTGATGGATGGGACGAAGTGCACTTCAATCGAGGCGCAACCATCACCGTTGATGCACGTGGGCCTCCGCTGAACCTCCTGACCTTCCGGCACACCATGCTCGAGAAGGTCGCAGCCCTCGGTTGACGCCTGAGCAACGACCGACCAATCAAAAATCCAAAAAAAAACCCGCACCGCGCGAAAAGCGCAATGCGGGAAAGGGTGGAGACGAGGAGGCCGAAGCCTCCTCGCCCCCGTTTTCTTAGGAGGTGATCCATCTGCAGGTTCCCCTACAGATACCTTGTTACGACTTAACCCTCCTTGTCGAAGGCAGGCTCGAATACGCCAT
>PCBQ01000004.1 GCA_002731395.1 Methanobacteriota archaeon
CCTACGGGTTAACGGTGGCATCGTGAACGTCCAAGACAACGACATGGAAACAGGAGACTTCGCCGTACGCATCTTCCAGTTTGACGACAACTACGGAAACAAGTACGGCTCCATTGGCTACTTCTCGGGCAACACGTGGACCAACGCCACGCAGGTCTACAACGTCACCGAGTCTCGTATCACAGTGCAGTCCGAATACATCCCCGATGTGGCCTCGGGTTACCCCGTCATGCTCGCATGGGAAGGTGCGGAGTGCCCCTACGTGACGGACGAGTGCCTGCAACTCCCTGTGTCGGCTGAAGTGCCGCCGCGCGGCATGCCCCTCGCCATCGAGCTGGTGTCCAACTCCACGGTCTTCTCGTATGCGGACCTCCAGAATTTCGACACATCGAAGATTTTCGTACAAAATCAAAACTCCGAATGGGGCACACAGGTCCGCCAAGGTGAATTGGTCCGGTATCAGGTCAAGGCTGCGGGTTCGAACGTGGCTGATGCCACCGTGGTCATCCGCGATTCGGTCGGACTGCCGCTGTACGAATTGGAAACGGACGCGTTCGGGTTCACCGACTTCGTGTCCCTGCCCAGCGACTTCCTCATCGATCGAAATTGGAACCACATCGTCGGCGACACAGCCGTCGACGTTCCCGGGACGACAGAAATCGAGGCCATTGACGAAAACTCCTGCGCCGACGGCTACGATAACGACGGCGACACAAAGGTCGACACCGCAGACGAAGATTGCGCCAACGGCCGTGAGCAGGCCTTCTACACGGTCGAAGCGTACAAGTTTGGCAAGGGTGAGAAATCCTTCTCGTTCACGCTCACAGGTGGTGTTGACGACATCATCAATCTTGACAATCTGCGGCCGAGCGTCGTTGTTGACCAACTTGATGGCTCCTCTTTTGCCACCACAGTGACCCTCACAGGCGCTGCATGGGACGGAATCGCCGGAAGCGGTAGTCCAGGTGAGTACGCCTTGGATCGAATCGCCTATGAGAAACAATTCGGCATCGTGAAGCGCGTTGAGGTACAACCACCTGGCAGCCAATCGTGGTACTCCGCAACCGACACCTCGGGTGCCAACGGGGAAATCACCCGGGACAACCATCCGTTCAAGAGTTGGTCCTTCGAATGGGACCTGTCCGGCCACCCAGAAGGTGAGAGTGACGTGACTTTCCGCGTTCGCGCCTACGACGGGTTGGACACGTCTCCTCAGGAAACCCGGAAGTACAAACTGAACTTGGTGCCACCCACCCTTATCCTCAATGAGCCGCTTGACGGTTCCACCCATAGGAACGGCAAAGTGCTCTTCACAGGAACAGCCTCAGACCCGTACATCGGCGTTCAAGGATCGGACATCCAGCAGATCTGGTTCAACATCACCGGCCCGAACGATTACTTCTCTCACCTCTACACCCAAGGCCAGACGGCTTGGGAGTACCAGTGGAACTTCGAAGACCTGCCAAGCGGTGAATACACCTTCGAGGTCTGGGCCGCAGATTCTGACTTCTGCATCGATTGGCCCGACGGCTGCACGGTGGAGCGCCGTACCCTCATCATCGAGAACGACAACACGCCGCCCTTCGTGACCGTCGACGCCTACACGGCTGACGGTGAATTGGTGATCGACGGTGGCATCCTCCGCGCCAGCGAGAATTCGTACCTCCAAGGAGGTGCGTTGGACAACGACGGTCAAGTGACCCGTGTTGAAGTCCAAGTGCTCGACCTTGCCTCGAGCATTTTGATGTCCGACGAGGAACTCATCGTCACGCAATTCCTTTCAAACGGAGCATGGCAAGTGACGTGGGACACGTCGGATTACATCCACGACCAGCAGTACGAGATCATCGTGCGTGCCTACGACGGCGAGGATTACTCCGATGAAGTGCGCCGGCGCATCCGGATCGATAACCCGGTGGACCGCGAAAACAACGCACCCACCTTCAACGGCCTAGAATGGCCGCAGACTTTGACCATCTTCTGCGACAAGAACTCGAACAGCATCGACCGCTGTGGCATCGGCGAGAGCATCGACCTTGCGGCTTTCTTCAGTGACGCGGACGTGGATTCGACCTTCCTCATCTACGACGTCTTCGACGACCCTGCCACCTTCGAGGACGACGACTACCCTGCGTACATCACCATCAACTCGCGTGGTGTGGCCACTTACAATCCGATGGACGGCATGGCCCAAACCACGACCGAAATCAGCGAATGGTCGCTCGAACAAGTGATGTTTGAGGCCCAGGACGAATACGGCTCCGTGGCCTATTCCTTCCGCGTGAACTTCCTCGTCCGTGCCGTCGAGTTCGACGTGCAGAAGATCAGCAACGAAGAATACCTCGACACCGACGTACCTGCGACCTTCTCAGGAACCGGTCTTCCCGGATCGACGGTTTCGGTGCGCACTGAAGCCGGTGGAATCCGCTTGAACTCCACTCGCGTGCTCTCAGACGGTACGTGGACCATGGACGTCACGCTGACGCAGCTCAACAGCGACCAGGCCACGCAGATTTACTTCGAAATGGACGGTCAAGACAGCAGCTCGCAGTACACCATCACGCCCGCTTCCGCGGCTCAAGGCGGTCTTTCGATGATCTGGATCATCGTGGGCGCCCTGTTGGCCGTGGTGGTCCTAGCTGGTGTCGTCTTGACGTTCTTCGTGGAATACGAGGAGTTAGAAGACGAGGCCGAGGCCGCGACGGCACAGGTGGAGGAAGATCCCTACGCGTGGGCCAAGAAGGCGGCGACTCCAGAGGTTCCTGCCCAGCAGGCGGTCCAAGCAGCAGCCACCACAGCGAGTTCACAGCACCCAGGCTGGCTCTGGGATGCAGCTACGAATCAGTGGGTCCCCGACCCCGATTACGTTCCGTCCACCGAGTGAGGGCGAACCTTGAGCGGCAATCCAAAGCCAGGTGTGCAGGAGCGCATCCTGCTCCACCTTCGGGACTATGTGGATTACAAATCCAGCGTTGAGGTGCCGTTTGCGCTCTCACAGATGGGCATCGCCAACGCCGTGGCCATCGCTCGGTCCAACGTCCCCCGTGCCATCGCTTCGCTCAAGGATTCAGGCCTCCTGGTCGAGCGCCAGGCGCACGTCTCTGGCGTGGCACGGAAGCGCAAAGCGTACTTTCTGACCGACAGCGGCATCACCACCGCTGAGGAAACATGGCAGCGTTTGCGTGAACATCCCATCCATTGCTTGTTGGAGGACGGTTCCTCCAAGCGCAGTGAACTCGGTTCAGTGCACGAAGTGCTGCCCTTTCCGATGCGACCTGTGGACGTCATCCGTTACATGGACGACAACGGCGTGTTGGACGTCCGCGGCCTTTCACCAGATTTGGTGGACCGCGATCTCTCCAAGCACGTGGAGAAGCAATTGATTACGTCGTTGGCAGACTTGCCCCGGGTCAGGAAATTCTACGGGCGTGAGCGCGAGTTGGACCACATCGTCAGCTTGCTGGATGCAAGGGCCACAACCCTCCTGGTTCCAGGCATTGCGGGCATCGGCAAAACCACTGTTGCTGGAAAGTTGGTGGAGCGGTTCACGCACCGCCGGAACATCCTGTATCATCGCTGTCAGGACTGGGAGAGCGCCCGAGCCTGTTTGGAATCCGTTGCCGAGTGGCTCGCAAACATGGGCGATGCCTCCTTCGCTGACTACCTTGCGGCGACGCCGGTTCCACAACCCTCGGATGCCGCCCGCCTCATCGCTGACGCCCTTTCTGGCACACCCTCGCTCCTCATTTTGGACGACTACCACAAGGTCTCTGACGCGGTGCTCCACCAGACCATCCAAGCCGTGGCGCTCAACCTGATTGAAGCAGAAGATTTGGTCGGTCTGGTGCTGTTCTCTCGCTCGTTCAAACCTGTGGTGGCAGCAAAGGACGCCGAGGGGAGGATTTCCAGTTTCGTGTTGCCGCTGGACGGGCTTGATCCCGACGCCACCCGCCAACTTCTCAGCAGTTTTGAGGACCTTTCTGACGAACAATGGCTCCACATCCACGGGTTGTCGCGGGGCCATCCTCTCGTGTTGGAATTGATCAACCGAGGTGCTTCTGCTGGTGCATACCACGAATCACTTGAGGCCTACGTGTCGGTCGAGATCTTCTCGAAATTGACCGCGGAGGAAAAGCGCGTTCTTTCCGCTTTGTCCGTGTTCAGAGAATCTGTGTCCCTCGATGCGCTCGGTCAACAGGATCTTGATCTCGACGTTTTGGACTCGCTGGTTGACCAAGGTCTTGCCCGGCAGGCGGACAGCAACACCTTCGACGTGCACGATTTGATCCGCGAATTCCTCCTGCGCAGCCTTGATCAGCAGCAGCGCCAGGACCTCCACCGCCGTTGCATCGCTTGGTATGCTGACCATCATGCCACAGCGGAGCAACTCGTCGAATACATCCATCACCTCATCGCCTGCGATGAAATCGAGGATGCGGTCAACCTGCTGACCAACGAAGGTCGTGGATTGGTCAGCAAGGGGCACATGGAGGTGCTGACGTTGCTCGAACGTGTTCCTTTCGAGAACCTCGATGCTTCGGACGGTGCAAGGTTGCACCAGCTTTCTGGTGAAGTCTTGGCGCTGCAAGGTCGACTTGATGATGCACATGCCGCACTTGCATCTGCGTTGGACGGTGCGCTCAGCGCCAAGGACAAGCGGACGGCATCCGAAGTTCGCTCCACATTGGCGGACGTCGCGCTCAAACAGGGACGCCCAGATGAAGCACTGCACCTTCACAGGGAGGCCTTAGAGGGCTTCATCGCCATGGAAGACGAGCAAGGTGCCGCAAGGACCTACAACAACATGGGTTACCTCTTGCGTCGAAAGAACGACCAGAAAGCCGCCTTGGAAGCCTATGCACAGGTGGAAACCATCCTTACGACCACGTCAACTCCCGATGAATTGGTCGGTTCACGCATCAGTTTGGCCCGCGCTTTCCTTGATCTTGGTGAAGTGGACCGTGCCCGCGATCACGCCATCTTGGCGTTTGAGCGTACAGATGGGGAACAAGAGCGCATGCTGCACGCTCGTGCTCAAGCGGTCCTTGGCCGCTATTATGCCAAGATGAAGGACACAGAATTGGCCTTGCACCACTACTCCAGTGCCGTTGAAGCGCTCGCCCAAGGCGGCGACGTCTTGGCGACCGTGGAAATCAGCATCCTGCTTGGAGAAGTCCACGAAGACGGTGGGCGCGTCGAGGAGGCCACAGAACAGTACCGTCAAGCGCTCGTTATCGCTGAAGCCAACGACCTTCGCATGCAAATTGGAGAGTTGTTGTCCAAACTGGGAGGCGTGACGCCCGACAAGCAACGACGGATGGAGTACCTTCAGCGTGCGTTGACCGTGTTCCGTGAGTTGGGTGCGAAATCGCGAATGCGGGACGTCCAAGCACAAGTGCACGCTGCTGTCATGAACCGCTGAGCGTGTCCAAAGGCGGAATAAGCGCGATTCGCGTGACTCCTTGTTCGTAGATGACCCAAATGGTATCGATGCCCGCAAGCACCACTTCACCCTCGTGGGTGGCGGGTCCGAGGCCTGAGAGGTCCACGGCCGAATCGAGTTCGCCGCCAGTGTGGTCCAAACGTAGTTCATCTTGGTCCAACACGAGGGTCATCGTGGTTTCGTCCGCTTCGGACGGTCGCCAGTCAACGCGCTCGACGTACCGCAAGTCAGCATCCAAGCGAGCCGCGTCATCGGCGCGTTCCACCGCTTCCGCAACATCGTCAAGGTTGGCTTGAATCGCCGTAGCGTTCCAGCGTTCCCTCGTGGCGGTTTCGATGCTGTACGCCCAAACACCAAACACGGACAGGAGCACCACACCGAGCAGGAAAGTGAAGACGTACCCCAACTCGGTGGCTGCCCCCCCGTCGTCGTGGTTGCTTGGCTTCATACACCCACCTCGCGCATGCTGACGTCCAAGTGAGCGATTTGAAGCGAGAACTGAATCGGCTCCCCTCCGGTGTGCCATACCGATTCTGTTGTTCCCATAGCAGGATCTGGAACCCAACCGACGTAATCGGTCAACAAGTCCAACCGTCCTGGATACACCGTCCAATCTGCGCTACCTTCGAGGGCATACGATCCGACGTCGGCCACCGCCCCACCGTATGGACCCGTCCATCCGCGACGCACTTCATGGGCTTGTGATGAGGCCATGACGTCTCGAGATTGCAGGGTCATGGTCAGGTCCACGGCGCCAGCACCTTGCGGGCTGTTGACGCTGGGATGCATGGCTGGAATCGTTGCCGCGAACCTCGGACCTGGCCCGCCACGGTCGGTTGGCGCTCGGAGAACCAGCGGATCGAATTCAGGATGGTTGGTCATGACCGCCCCACCTGCATACGCCACTTCCATGCCAAGGATGGAGGATTGGAAGGCGTATTGCAAGCGTGAAAGATGGACAGCATAGACGCTGCCTATGGGATGCAGGTCGTCGCTTCCAACCACGCCATAGACACGCATCTCAAGTCCAGACGGGTGTTGGCCGCTGCGCCATGCAGCGGCTTGGTCTTGTGGTTCGAAACCGACGGTCGGACGCCACGGCAGGTCGAGTCGAACCCAACCGCTTGCTTCAATCCCCACAGCAAGGCAGCGGCCTTCACCGTCATGCATGCCGATGGCAGCACCGTGGTGCCCCACGACTTCCGTGACGCGGATTCCGTCGCCCGTGGCGTTCACCCTGCTTTCAGACACGGACGGAAGGACGTGCGTGGTGTTGGTTTCGACGTCGAGTGTGATGTTGGTGTCATCGACGAAAACCGTGCTTCGCACGCCTGAAAGCATGATCTCGTGGTGGGTGGATGCATCATCGCGCACGTCGAAGAAAAGCCCGGATGGCCCACCGGTGTCGCTCGCAGGAAGCACCCGGACGCCGTCCGCTGTTCCGTTGCCAGCCACCCACGCGGCACCGATGCGAGCGTTGGCCGTCAGCCAAGCCGGGCCTTGGGCTCCACTCGGTGGCCAAGCAACCTCAACATGCCCCCCCGGTGCGATGGTGCGGCCATCTCCACGCCACGTGACGGTGGTTGAGCTCTGTCCTGGGTTGGTCAGGAGTAGGCGCCCCTCTGCGTCGGGTGGAAGGAAACTCGTGCCCATCATGGGTCCACGGTATGCGTTCAGAACGACCCGCCCGTGTCCTTCATCGTGGTTCAAATGGACCACCATGTTCGAAGGTGCGCTGCTGGTCACGTGCAGGAGTGAGGCCGAGGTGATGTTCACCTCGAAGTTCGCGCCGTGGGCGATCTGTGCCTGAGCGGTCTCGTTCATGATCACGCGCCCCTGCTGTCCAGCGACGGTCCAATCGATCATCGCGCGGTCTGAGGCGGCCAAGTGCACTTGGTGTACGCCGCCAGGCAGGGGCACAGTCCAGGCCCGTCCTGTTCCGTCAATCGGGTCGTCGTCGCTGGGTGGTACGAGCACAGCACCTCCTTCGCCACGAAGGTAGACCACGGTCAATGCCGCCTCCGCGGTGATGCCTGCAGGAGCTGGGTCGAGCCTGACCACGTCGCCCGCACGCAACGCAAGGTCATCGCCCCCATTGATCGGTTTGATCTTCACAGGTCCCAAGGTTTCTGCCACGCCTGGCGTGACGCTGAGCACCACGGCTTCCGCCCATGCTGGCGTGGTGTAGTGGAAGGGCCGGTCTGCCCCCAGCCGGAGGTCGTCGAGGCAGACCGTCGTGGTTTCCGATTCAGGATGGCGGACGTCGAATTCAGCATCGAAGTTGAGCAAACCCCGTGAGCGGAGGGTGTGAGATTCAGCCCAGGTGGCAGCATACCACATCCCACTTGCTGTTTCGTCCCAACGCAATTCACCGTCAATCGGTCGAATTTCGACGTGTGCAGCATCGCCGGGCATGCCTGATTCAGCAAGAGAGTCCGCCCGCTGGGCCAAGAGGCCCATCTGTGCGGCCATGTCGTTGCGCTCAATGGAGCCTTGCATTTCCATGATGACCGGCATCATGGAAGCCATCATCATCCCGATGATGGTGACCACGCCCCCGAAGAGCAGCACGGTGGCGACCGTGGACGACACAGCCTCGTCCTCGCGCTGCAGGTTCATCGCCTCACCTCGATTCGCGACACGTCCAGTTCGAATTGCAGGGGTGCGCCTGCCGTGTCTACGGTAAATCCGTCCATGCCTGAAGCGCGTTGCCAGGGGCTGATTCCCACGTGCTGATCGAGGGTTCCTGCGGCGCGGTTTAGCGTGTAATCGGTCAGCCACGCATCGTGAATCTGCGGTGTGACAATCTGGTCCACCACGTTGCGCATGGTGAACCTCAGGTTCCAGACCTCACCAGAAAAGACCGTCATCCCACCGAGGGACACGAAATCCAATGGAACCCGGCCGCTGCCGATGTTCCCACTGGTGGTGACGTCACGCAGGGCCATGGTCAGCCGCACTTCGCCATTGACCAGCGTGTCCAAATGGACCAGAGGCGTCTGTTGCAAATCCCACGTGTCGTCCCCAAATCGCTCTGCTCTGCCGTGGTTGACCATCGCGATTCGGTGATCGCCCTGACCAAGTTCAGTGCTGACCTCGAGTCCAGAGAGCACCCAAGTGACAGATCGGTGTATGGGCTGCTGGTCTGCGTCATAGACCGTGATGATCGACCAGTGCTCTGAACCCACGCTGTGTTCAATGGGCTCCGTTGCATTGGCCAGCCCAACGTCATACGTTTCGGTGCCAAGTGAGGTGGTGATTGAGGCTGAGCGCGCGGTCCTGTTTTGTGTTGAGACGGTAAACGATGACTCATCGACACGTTCGACGACGGTCTCATCCGTCGACGTCAAATCAGCTTCAATCATCCACGTCTCGATGAAATCCAACGGTTGGATTTCGGTCGATTGGATCGCGAAGGTGGTCCGGACGCCAACGTCCACGGGCGAGGCACCGGCCACCGCCAAGCGGTCGTCTAAGCGGTCCGCGATTCCGTTCGCACTCTTCCAGTTGACGTTGTCCTCGAAATCAGTAAGGTACGGTTGCAAAAAGGCGATCACGCCCGCCATGATGGTCATCACCATCGCGAGAAGCATAATCACCCCGAGGACCTCGCTCACGGCTTGCTCGTCTCGGAAAGGACGGTCCGCGCGTTGCCTGCGGCCGTCCATGCAAGGAGCACCGCTGCATCCGTCTATGAGCCTTCACGTTGCACGCGGACGGCAAGCCCACCTTCTTTGGCCGGACTTGGTGCGACCGCATCGCCGAGAAAAAGGCTGAATTCAGGCCCGTCTTGCATCGATAAGCGGATATCACCTTGGAATCGCCCGTCGAGGTAGTACAGCACGGTTGATTCAGCCAAGTGCGGTTTGTTGTTCATGTCCGAAAGGTGGGTGAGGGTGATCGATGATGTGGCTTCAGTGACCACTTCGGCGAGGAATGCACCGGTCTGGTCGTTCGAAAGGTGACCGCCTCGTCCGCTGATGCGCTCTTTGAGCGAACGGGGGTACGGTCCTTGTTTGAGCAGGCGCTCGTCGTAATTTGCTTCCACCGAAATGTGCTCACAGCCCCGCACGTAACGCACAAGTTCATCGGTCCACGAACCCAAATCGGTGATGAATGCAGCGCGTTGCCCTTGATGGCTGGCGATGAAGGCCACGTTGTCCGCGCCGCTGTGTGGTACCGGGACGGGCAACATTGCCAAGTCAGGGCCAAGTTGGATGGTCTCGAGGGAGGCAAAGGGCCGCCAGAGCTCGTGAATTAATCCCAACTCTTCAGCGGTTCGGGCGTTGGCGTACACGCAAAGACCCCAACGCCGTTGTGCGATGAGCGCCCCGCCCCCATGGTCGCCGTGGTGATGGGTGACCAAGATCGCGTCCACGTCTTGAGGGCGCAAATCCAGCAATTTGAGCCGGCGTTCAAGCGAGGCGCCGCTGAATCCTTGGTCCACCAAAACGCGGACGTGCTCGGTCTCGAGCAAGGTGGCGTTGCCCTTGCTCCCCGAACCCAGATGCGTGATGCGCAGGCTCATGCCTTCGATTTGCCATCGGCGAGCGTCAATGAACCTCGCGGTCGAAACACCGTCGGAACACCGCTCCACCACCCTCTTAAGCGTCGCAGAGGGCAAAGAAAACGTCGAGGGTGCTCGACGGAGGGTGATTCATGCGTCGAAGTCAGAGCACCCTGCTCATCACCTTGGCCGTGGTGGCTGGCCTTCTTTTCATGTCCCAGTTCCCAGCCTTGTCGCCGGTGGCGTCCAACAACCCGAACGAGGCCACGGGTGAGGCGCCTCCTGTCACCGACAGTGACGGTGACTTGATCCCTGACGTTCACGAGAATCTGTTTGAGGATTGGGTGAACCGGAGCACGGCTGACGGACGTATGATTGTGATTCCCGGTCTCGACCGTGACGATGCACGAGACGCCAAATATGATCTCGACCGAGATGGCCTCAACGCCACGGAGGAATACTGTTGGCCGTACCCTGCCAACTGCACAGACCCCGGGTTTCCCCGAGGCCTGACTGGTCTCCTCGATGAGAACGGCGAACGGACCTACCTTGACCCTCGCGTGTCCGACACGGACGGTGACGGGCTGCCTGACGGTTTTGAAGCGTGGATGTGCCTGCAGACTGGGGGTTTCAACGCCGTGGACATGGTCTTCCGTTGTCCGCGTTTTGATCCCCTCAACGCCAGCGAGGGCGCTGAAGACCCTGATGAGGACGGGTTTGACGTGGACCGTAACGGAATCATCGACGAGAATGAGATGTACACGTCGGCCGAGGAATACAGGCACGGAATGCCGACCTTTCACGTCGATGAACTCGACGGTTTGTGGTGTGCTGCCAGCCTTCCCGATGGCGGTCCTTTCGACGATTGGCCGTACATCTCCACAAGCGCCAACATGACCTTGGTGAACCTCCTTGCTGCATGCACCACGAACAGCACCTCAGTGTTTGACGAAGACCTCTGGTTGGGCACCAATCCACTGAATGCGGACAGCGATCACAGGTCATGGAACGGCGTAAGCCTCGGTCGCACTTTCCCGTCTTTCGGGGATGGGCTGCCTGACGGTTGGGAAGTGCATTTTGGTCTGGACCCGTTGAACAGGTCCAACGCGCTCCTTGACGTCGATCAAGACGGCTGGGACGAGGATCGGGACGGTTTTGTGACCGGTGATCCCGTGACCACGCAAACCGGCGTCTCGCTCGGTGAGGCCCTTTCTTCCTATGAGGAATACCTCGTGCATGAGGATGAGGGCAACGTGGTGCGCTCTGGTCTCAAACATGTCGCGTTCGGTGCCAACGACACGTGGGTCGAGGTTCCGGTACGACTCGCTTCTCCAACTGCGAACGTCGCCACCCTCCATCATGACGTGCGGGACCTGCACGTGAACGGTCAGGACGTGTACGTCATGACGCGCCACGGCATCACCCACTGGGCGGTGGACGAGGACACCAGCAGCGACATGTGGTGGCCCCACGCCACCCGCTTGACGGACCTGGTGCCGTTGAATGTTGATGGCGCGCTGACCGGCTTTGCTGTGACCTCAACCGGTGGGCTTCAGATCATTCCATTGTTGGACGACGGTGCCTTGGCGCCGATGGAAACTTGGAGCCACATGGACGCACCGTCCCTCGAACGGGCCGTGGTCCTCGACTTGGACGGTGCCACCATGCATGTTCTGGCGCTCGGTGCCAACGGAGACGGCGGCGTGTGGACGATAGGCGCTGACCTGCAGCCCAACGGAGACGTGATGGGCGGCCTCAGTGCTGATTTGCGCACGGAACTCGCCACCACCAACGCGACCGTGACCGCCCTCGCGCACGCGCCCGGCATCGACGGTGTACCGACCCTCTTCGTTGGAACGGACCGCGGTTTGGTGGTGTTTGAGACCGCCTCGGCTCGGGACGCGACCCTCAACGGGACTTGGCTGTTCCACTTCGCGTTCGAACCCACAGTGGTAGAGCGCAACCTCGATGCTTTGCGCCCCATTGGCGCCAACGTCGGTGACGCTCCTGCTGAAGTACGCGATTTGGTCCTCGACGGAGCGGGTGCAAATCAACTCGACACCCTTTGGATGGCGATGCCTTCGGGCCTTCACCGCATCGACCTTCGGACGCTGGCGGTGTCCCACGGCGGCGATCTTGTTCATCCTGGCCAAGATGGACGCTCCATCACGGGCGCAGACGATGTGCACAGCATTCTGGTCATGGACGACGCCCTGCTTGTGGGCAGCGCCTGGGGCCTTTGGGTGGTCGACGGTGGACGTGAAGCCACCTATGGCGCACGTGACCAGGCTTTGCTTCCTGGCGAGCTGGCAGCCTTGGCCACCGTCGAAGTGGACGGTGTTCTACGTGTCCTCGGTGGTGCGGCACCAGGTCGATTCGCAAACCAAGCCCTGATGTCTCCCGTCAGCAACGATTCCGATTTCGACGGGATGACCGATGGGTGGGAACTCATCCATGGTTTGGACCCTACCGATCCGTGGGATGCGGTGTTGGATCCTGATGGAGACGGTCTGGACAAGGACCTCGACGGCTTTGCCGACGATCGGCTGTGGAGCAACTTGGACGAATATCGGTACATCGCGATCACAGCCGACGGCTACGACAGCACCGACCCCTCCAACCCTGACACCGACATGGACGGTGCAACGGACGGTGCTGAGGTCCACGCCTTCCACCTTTCGACCACCACGCTGTGGTGCTACTACGACTTCCAGATGAGTTACCGTTGCGACAGCACCGTCGGCGCGGCCGCCAATCAGACCTACGTCGATAACGCACCAACCGATGCAGCCACAGACCCAACGAATCCCGACTCCGACGGCGATGGCATGCCCGACGGATGGGAAATTGAACACCGCCGCTGGGTGGGAACGGCCTTCGACGGCGGGAACAATTGGACCCTCGATCCCATGCGCGCAGACGATGCGCTCTGGGACGCGGACAGGGACGGGCTGGCCAACCTTTGCGAATACCAGTGGAGCGTCATGCGCGACTTGGCTTTACGAGGTGACCTGCTGGAGACCCACGGCGAATCACCGGATGCGGCTGAGGCATGGGCTGAAACGGACCCGAACAACCCTGACTCCGACGGCGACACGATGACCGACGGATGGGAAGCGGGCGGGCTGTGCACCTACGATGCGGGTCGTGTGGGCGTGAACCCGCTCAACGGAAGCGACGGTCTGGAAAATCCAGATGGAGACGGTTTTGACGTCAACCTCGACGGCGTTCTCGAGCCCGGAGAAGCCTACGTGAACTGGCTCGAATTCCACATCAAGGACCTTGACGTGGTGAACGGTGCCATCTCCTTTGGGACCTACAGCGTCCCCGAGGGACTGAATCTTTCCTTGTTCGAAGGCATGTTGTTGGGAGATGAGCCCGCTCACGGCTTCATCGATGACGCCGATTTGGCCACCTTGGCCACCGCGGTGCCAACAGCCGTTGGTTCCACGGACCCTCTGGACACCGACAGTGACGGCGATGGCATGCCCGACGGTTGGGAAATCCATTTCGCACGGTGGGCGGTGCTCGACGACCGTTGGACCCTCAATCCGATTGACAGGACCGACCGTTTCCTCGATGCCGATGACGATGGCATGACGAATTGGGAAGAGTACAACGCCATCGATCCGTCTTTGAATCAGCTCGAATCCATTCAGTCAAGTCCACAATTCTTCGTGACCACCATCGGAACCGCGCCGGCCCTTCAGCAATGGGCCATTATCTCGGTGAGCGAGTCCTTCGGGTCCTTCGCCTCAGATGCGGTGCTGAACGCCAGTGGGCCAACTGCCGATCCGAACAACCCCGACACGGACGGCGACGGCATCATCGACGGCATGGAAGTCCTGTTCACGGCCTGGAACGATTCAGCACAAACATGGACGCTCAATCCTTTGGTCCCCGGTGACGGCGATTTCGACGCCGACGGCGACGGCTTGTTGGATCGGCAAGAGTTGGCCTTGGCCTTTGAGCAGCCCGACAACGGAGAGGTGCACCCCGCCGACGCCCCCTTGTTCCATATTGATGGTGACAACCAACAGCCGACCGAAAAATCCCAACGCATCTTCAGGATCCTCATCGACAAAGACACCCGTGGGAAGCGCTACCTGGCCGATTTCAACAGTTGGCAACAGGGTGAGGTGCCCTCCGAGTTCGTCTCGTTCTTGATGGGACTCAGCGACCCAACGAACAGCGACACCGATGACGACGGCATGCATGACGGATTTGAGTATTGGTTCACCTCGTGGAACCTTGAGGAGAACCGTTGGGGCATGAATCCGTTGATCGATTCCGACGTCAACCTCGATTCGGACGGAGACAGCTGGGATTGCAACGGAGACGGCAACATCGACCTCAACGAAACGTTCAGCAATCTCCGTGAGTGGGAATCCAGCGTTTGGGGCAAATACTTGGCCAGGTTTACGGTTCCTGATGACGTCGGGATCGTGTCCTTTGGCGAAGACGCCATGAGCGCCTACATGAGCGAGGCAGGGTTGTCGGCCTTCTTTGCTCGGGCTGCGCTGTATGACGATTTCATCGCCAAAGGTCCTGAGAGTGCGAGTCGCATGACCGCCATCAACAGCCTTGATTCGAACAACTTCAACCGGACGTTGCTCGGCGTCGCAGACCCAACGCATCCTGACTCCGACAGCGATGGGATTCCCGATGGCTGGGAATACTGCTACGCCCGCTACGACATGCCCGACCCCTCGACTGCGCTTCGCTGGGCAGCCAACCCGCTCAATCCCTTCGACGTCGATCACGACGGCGACAGCGATGGATGGTATGACCGCACATCCTTCGACACGCCTGCGCCACTTGGTGCATGGGAAGGCCGAAGTTTCAGCGCGTCAGGTGACCTCATTCAGCAAGGCGTCGGGGACTTGCCGTTTACGAATTTGATGGAGTACGAAAACGGGACCCGTCCGGACCTCAACGACAGCGACGGTGACAGTGTCGCTTACCTGACCACCGTCGAAAATGGCGTCGTGGTGGCGCACCAACGCGATCACAACCTTTCCGATGGCCGTGAAGTGTTCAAGTACGGCACCAACCCCATGGACAACGACACCGATGGCGACATGATTCCAGATTGGTACGAGCACGCCAAGGGTTGGAACGAGACCAACGACAACTACTCGTCGTGGCTCCAAATTCGGGTGCAATGGATTGACACGACCACCGGAGGTGCCTGCACCACCGACACCACGTCGTGCCGTCCATTGTCCATCGATACAGGTTCCCTTGCCCGGCCCAACATTGCCTTCACTTGGTTCTCCATGGACCCGCGCGACGCCACAGACGCCAACGACGACCATGATCAAGACGGAAATTGGGATTGTTCAGGAGCAGGATGCGTCTATACCCCCTACACCGCGTTCCAGGAGTTCTTCGCGATCACCGACCCTCTCCTCTCTTCACCCAACGCTGCACGATTGGCAGGTTTGGTGCATGATGGTGAAGGCATCAGCGAAGGATGGCAGTTGCGCGCTCACCTCTTGGGACTCGGCTCGTGGGACGAGAACGTGCGCAATTACCTGAAAATGGACCAGCTTGGAAATTCCGATCAGCGCTTTGTGTGGATTTTGGACGACAACGATCAGGACTTCCTCATCATCGATGAAACCGACGACGAGGTCTTGGCTGCGGGTAACCGTACCGACCCATGGGACATCTTCTACACCGGTTCACCCCAAACAAGCCCTGTTCGCAGTGTTGGCGAGCACGAGTTGGGTTGGTACATGGTCGACCTCGACGACGACCATGTCGCTGAGGGCACGGACCCGATGAGCTGGGACACGGACGGTGATTGGGTGGTCGATTGGTTTGAGGTCAACGACGATGAACGGGACGGTGTGAGGGGAGATTCCTCACCCTTGCGGTACGATTCACGTTTGACGTCCTGATGCCTCGTCCGGGGCATCATTCAAATGCTCAGCCAATGCTCTTCGAAGCATGGTGGACGTCCGCACGCCGTCACGCAATTCCATCGCGCCGGCCGTGATGTTGACGTTGCTGATGATGTTGATGTCCGCCTCGCCCCTGTTGACGGCGTTGGCTCCGAATGCAGAAGCCTCCGGTGTCGCTCGGCACGCCTACGGATTCAGCGACGGGTCCACAGAGTATGTGGCGTTGTACCAAGGTGCAAGCCCAGACACAGGCGCCAAGGTTCGGCTTCCTGTGGGTGCGGAAGTCGTTGACGTGAGCATGACGCTTTCTGGCGCGAGTTCCACGGGGTGGTCCTCGACGTCCAGCACCACGACTGAAGATTGGCAAGCGGGCGACGGCTCTGGTGTTGACGCGCGTTCTTCCGTCCTGACCTTGCAACAAGCCTCACCGACGACGGAATTTTTCCCTCACGGCTTGGACACTGTGATCGACCCCTCCTCCACCGCATGGCACGACAACGGTTCCTACGCGGTCCGGCAACCTCACACGTCCAACTCGACCGAGACCCGGTTCTCGCAACAATTGCAACGTACCAGCAGCACCCTCACGCCACAGGGTCAGGGTGCTGTCCTGAAGCATCACGATTGGATCTTCGTCTCCACGTGGAATTCGAACAACCTCAGCAACGTCGTCAAGGCGCATTATCCGAACAACCTCACTCGAGCCTGGGGCGTGACCATTGATTCGACGGCCTCAGCCTGCGTGCTTCCCCAAACGCACAGTTCCACCTACTACGGGCAATATGGATTCCGTGATTGGGCGTTGGCCGATGATGAGCGGCTGTTGGCCATTCTCTCCGGTTACAAGTACTTCTACGGCTCAACCGCACCCACACAGTACCATCGCGTCTTGGAACTAGACGTGTCCAGTGACGATGAGTGGGTCTGCACCGCTTCCTATGACATCTCACCGCAGTTTGGTGATTACACAGGCATCGCCTACGATCGTGAGGACGGCACCTTCTGGGTGACACACAACAGCCAGCGCCGATTGGTGGAATACAACATGGAGGACGGGTCCTGGAGCAGGAACAGCGAGATGTTCTCCTACTCGTCATCGGCCTCATCGGCGTGGGAATGCGGCACGACAGGTCAGATGGTCCGCGGGCTTGAAGTCCAAGGGAACACCTTCTACATGCGTTGTCAAAAGGACAGCTACTACAACGACCGTGACACCCTTGAGGCATGGTCGGTCAGTGGGACCTCCACGTCGCTGGTGCCCCAATCCGGCATCCGTGAAATTTCCAGCCTTGGATACGGACTCCAGTGGGACGGTGCCCGCTTCGTGACCATGGACAGCGGCTATTCCACCTGGAGCGGCAAGACCCTCTACTACCGTGAATTTGGTACGGGCTGGACCTACGAGACCATCGCCGCACCTGGCACCACGACCTGGTATGGACCTGTGACCAACTCCGCCGAGGAGGTGCTCTCGGTCAACACCCGCGTCGGTTGGTCGGCCGCTTCCATCGGCGACCGCGTGGACCACTGGGTCTCTGCCGACAACGGCACCCACTGGTCCGCGGTGACCGCGAACGAAACCATCCACTTCGCGCACCCAGGAAACGAATTGGTCTGGAAAGCACAGATGATTGGATCCTCTGCCGTGTCGTGGTGGGTCGAACTTGAGCACGACACGGCATACACCTCGGTGGGTTCGTGGACCTCACCTTCCATCCCAACTGGGACCAAGGTCGGTAAGGTGCGTCCCACGTGGGTGGCCGATGAACCAGCCGGAACGTCGATCACCGTTTATGTCTCAAACAACGACGGAACGGACTGGTACGAAGCGAGCAACGGACTTGAGGTCGGCTTCCCGACCGAAGCGGCCGGATCAGCACTGCGGTATTCCATTCAGTTGGACACCACGGACGTGACCGTCACGCCGACGGTCACCTCATTCACGCTCGAATATGAGGAGGGCTATCCTGATCGCCCACGCATCGATGTTGGAAGCGACGGCACGTACGACTGGGAATCCCTGCTGTTCCTGAACGAATCCTCTGTGGACGCCAGCGACAACAGCATCGTTGGTCAGGAGGTCAAAGACGCCCCAACACTTGTGTCTGCCTTCAACAACGCAATTCCAGACAACGGTGACGGCACTGTCGACATCACGCTCGCCGTCAAGGCTGCTTCCCCCGGTCGGATCAAGATCACGAACCTCGACGTGGCCTACGTCATGCAAACCCGCGCGATAGGCGCCTCATTGGAGGGGGGCATGTTGGCTCCGGACGGTGCCTACCGTGACCTTGTGGTCGATGTGGCTCGAGGTGATGACGTGACCCGCGTCAACCGCGTGGACGTGACCTTGCAGCATTCACATGGCGATGACCCAACCGTTCAGTGGTCTCGTGGCGATCAGTGCAGCGTGATCAGCGACGGGGGTGGAGTGGTCCATTTCGATGCTGGGAACTGCACCTCAACCTCCGTCAGCGACAGCATCACGCGCATCCGAATTCCTACCCTTGTGGATTGGTCATGGAACGATGAAGCAGCGATGGAAGCCAACATCACGGTGGTTGACCCAATCGGCGAGCAGGTCACGGACTGGACCACCACTGGATTGGACGTTCGCATCGAGAACGACATCCAACTCGACGGTTTGCGCGTGTTTGATGAGACGGGGCGTGAATTGTATCCCTTGGATTGGGTTCGGGGCGGATACAACCTCAGCTTTGCCGGGAAGATACACTTCGAAGGCAGTCAACTCAATCCCATGGGCGGCGAATTCAACCTCCGTGTTCTCGGCCAGAACGTGACCTACGACGGTGTTCCGGATGGGGAGCCTGTGGTGCTGGCCAACACCTCCAACCCCTCTTTTGGAGAATACAACATCACCTTCCAGTCCCCTCTGGAAAGCGCCCGTGGCGGGATGGTTTTCTACGTTGAAGCCATTGACATGGCGAACGGTTCGGTGTTTTCCAATCCTGGGTTCAACACCATTCGTTTGACGCTTGACGGCAAATCACCGTTGGTGCTATCCTCGGACCCCGAGGACGGTGTGGAACTCCACGCGGCCACGGCACAACCCATCAGTCTGGTGATCCAAGATTCGGTGGACCCACCCAACCAAATCAGCCTTCACTATTGGCTTGGATGCAAAGCCAGCCAAGCCATTGGGTGCACCGATTACAACTTTGACGGGTTGCCACAAATCGAGGAATACGAACTCAAGACCGTCTCATCTCCTGAGGTCCGCGCGGGCGGCCTCAACATCTTTGAGACGAGCATCGACGATTCCATGCTGGTCCATGGGCAACGCGTGTCGTTCTACCTCAGTGGAAAAGACCCACAAAACAACGTGGTCGCCATGGGCGGCGGACCTGTTTGTCCTGAGGATCTCGGCTCATCGATATGCGGCACCCGGCCCGGGGAAGTGCCTCCCGATTGGTCTGCTGACTTGGTGACCTACACCGTTCGCGAGGAGTTCCAGCCTGAACTCGATGCAGCCAATTCCACCATCGTCGGTCACGATGACGAGGCGCCGCTCCACCCCGGCGTGCCCTACACGGCGCAAATCAGCCTCTCGGATGGAAACGGGTGGGAAGACATCCAGCAGGTGCAATTTGCGCTTGGCGGTGATTTTGACGACGAGGACACTTCGATCTTCATCACCCTCGCACCCGGAGAGGACGGCCTTCCTGTGGCTCAGATGAGCACCGGTGGGGAATACCTTGCCGTAAGCAACCTGTACTCTGACGTGCAACTCGATGCAGAAGACCCGAACACGCTGGTCATCAGTGCCCTCTTCCAACTGACGTGGAGCTTCCCAGAATCCTTCGACACGGACGGCGAGACCTTCGTTCGTCCCAAGGTCAGGGTCACGGACCAACCATGTGGCCTGGACCCGGATGTACCCTGCTTCGAGGTTGAAGCCAGCCTCAGCGACAACTGGTGGAGCCTCGACAACGATTTCCGCTTCGACACGGAGAGCGGACACATTCGTGCCGTTGAGTTGCGTGACGGTACCAACCACTACAACGAGGACTTTGATGAGACCATCATTGGAGCCGGACAAGCCTTGCGTGTGACTGGGCGCGTGCTGTTCTCCGAGGACGAAACACCTGCTCCTGCCGGCGCATTTGATGTGACCTTCGGCGATTACGATCGCGTATGGGTGACCAGCCCGCGTGCAGACGGTGAATTTTCGTTGGACCTTCTGGTTCCGGGCATCCGCTCTGGTTTCCTCGACCTGAAGTTGGGTTTGGACGATCTTCCCGGTCTTGCTGAGGACCAAACGGACATCGTTCCTCGGGTTCGATTCATCGTTGACAGTTCTTCGCCGACCCTCGCCGCCGTGACGCTCTCGCGCATCGAGGCCGGTCAAAACCTGCCCATCGGTCAAGCCAACAATTTGCTTGTGCAGCTGGAAACCCTCGACGACCATGGATTTGACGCGGGCGAGTCGGCTGTGCTCCATTACCGCGTCCGCGCGGGCGAAGCCGAAATTTCGCGAGGTGCGCTTGAACTCCCGGACACGACACCATTCGGTGAGCAGTTCTTCTGGAGCGGTACCCTTGACCTGACCGATGCAGGCGCCACCACGTTGCTGCCCACCTACATGGTGGACGTGTGGGTCTCAGGAAGCGATGCTGCTGGAAACCCCTTCGACACGACCTCAAACACCGTGATGACGCCCTTTGCCACCTGGCCTCTGGCGCTGATTGGCCCTTCGATTGACCTCGAGACGACCTCAGCGTTGTGGCAGGACCCCAGTCCTTCTCCGAAAAGCACAGCCACGCTTGACATCCAAGCCACCAACGAGGGCGGCAGCGGTGAAATCGCGTTCGTGCTCCAGCGGCGCCAAGATGCGGGCTTCTGGGCAGAAATCGCTCGCGAGGATCTGACCGCTGGCGCAGCATCCGACGTTCAGGTCCAACTTGACGTGACGGCTGACGGTGAAGTTGGGGACCGCCTCGACCACCGGCTGTTGCTGCTGATTGATGGCGTGGAGGCCGATCGTGTTCCGCTTGCTCCGCTTTTGCTGACCGAGGAGGTCTCACGAGACGCTGATGCCTTGCGTGAAGACATTGGTGAGCAACGCTTCAGCCTCTTTTTGTACGTCATTACGATGATGTCGCTTTCAGCTGCTGTGTGGATGCTGGTGGTCTACCGTCGCATGGCGTACGGCGATGATGCCTTGAGTTCTGAAGACCAAACAAAGGCCGTGGTGGCTGAGATGAGTGATGCTCCAAAGGCGCTTCCTGATTTGGCAGAACTTCCTCCACCGCCCGGCCTCAACATCGATCCAGCCACGCCTGTGCCTCCGGGTCTGAACATGCCAACACCGCAACCCGTGGTGGTAGAAACACCACCGGCACCGATCTACACGACGGATGACCCCCGAGGTCTGCCGCCAAGACCGCCCACAGGCTTGCCCGCTGGCTGGACCGAGGAACAATGGGCGCACTACGGTTGGTCTTACCTCGACGCTCAGTGAGGTTAGCGCATGGCGACCGACGACGTCGAAGGCATGGTGACGCTGACCGAACGGATGGTTCACCTCATCGGCCAGTTGGGCATGCCCATTGTCGAGATTGCGATTGTGCTGCAGCGGCGGATTGGATCCATGGTGGAACCGCTGCAAGCGTGGGCGGACGAACAGGGCGTTGAGTTGGAGTCGCGGGTCCGAAATCCGTGGCCGCTGAACGGTGGGCGCGAGGATGCCGTCACGTCTGCGTTCACCCTCGATCGTTTGCTCGACCACGTGGATGCTGATCGCATGGACATCCTTGACACCCTGATTCGGGTGACGCTCCAAGAGGTCGACGCGGACCTCGTGCACGGCATCCTCGCGCTTCGGCCATGGGAACACCTCGTCCGCACCCAGCTCGCTGCAGCGGACGGTCCGGGTCGGTTGTTCTCACCTCTTGACATTCCGGACGACTTCTGAGCGCGGGTTCAAATCACGCGACACTGAGGGTTGGTTATGCAGCGCGTTGGCCTCGCTTTGCTGCTGGCAAGCCTCATGCTCTTGCAAGGGTGCCTTGGCGGTATCCGCGATGGAATCTCTGAGGCCCTCCCCGAGCAACGTGGAAAGCCAGGTGGTTTGACCTTGGCCTGTCTTTCATCAAGTCAATTCACAGACATGGTCCTTGAGATCGATCATGCCCCAGGCTATGCACCCGAGGCGTCCACCATACAACTCCTGACCGATCGACTGAATGACGTGTGCGACAAGCCGGATGGCATTCGTGCCACCATCACGGAAACAGAATTCAGTCACACCGGCGCGTGGAGCGCCGACGATGTTCGTGGACAAGCCTTGGAGCACCGTGAGGCACCTCCGATGGACGGCACCACGCTGCGTTGGCATCTTCTCTTCCCTGCGGGTGGATACGATGACGAAAGTGTGCTTGGTGTGGCGGTCAATGCTGCAGATGTGGCGGTGTTCCGGGACAGCATCGATGATGCAGAGAACATCCTCCGCCGTCCAAGCGCCGAAGACATCGAAAACAGTGTAACCTTGCACGAGGTGGGTCATTTGCTCGGTTTGGTCAATCTGGTTTACACCTCGCCAAGGGACCATGAAGATCCGGACCATCCGGGCCATTCTTCAAACGAAGACTCCGTCATGTATTGGGCGGTGGAATCATCTTCCCTGAGTACCATCATCAGCGGGGAACTGCCCAACGATTTTGATGACGATGACCGGGCGGACCTTGAGGATCTGGCGTCTGGAGACATCAAAGCAGAGCAGCAACTCTGGCGGCCTTAGTTTGACAGACCGCCGCGGGCCACAATCGCGGTGGCTGCGCGCCACGCGTCAAAAATGGACCATAGGTACAATCCGACCCAAAGCACCACCGTCAGGGCCAAGGGGATTTGCAACAGTCCGTAATCGATTCCCTTGCGGTGTTCACGGTTGATGTGTTGGCCAAGGAAGAGGAACGGAACAGCGGCGAGCAGCACCGTGAACAGAGGGCGTGCGGAGCCCCAGACACCGATGCCAAACGTGACCTCGCGCCAGATCTCTTTGAGCAAGGTCAGGGGCCCGACGCGGCGCGGTGTCTCAACGGGGAGGGACACCACCAATTCCTCGCCCATGACCAAATGAACACCTGCTGCCTTCTCAACATGTTGGCGTGGCGAGCGACGACCTCAAGGTCTGTCCACGGACACCAAGGTCATGCGCAAGGTGCTCATCACCGGGTTTGGCGCATTTTCCACCCATGCGGCCAATCCGACAGAGGCCTTGGTGCAGGCATGGCCGGAGCGCATGGAAGTACATGATCCATGGAGCGAGCATTCTGAAGCGGTGTTGGTCGAAGCGAGGGTGTTGACGGTGGACGCGGCTGGCGCATCAGAAACCGCGACGCGGCTTCAGGCAGGTGAACACTGGGACGCCATTCTTCACCTCGGTCTGTGCGGGTCATGCACCCACGCGAGGCTCGAATGGCTTGGACGAGATATCATGCGCATGAAGGAGCCAGACAACGCTGGACGAATGGTTGCGGACGCACCAATCACTGGGACTGGGGATGCCGCTGCGGATGTGGATCAGCGGCGCTTCGGTCTTCAGTACTGCGATCCGGCCGCCACGTGGTCGGACGATGCAGGCGGATACGTGTGCAACGAAACACTCCATCGCAGCCTTGTCGCGTGCAAGTCCATCGAACGCCCACCTCCGGTGTTGTTCCTGCATGTTCCTGCTGAATTGCATTGGTCACTTGAGCGGAGTCAAGCGCTGGCTGAAGCCGTGGTTGCACGGATGCTCTTCCCACCTGTGCTCGAGGTCGCAGCGGGCGCACTGTTCGACGGCGGTCATCTCCTTGTTGCACGTCGCGGCCCTCTCGAAGCCGCAGCAGGTCAGTGGGAATTGCCCGGAGGAAAGATTGAGGACGGTGAATCCCTTGAGCAGGCGGTGGTACGAGAGTGGAAGGAAGAGCTTGGAATCGACGTTGTTGCCGGTCGTCATCGGGGGTCGTGGTGGGGCGTTCAACCTTGGCGGCGGTACCGCATCAATGTCATCGAAGTAAACCCGGTTTCACGGTTGCCTGATGTGTTGGATTCGAACGCCCACGACGCGATAACTTGGTTCGGGCCCAGCGATGATGTGGACGGATTTTCCTGGCTAGGTCCTGATCGTGACGTGGTGTTGACCTTGGTGCCGCGGCCATGATCACCGCTCAAACCACGTCACGGCCTCTCCGTCCTCATCCATGGCCCGGTCGTCACCGAGTTGCCTGGGGACATGTGCGCGCCCGGGGTGGTGGGTGGCGGCCAGCAGCCAATCCACAAGCCCGTCGCCACGGATTTCGATGTCAAAAACACCTCCAAGCGGGACGTGACCAGGCAGGCCGAACGTGACTTTTCCGGCCAAAGCAGCAACGCGTTCTACGGTAAAAACGGTCATGTCTTCTTCGAGGTTTGCACCCATGGCGTCCAATGCCGTGTCCAGTATTCGCTGTTCGTGAAGCTTGGTCAGCAGGGTGTCCAATGGCACCTGTTTTGCCTCGATGGACAGGTCTTGTTGGCTTGGGTAAGTTGGCGTTGACGGCCAAGCCACCTCTGGTGCGTCCGGAAATAAGGCCTGGAAGGCTTGAGCAATGCGCTTACCGTCCTCTGCTCCTCGAATTCGGGTGCGGACGATGACCTCCAAGCCCTCATCGATGCCCGTGAGGCGAACTCTTGGAGCGCTCATCGGTCCTCCGATGTCGCGCCGCTTCTCAAGCCATTGGGCTGATGGCAAGGGACATCATCAAGTCCGAGGCTGTCGAGGGGGAAGCGTGAGCACCTCGACACGGACGAAGATGGCGGTGGTCATCCCCGTTCTCAATGAGGCGGAACACCTCCCCCACCTTTTGGCGGATCTCGAGGCGCAGGATTTCCCNCCGACGGCCTTCGAGGTCTTGGTGCTCGACGGTGGCTCGAGCGATGGTACCCGCGAATTGCTNGACCAGCATCGTCCTTCAACGGGACACGGTTTTACAGTCCTCGAAAATCCNGGTCGNACCGTACCCCATGCCAGAANCCTCGCAATGGCCCATTTGGGTGATGACGTTGGCGTTTTGGTTGAATTGATTGGGCACGTTCGAATTTCAGCCGACCACCTCTCCAACCGTAACCGGGCGTGGCAAGCCGGGTTGCAACGTCACGGCGCGTCTCTTGGTGCCATGGGAGTGCGTGTGCTTGGACCGAATCGGCCCTCCACGGTCGTCGAAGGTTGGGTTGACGGCGCTCTTCGCTCCTCAATCGGGCGGGGGGGCGGTCAATTCGCGAATTTCACGCAGGTCGGGTCAACAAAGGTACCCGCCTTCGCCACACACAGCAGAGCGGCCGTTGAAGCCGTGGGTGGTTGGGATGCTTCCTTTGCGACCAGCCAGGACAGCGAACTCGCCATGCGCCTGCGAGGTGGGGGATACACCGTGGAACGGGACCCGGCCGTCAAGGTCCGAATGAACCGGCGTACGAACCTGCAGAGCCATTGGCGCATGGCCATAAGGTACGGATACTGGCGTGGACGGCTGTTGCGTAGGTACCCAAGCAGAGCCGACCCTCGAGAGTTTGCTCCGTTGTTTGGGCTGTTGATCTGCACCGTGCTTCTCATGACCTCTCCATCGTTTGTGGTCGCCCCAATGGGCGCATATGCAGCGGTTCTGCTCGGAGCAGGTATCTTCTCCGCCGTGAAGGAAGGTCGCTTCAGCCACGCACTGGGCGTACCGGTCTGCTTGGTGTTGTTGCACACAGGATTTTCTGTCGGCCTGTTTCGGTCGCTGGTCGCAGGTCCTCCAAGGAAGCGTGACCGGTAGCGCAGCCCGGACGAACCTCTATGCCTGAACGGTGGCGGTGGGGCATTCATGGCGGCCAGAACGGGCATCTCTCAGGGATTGCTCGTGACCCCTGCCATCATCGGGCTTGGGCTTGATGCGACGGTCACACCGCTCAATGCGATGCTTGACGTCTCCACTTGGCTTCGTTGGGTCTACTACGGCCTTCTCGTCGTGCTGGGCTACGTTCTCTTTCGCCGTGCACGCGTTGAGCGCGACCACGAGCATCGCCGAGCGACATCACTCAAGGAACTGAAAACCGTCTTCAGAGCGGAAGAGCAAGGGCTCTGGGAGCGTAACGATGCCGCCCCGCCCGGCGAACGACTTAGCGTTGACGTTGGGGCGAAGGTGGGAGGTCTGACGCGGGAAGGAAGCGAAGTCAACATCGAGACCGAAGTTGATGTCGAGACGGTCCATGGCATGCGCATTCAGGTCAGCGATAAGGTGCATCGGACCGTTGGTGCCACAGGAAAAACATCGAGCATGGACAGGATGTTGGACGCGATTAGCCGTGTGTTTCGTCGTGGCGACAACCTCGCAGGAGACCGCAATGAACGCCGACGGGCAGTGCTCGAGCAGCGTGCTGAAGGAGATCCTTTGGTCGCTGCACGTCCGGTTGCGCCTTTCCCCATGGACCCAGGTGCATCTGAGCAAGCCTTTCGCGCGTCCCAATCTGTGGTTGCTCCAGCTCCTTTCGTCCACACCTGTGGTTTGTGTGGGGCGCAGCATAACCCTGAGGACCGCTTTTGTCCGGCCTGCGGAGCGGGGCTGCCACCGGTCCAAACCTGATTCACGGGCGTTGGGTTGAAGGCGGCCCCCTGAGCCAACAGGCCGGGGACGGCATGAGCGGGAAGCGCGATTACTACGAGGTGTTGGGCCTCGATCGCGACGCAGACGAGAAGGCCCTGAAGAACGCTTTCCGTCGTCTTGCTCGGAAGTATCACCCTGATCGAAGCGATGAACCAGACGCAGAGGATCGTTTCAAGGAGATCCAAGAGGCCTATGCGGTGCTCTCCGACCCCTCGAAACGCAGCCAATACGACCGATTCGGACATGACGGGCCCGGAGGAGGGTTTGGTGGTGGATTCAACGTCGATCTCAGCGATTTGTTTGGCGGTTCAGACATCTTCTCAGCCTTCTTTGGTGGTGGGGGGAGCGGTCAGCGTTCGAGGCGTGGCAGCGACATCCTGTACCGCCATACCGTATCGTATGAAGACGTGATGAACGGTGCAGATGAGGAGGTTGAACTTGAGTTACCGATATCCTGCGGGCCGTGTTCGGGGACCGGTGCAGAAGGCGGGGTGTTGGACACCTGCGCGGAATGCTCCGGGCGAGGAGTGCTGTCGCGCATGGTGCAAATGGGGCCTTTCCAAACAAGGCAGGACCGCACCTGTTCGAGATGCGACGGGCGTGGGAAGATTCCGAAGAGCACGTGCAAGGCCTGCAAAGGGCGTGGGCGCAAGGAGCACGCCACCACGCTCCGTTTCAGCATCCCCCCCGGTGCAGAGGACGGCACTCGCCTCCGACTTCGGGGCAAGGGAGAGCCCGGGCGTGATGGACAAGCCTCCGGAGATCTCCTTGTGGAGTTGGAGGTGTCTCCTCACTCATACTTCGAACGAAGTCGTAGCGACCTGATCATGTCGCTGCCTCTTGGGTACGCGGACCTCGCGCTCGGCACGACCGTGACGCTGGACCACCTCGACGGTTCGCCGCTGGACATTCGAGTACCGAAGGGCTCCACCGCGGGAGATACCATCGACATACCCCGTCGGGGATTCCCGCGCTTGCGGGGTGGAGGTCGAGGCGATGTGGTGGTGCTGCTCAAGCTCCACATGCCCTCAAAATTCCCACGGCAGATTCGGGCCGCTCTGGAGGAACTTCGTGGTGATATGGCTCCGAATGATCTCGAAGAGCGAATTCGAGACGAAGCCGAGGCTCGAAGACGCGGTGGCTGATTACGCCTCTTCATCCGACACAAGCGACAGGGAACTGGTGGCCCGCGCGGCACGGGGCTCAGCATCGACCAGCCCGTTGACTTCCACGTCCACCAGCGAGACCATACCGTCCAACTCGACGGTCAAGAAGACCACTGTGTTGGCGCGTAGGGTGTCGAGGAATACGTCTTCGCCGTGGTGCAGGAAGCGTGGCTCAACGGCTTTGACTTCACATGCTGAACCGAGCGGCGCGTCGAACCTCAAGGCTGTCGCCTCCCACGTTCGCGAAGCCGCTGCGAGGCCAATCAACACAACGTGCGTCCCGTGCTTGGCCAGACGTGGATCAAGGCGCCATGCTGCGAGTGCAATCTCATCCGTGCGGTGGGCAAGGTCTGGTTCCCCCCAACTTCGGCAGGCTTCTTCGAAGTCCAAGGTGGCCACGGCGTCGAGTGCGAGGTGGAGGTCTCGACGCTCTTGTTCAACGGGGCGGCCTTCGTCGAGCCTCTTGACGATGCTACGAAGGCGTTCACGTTGGGCCCGCAATAGGTTGGCTAAGCGTGTTCGACGTCGTTGAATGCGTGCGAGGTAAGCGACCGGGATAAGGAAGCAAAATCCGAGGATCCATCGCACGCGAGCCCCCCAAATTTGGGATGCCTCATCGGGTTCGAACCATGGTTCATCGCCCTCATCGACAACGCCGTGGGCCAGATCGAGGGTGTAATTTAGCGTCACAGCATCGCTGCCCCACGTGGTGTTCAACACCTCGTCCCCATCGATGAGGCTGATTCGAACGAGGTGTGCGCCTCGTCCAAATTGTGCGCTGAGGCTCTCGCCTTGGCCATCGAGTGTTTCCACGATCCGTTCGTCCTCGTCGATGGCCCCGGTGAGCGGATCGATGGGGATGAGTTCCACACGTAAGGGTTCGGAGGACCACACGCTTACCTTGACCAGATGAATCGATTCTTCCCATGCATCAATGAAAAACGGGAGCACGTCAGCCACATCGAGCGTCGCCCTCACAAGGTGACCGCTTGCGCTGCCGTTGAGTGGGAGGTGACCGGTGGAACCCCCCTCAAGCAGCGCAGAATCGCTGAGGTCAACGTAACCCTGTGCATCACCTCCGCTGCTCATGTCATCCACCGTAGTGCGGTGCAGCCCAGACGCGCAAACAGGACTCTCGCAGGTCAGTCGGAGGGCTTCAGCTCCGGGAAGCGGCCAGACCGTGGTTGATGCGTTGATTGGCTTGGACGATACTGCGACCCATGCTCCCCCAACGAGATGGTGCACCAAGAGTTCGGTTCCAATGTCTGGCGTCAGATGGATGGCATCGGTTTCGTTCACATCAAGGGCTTTGATTTGGCCCCCGTGGCCGATGAGGCGGGCAAATCCTTCCGCGGTGTGGTCCATGGCGCCGGCCGTTGGATGGGCGGCCATGGTCAAGGCGACGGAGGTGCTTGGAGCCGTGCCCTCCGCCATGACCAACAGGCGTTCTCCCTCCTGCAGCGGAAGACGATGACTGAACGGAAGGGAGGACACCTGGACGGTATGCACCAACTGGTTGCTTTCTCCCGTTTCGTTTTGGACGATGAGCCTGAGGTTGACTTCGCTTGAGGCATGATGAAGCACAAGTTCGACCCACGAGGCACCTTCTGCTTTCGCAAGCAAGTGAGCGCTCACGTCAGCGGACACGTTCAACACAGCCGTCGATCCTTCGTCCCATCCAGCATCAAGCCGGAGAGGAGCGGCATCCACCCACCAGGCGTCTCCTGACTGGGTCATGGGGAGCAACGTGGTGCTGGCCGCCATTCCGGGAGCGGGTCGTTCTTCAAGTGCCACCATGGTGGAAGCGACCGTCAGTACCTCAGCCTGCTCCTCATCAACAAAATCAATCCGTAGCGTCAACNGTTCGTTGACGTCCGGCCGATGGACCANNTCCAAGCCACCAATCCCATGTCNCAAGGTGTTTCCCTCGGCACTGCTCACGGTGGTTTCACACNTGGTGCANGACACAGAAAANAGGCTGTNNTGCGCGGCGCTGACGGCAAGCGTGGTGGTCCACGAATCACCTGNTTGGCCATGAACGAGNATCCTCGCTTCCTCGTGCACCACTTCAGTGGTGGTTGCCGAGACGGAGCTGAACGCCAAGCTGCACGCCAGCAGCACCAGCATCACTGCGGCGTGGCGCTTCGCCATGTCCCCTGGGTTTCCCAACAGGGTTTCAAGCCCTCGTCTTGGCATGGACTTCAAGTGCAGGTCCTGCTGCCCGGGCACATGGACGGTGTACTCGGGCGCACCGTCATCTCCAGGGACCGCTTTGCGCGCTTGTGGGGGCTTGGTGATCGTGCTGATCCAGCAGCGCGCACTCCTGGGTTGGTTCTGCTGGACGGCGACCCTGCGGTTGACGTCGCACTGGCTCCCTTCAACGCCAAAACAACCCGTACTTTGCCTGCGGTCTTGACGCTCACGTCTCGCGCCGCGTTTCAAGTGCCCTCTTTCGACGCAATAGGGCCAGAATGGACGGTTGGATTGGGGCATGTGCTCCCCCCTGAGATGGAAGAGGCCGATGCTGGAGAACCTGCCGGCGTCGGTCCGTTGCTTCCCGTGTCTTGGCAGCGCATGATGCACGATGCTGACCTCATGGATCCTGCGTTGTCACCACAAGTGGTGGTACTCACCGATGCGCTTGCGCTGACCAGCAATCCTCGCCGATTCATCGATGCCCTGGTGGCCATCAAGCGCCGCTTCCCGGGTGCTTTGTTGTGGGCCCCAGGTATCGGTGGTCCTGACAACCTCGCGCTGTTGGTTTGGCTGGGTATCGATTTGTTTGATTTGACCCGCTCACGGCAAGCCTCAGCATCCAAAATGCTGCTTGACCGTGGTGGTCCCCGGACACCTTCCGTCGAATTGGGCGAGTCCGCAAGCCTCGACGCCCAAATCGAGGCCTGGCGCGCGGCCGTTTCCGAAGTCCGCGAGCACCTGTCAGCAGGCACGCTGCGCCAACTGGTTGATCGGCAAGCGCTGGTGGCTCCAACCACGGTCGTTCAGTTGCGTCATCACGACGAAGTCTGCGCCATGATGGACGGTTTGCTCGAACGTCACGTGCCACGGGAGCGCAGGATGATGTGCATGGCCGAGACCAGCCTGCACGAACCGGCCATCCTCGACTGGGTGAACTGGATGGGCACCGAATATCGAGCACCAAAAGGGCTCGACCGTCTGTTGGTCCTGCTGCCATGCTCGGCTCGGAAGCCGTACAGGTTCTCGAAGTCTCACCGTCGGTTCATCGAGGCCATTGGCACCAATGCGGTCCATGAGGTCATGGTGACTTCCCCACTGGGTTTGGTACCAAGGGATCTCGAGCAGGTGTGGCCGGCTCAACACTACGACTTGGCCGTCACGGGACGTTGGAGCGCGGACGAAATTGATCGCATTGGGAGCATGCTCTCCGCCCTCATCCGGGCGCATGATTACCAGTGCATCGTTGATCACTCCGGGCTCTCACTCCCGGAATCGTGCTACGGAGGTCTTCCTCGAATTGACACGCGCCAAGGCGAGTCAGCAGGGTCACGTACCGCGCTTGAGCGCCTGAGTGAAGCCGTGCGTGAGGCGGTTCGCACCCATGGTGCTCGTCGTCGCTCTCGCGATGCCATGCACCTCGATGAGTGGAGAAGCGCTTCACGTCGCTTGCTTGGTGACGACGGTTGGTTGGATGGAGCGGAAGTACGCGGCCGCCCGCCACGATTCCGCATCATGAGCGGTTCAAATCAGATTGGTCAGTGGTCTCCAGAGCGCGGTGGATTCTCCTTGTCGAAGGCCGCCGTTCAGCACCTTGATGCAGGTGCAAAATTGCCTGAAGTGCATTTGAGTTCTGATGTGGTGTGGAGGGGCGACCTCCACATGGGGATCATCGACAAGGTGCTCGGTGACATCCGTCTCGGTTCTGACCTGTTGGTGATGCAGGATGGACAAGCCATCGGTCTTGCCCGCGCTCTCGCCCCTGGCTGGGAATGGGCGGGAACGCCAGGCCGGCTCGCCAAAGCACACCAGCGTCTTTGAGAACGGAGGCCTGCAGCGATGCGGTTAAGAGGGGAAAGCAGGTCGCCGGACCGTTCGGAGGCTCATGCATGGCAAGGATGTACTCGTCTCGCAAAGGCATCAGTGGCTCATCCAAGCCCTACGTGACCGAAGCTCCCGCCTGGTCCAACACCGACAAGGCAGCCGTTGAGGCCCTTGTCCTTGACTATGCCAAGGCTGGCCACTCCAGCGCTCAAATCGGCACCCTCCTTCGCGACCGGCACGCCGTGCCCAACGCTCGATTGGTGCTCGGACGCCGCATCAGCGCTGTGCTCAATGATGCGGATCTCGGTGGCACCTACCCAGAGGACATGATGAACCTCATGCGCCGCGCTGCGGGCTTGATCGACCACATGGGTAGCAACCACAAGGACCTCCACAATCGGAGGGCGCTCGAACTCACCGAGGCAAAGATTCGCCGCCTCGCCAAGTACTACATCGGAGAGGGCCGCCTCGACGCCGACTGGCGTTACAAGCGCGACCAGCTCCGACTCATGGTCGAGTGACCCTTGGCGCAGGTTGATGTGTCCCCGCATCTGAGCCGGGACGATGTCGCCCCTGACTTCCATCGACGGCCTGTCCGAGGCCGCTGCTTGGGCCTCAGACGTGGCAAACACGTTGTCCACCGGTCGAACGGTGGTGCTCGACGGTGCGGCCGACCTCAACGTTATGTTGGGTTTGGTTCAACTTGAGGCTGCTTTGCTCGACAGGGGCTTGCCGTACCGCAGGGCCCTTACGCCATCCATGCATGTTCTTCCTGCCTCCGAGCGTGTCCCGCTCGATCTCGGAGTCAACGAAGTACACTGCTCGGTCGTTGAGGAGACGGATGCACATCCTGCTATGCCAGATGCAGACGGGCCAGTGCATCGCTTCGTCCCACTCGCCGCTACGGTTGAACTCGGCCGAGAACAGCGGCCGAGAATTGGCACCGTGAGTCCTGCTCTGCTCTGTGCTTTGGTGGCTGAACATTTGGCTCCCGCAGGGACGCGGGTACGCCGCGTCCGACCATGGGTGTTGCTGGCCCAATGGGGCCGTGGTGCACTCGATGGCGCCTATGACCCGTGGTACACCGTGCTTCGTGATCACTTGTGTCAGGAAGGGGCCATGCGCGCCGTCAGTCTTGCTGAAGTTGACACCTTGCCAAGCACGCTTCCTGATGGATTCTCTGTGTCGTTGCTCAAGCGGTTACGACGGGCGTGGTCCCAGATGGATCACACCGCCCGAGCACGCGGATTTTCTGAAGCGGTGCTTCCTGCCTTGAGGCACGCTTCCATGGCATCAGCAAGGCTGGAGGAGGTTGTTTGGCATCGTCCGATGTTGCCTGGCCAGACCCTCGACATGCTGGAGCAAGTCGCGGTGATGGGGCAAACCTCCCACGCAGATCACGAGGAGAACCAACTCATGATGAGCCGCAAAATGGATGCCTTGCTGACCACAGGGGCGTTGGTTGAACCAGCCTGAAGCACCAATGGCTTCAAGGAACAGCCGTCGTTGGCCAAGCATGGCCATCGAGCGATTGTTGACGGGCGGCATCCGCGACCAAATCCAAGACCTGATGGCCACCGAAGACCTCGTCTTGGAAACCTTCCGAGATTTGGTCAAGGACGAGCTCAAAGCGCACATCCGAAACGTCATTGACGACGATCCGGAACTCAAGGCTGAAATCAAGGAGGCAGTTGGCTACTATTTCCAAGCCAAAGCACGCTCGGTGTACGCCGAGTTGAAGGCCAGCAGGGCCGCAACCCGGCTTGGATTGCGCATGCTCCCTGACGAATTGCAGGGCGAGATTGGAACCGCTTTGGTCGGTTTGTTTGAGAAAGAACTTGGAACCCTCCTTGAGCGTGCGCTTTGAGGTGATCCAGTGCGGCAAGTCCTCGTGGCGCTGCTGATGCTGGCTCCAATCCTCATTGTTCCCACAGGCGCTGCGGTCGATGGCCGTTCAACCACGGACGTGATTTGTTGCGAGGCATCTGAGGTCGAGTTGTTCATGCTGGGATCAGCGGACAGCGGGAAACTGAATCCATTCTCTGAGCGGCTCGGGGACACCCCCGAAAGCGCGGTCATCGCCAACGCCGTAACCTCTGAGGAAGTCGTAGCAACGTGGCGACTGCAGGACCTCTATGCAGGGACCGTTCCTGCCAGCACGTGGTCCATCAGCCTCCCTGTGTTGGTGGAAAACGCCGGCGGAGCACAGGTGAATTTCTCAGTGGAGGTATCCATTGGATCCAACGTGTACATCGGTGAACTCCCCGCGCCCTCAACCTTTGTCGGTCAGGGCCAGAGCACGGTCAGTTTCACCGTCCCTGTTGAGGAAAGCACGGTCAACGACGGGTGGGACCTCGAAGTGGTTCTGCTTGCTCGCTCCGTGATTTTCTCGGTGCCGCAAAGTGGCTCACAACTTTCGGTCCAATGGGGTGCTGAGGATGCAGATGCGTCCATCACGGGGGAAGTCGCGGTGGTCCAGATGCAATTGCTTGATGTGGAGACCCAGGGTGCTGATGCGTACTTTGGCGTCGTTGTTGCTTCTCCCTTCGGTACAGATTTGCTCGCCTTTAGCAACGAGTTGACCCTACGTCTCGATGGAAGCGTGGTGTCGGGAGATCCGGTGGAAACGCAATCTGCTGACGGTATTCGCGTGACGTGGACCTACACGGACGAAGACCCTGGTGAGCGCACCATGCTGCTTCAAGTCACCCTCAGGCTGCAAAGCGGTGGAGCCACCATCACCAGCGAAAGCCGCGAAGTGACCTTCATCACCGAAGGCGGCGATGGCGGTGGAGGGAGTTACTACCCTGCAGAAGAACCGCTTCGCACGACAGGTGCAGGTTCCCCACTGACCGTTGTCGGGAGCTTGGACTTCGCCCAAGACCGTGGCGATTTGGTCCTCGAACGCGAGACGTCCATCACCATCGACGGCGAAATGGCCTTTTGGATGCGGTGGGCGCTTGACCACCTTGGCAGCGAAGACCTGGCCCTCTCCCCGACCATCCGATCCTTCCGCTCCGGCGGCGTTGGTGAAGAGGAACGGGAAAGCCGAGTGATCGAATCGGTGGAACGGCAAGAATTCGAGCAACAGATGGGCAAACTCCACGTCTCTTTCCTCTCCAACGGCCTCGG
>PCBQ01000005.1 GCA_002731395.1 Methanobacteriota archaeon
ACAAGCTCCTCCATCGCGTGGAGATCGAATTCCGCTGGAAGCATCCTAAGCAATCCACTCCTTCTCGACAAGAGGTTATCGAAAAGGTCCGTGGCCTCGAACCAGGTGCCAATCCCGATTTGGTGATTGTTAAAGACTGCAACACGCGGTTTGGTATGGCCATGACCACCGGGCGCGCGTACGTCTACGACACGGCTGAGGCCATGTCTGTTGAGCCCGCCTACATTCACAAGCGTCATGAGGAGCTGCACAGCGGTTCCGCTGAGCCAGCTGCTGAAAGCGGTGAAGACGACGAGGGAGGTGAGGCTTGATGGGCGATAAGTGGCAGAAGGCCAAGGTGTCCAAGTTCGTGGTCGGAGAAAACGGCCTCGAGATTAAGGGTGAATATTGCCCAGAACCACAGTGTGGTCCTGGCATCTTCCTCGCCGTTCATGGCAACCGCAAGTCCTGCGGTCGCTGCGGTTACACCGTCAAGAACGACGAATGATTAGGCTTCGAACGCACTCCACGTGCCGTCGTTATCGACAATCAACACCTGTGTTTCTGTGCAATACACGGCGACGTCGACGTTGTCCCTGTCAGAACGCTTGAAGCCCGAGGTCGAGAGCAAGACCCTCTCACGCCAGCCGGCGATAAGCCAACCGTCATGCGTGGTGGACCAGACCACTTGTCCGGGAGGGCCGCTCAGTCTCGCCGTCATCCGAACGGTGTCCCCCTCCAACCACATTGCGTCGTGGCTTTCGGTGAGCAACAACTTCCCTTGCGGTCCATAGGCCACACTCCGCACAGGTTGGTCAGTGGGGGCTCGTCCGAGGGCTTCGGCAGGCCTTCCATCAAAGAACACGCGGTGACACGAACCATCGCGGAGGGTGACCTCCACCGTTCCATCGTCATCGCTGTGCAGATGAGTGAGGTTCGATCCGAGTGAATCCTCCGGTTCGGGCAGCGTGGTCCGCTGGAGTTCGCGTCCCTCGTCGTCAATGAGGTACAGCGCGTTCGGGTGTAAAGCAAGCACCACGTTACCTTGATGTTCAATGAGGGCCAAAGGCTCAGCGTCCAAGGCATGGGACCAGAGGTGGCCAGCAGGGTGGACCGCCTCACGTTCCCCCCGTCGGACCGATGCCCTTGATGGGCCGTCACGTAGGTCATTGATGTCCAAGGCAGCAAACCGCGCCATGCGCAACTCGTGATCCATCCACGTGGCCATCAGGCGAGTGCCCATCACAACACCATGGGTGAGGGACATTGGAAACGGGCTCACGGGTTGACCAGAGGGTTGGCCTGCGTGGTCAACGTTGAGGACCTCACCGTCCCTTCCAACCAGCAGGATACCCGCATCGTGGGGCCGAATCCACGCGGGCGGGAATGGGCAGGTCTGCACAGCCCGTCCTTTGCACCGTCGCTCATGGACCTTCGCCACAAGGCAGGTCTAGGTGAACCGCGTGCGCGGTGCATGGGCGCTGTTGTACTTGTCGTGGCTTGCGACGGTGATGAGGCCTCCACGAGCATGCTCAAGGCGCTGCTGAAACGTGACGTCTTCGACGCAGGCGATCACGTCGAGGCATCACCGACCTACCGCAAGGGCCGCGTTCGGGTGTGGTGTCGTTCTGGGTTCCATTTGGACCAAGATCACCTCGACCAACGGTGGACCGAAGCCACAGGTGAAACCGTCGAGGATGTCCTCTTCCTTTCCAAACACGCTGCTGCGAGCGGCCGGCCTTGCCTGACCGTCCATCCAATCGGCGTTCCACACCTCGAGCCCGGAGAAACTCCACCGTACGGAGGCCAAGCCGGGAAAGCGCCGCCACCTTCCCCCCGCCTCGCCTCATTTTGGCGTGCGCTTCAGCACCACACAGACGACGTGAGAATCCCGGAGTTTGAAATCAGCCTCGAAGTCACGCACCATGGTCCATGGCAGCAAGGGCCTGCCGCCTTCCTTGAGGTAGGATCCACGGAGGCAACGTGGGCACACGAGGGTGCCGCAGAGGTTTGGGCGGATGTTCTCCTCGACGTGCTTCGACTTGAGTTGCAGGGAGAACAGACGCCGTGCGAGTCATCGCACGTTCCGGTGCTGGTCACGCTTGGTGGAGGCCACTACGCGCCACGTGGTAACGCCATGGCAGCATTGGATGGGGCCCTTCTCGGACATATGTTGGCCAACCATTCCCTGCCTTTCTCCCGTCTTGAGGACGGGACAGTTGGTGGGCGTTGGGCCCATGCCTTGGACGCAGCCATCGCTTCAACCAAAGTCGCACATCACGGCAGGACGCTCGTCATCAGCCTCGACAAGAAGTCATTCCGGGGGTGGGAGCGTCGGGCACTTTTCGATCATCTTGAGGCCAAGGGCATCGAAGTGGTGGACTCTGCAAGGCATGCGAGCATGCTTCAGGACTTCTGAGGGTCGAGCAAGCGTCAAGAAGCGCCGACCACAGGACAACTCATGGCGAATGCGGGCCCCATCTCACGGGCCATCGTTGCCATGACCGGGGTGATGCCTCGATGGTTTGTGAGGTACATCTCCCGCCGTTATGTTGCGGGCTCGACGCTCGATGACGCCGTGCGCGTCATGCATCGTTTGACCGAACAAGGCGCGTGTTTCACCATCGACGTGCTTGGGGAGGAAATCACATCCCTCGAGGAGGCGACGTACTTTCTCGAAGAATACCGTCGGGTGATGGCTCAAATTTTGGAGCACGGTTTTGACGCCAACCTGTCCATCAAACCGACAGCGTTCGGGCTCCTCATCGACGAGCAGGTTGGGTTGGAGAACATTCGGAAGTTGGTGCAGGAAGCAGCCGAACACGACATGTTCGTTCGTCTTGACATGGAAGACCACCGTGTCACAGATGCCACCATCGACGTCGTGTTGACGCTGCACGGGGAGGGCCTGGTGAACGTTGGTACGGTGCTTCAAGGGCGCTTGCACAGAACGCTCGACGACATTGAGCGCATCGCCGCCTCCTTGGGCAACGCTGCCGACCATCGCATTTGCAAGGGGATTTATCTCGAGCCCGAATCCATCGCGCATACCTCACGCCAGGCCATCACTGACGCGACCGTTGCGTGTGTGGAACGAGGCCTCGAGCATGGGGCTTACATCGGCATTGCATCCCATGANGATGCCGTGATTGANGCATCACTTGCGGCCTTGAAAAAAGGTGGATGGACGCCTGGCGAAGAAGCTGATCCGCGTGATCCCTCGCCGCCTGCACGCCTCGGCAAAGGGCCCGGTTACGAATTCCAAATGCTGCTCGGCGTTCGCGGTCCTTTGCGCAGAGGTCTGCGCGCGGAGGGTCATAGGACGCGCGTCTACATCCCCTACGGAGAAAAGTGGTACGAATACAGCATCCGTCGATTGAAGGAGAACCCGACCGTGGCCACACAAGTCGCCAAGGCTTTCCTGATGCCGTGGACCAACCGGCCGTGATCACCGTCGTCCACGGTTCCGTTTTCGGTCTTCATTCCGCCTTGGAACGACGGGATTCGGATTGAAACCGAGACGGCCTTCCTTCCACGCCTGCCTTCGTTCCCGTCCCGTCATCGGTTTGGTTGGCTCAGGAGCCGGCGGTTGGTGGAGGTACATGCGAACGATTCGGTTTGCGGGTACCGTTCCCTTCAGCGTCCTGCCACGTCCGGTGTGAATGGCTCGTAAAATCCACGTTCGACCGCCATGTTCGATCATCGTGCTGGCGGTAAAGGTCGTGTCCGGCTGGCACACCATGTGATCGGGTCGAGAGCGATCGCCAACGGTCAACGTGAGGCGAACCCGGATGAGGTCCTCACGCAGGGCGACGACACGACGAATGTTCTCGGCCACGCCCGAGGTGACGGTCATCCCCATCGAATCCTCGAGGTGCGTGACTCGCCACAGCATGCCACCGTCTTCGAAGACGTCGTCAAGGTCCAGCACCTCATCGGCGTCCAGCTCGAGGGTCACCATCTGACTCTCTGGACCGTCCGTCAGCATGAACGGAACCTCCACCGCCTTGGGGGGTCGCAGATGGACGGTGTAGACGTGGCCGCAACCTTGGCATCGTACGCGGTGGTCATGGCCGTTTCCTTTGGGCTTGGAGGTGAGGATGTCGTGACCCTCAAACTCGGCACATGAGGGGCAGATCATCGCGTTGTGGAGGACCTCCTCCTCAACATCGAGGCCATCGTCCTCCTCGTCCATGACCCGGCCTCAAACCACGTGGTTTGAACCCATCGGAGGAGGGCTTAGGTTCAAGCCGTGGTCCGTTGACCCGAAAACATGGCGGACGAGGGGGCATCCCCTTCTCCAGAGGAGGCGTTTCGGGCTGCTTTGGGCGCACGACAAGACCTGGGCCGTGATGCGCCCGACATTGCCGCAAACATTGGGGTACAAATGGGCCACATGGGCATTGATGTCCCGACGGTCTCGGTGGTGCGCCGGCTCCGAGACATCGTGGTCACCCTCCAACCCCGTACGGTGGCCGAAGTTGGAGCAGCCATCGGTCACACCACCGCGTGGTTGCTTGATGCATGGAGCAGGGAGGATGTGGTGGCTCCCGATATGGTTGATGTGATGGAGGAGGGGAACAGGTTCGCTGTTATCCTCGATCGCGTAATCAAGCGATACGGCATGGAAGAATCAGCGCGCGTTGTGGTGGGGACCGTCGACGAGCATGCTCCACAGACCCGCGCGTGGCGGCTTGCTCACTTGGCCAGCAAAGAGCGTCCTCCGACCTTGATGGATGCACTCGACGTGATGATTCTTCGTGGCGGCATCGAATCCCTCAGCGCTCGGGCGGCATCAGGGCTAGAGCTGCTTCGTAGGGGTGGGGTCCTGCTGCTGATTGAACCGGCAGTACCAGGCGAGGACATCAACGACAGCACCGAAGAAGGGGCCGCCATCATTGCTGGATTCAACGCATGGATTTCTTTTGTCCAGCGCTGTTCCGAAGAACACGATTTGGCCTTTGTACCAGTCCATGGTGGAACGATTGTTGCCGTGCGAAAACTAAGTTGATCACGTGTAGGCGTCGAGCAACCGATCGATTTGCACGATACCGTACCCATACGCGTCGTCGTGTCCGTCTTGGCCGGGTTGCGGCCTGGCCGTTTCCATCAACCTCGTTTTTACGTCCTCGATGGTCTGCTCTGCACTGTTGTTTACGTCACCGCTTCTCAGGTCCGGCCGTGCTTCAAGCAGGTGAGCGAGAGCCGCGGTGACGTAGACTGTGGCTGCACTTGTCCCGTTCACCAAGCTCCATGTGTTGCTGTCTGCGTTGACCACGGCAACCCCTGCCCCAGGCGCCATGATCTCTGGCTTCTTGTCAGGGTCCTGACGTGGGAACAAGATCGGAAGCGGCAGGATTCGGCCGTCGTTGTCACCGATGGAGGAGCCGCTCCAATGTGTACCGTCCATGTGCACACCACCAACGGAGATGGCAAGATCGACAGATCCAGGACTGGCCACATCGCCATCATCGCCGCTACCTCCGTCGTTTCCTGCTGCTGCTACGACAAAAATTCCCTGTGCTAAGGCACGTTCGACTGCGGCTTCGCTGGCCCGGCCGCCACCAGGCAAGAAGGACAGAGCGCCCGGTGCGCCACCCAAGGACAGTGAAACGATATGTGCACCTTGATCGATGCACCAGTCAATGGCGTCCGCGAGGTCTTCATCTTCTCCTTCTCCAGATGAGCTCAAGCCCTTGACGACGTGGAGGTTTACGTCCGGCGCCATGCCAGTCAAGCCACCTTTTGCAACGAGAAGGCCTGCCATCGACGTGCCATGGCCGTGATCATCGTATGGAGTGGTTCCATTACCCACGACGTCCAACCACCCTGCCAAGGACACATGGTCCATGTCACGGTGCTGAAGGTCGATGCCCGAATCCACCATGCACACTTCGACGCCTACGCCCGAATAGCCGTTTCCTGCTGCCACGAGTTCAACGGCCTCTTGTTCAGCATCGAGGGCAAGACGAGATGGCTGAATCAACAGGCTGTCTTCTGGCAGCAGGAGCACGACGGCCAGAACACCGGCCGAAAGAATGGCGAGGCCGACGAAGGCCGCAGTCATCCCCGTGCCGGGCAGGGTGGTCTCCTCAGGAAGGCGAGGAGCGGGTGGAATCTCAGATGGAGGTTCCATGGTCCATCCTCAGGCTGCGTTGAAGGCGTTGACCGCCTCGGAAAAGACGTCAACAAAGCGGTGCGCATCCTCTTCTGAGGTGTAGAAGTAGGCGCTGGCTCGCAATGAGTCTCCGCTGACGTCCCTGTCTTCGAACCAAGAGTGGACGCAATGACGTCCCGACCGTACCATGACTCCGGCGGCCTCATCGAGGAGGATGGCAAGATCATGAGAGGGAAGGTGTTCGTCAAGCAGGATGGAGCAAATGCCGCCGCGCAGGCTTGCGTCTTCCGGTCCAATGATCCTCACGCCTTCCAAATCTCGAATGCCTTCACTCATGATTCGATTGATCTTGACTTCATGTTCATGCACATCGTCAAGGTTGAGCTCTGAGAGGTAAGTCAACGCCGCCTCGGTGCCTACGATGCCGGCATAATGGCCCAAACCTGCTTCGAACCGAGCCGGTGGAGCGGCCCATTGCATCCCCTCATAGGTGGAGGTGGCCACCGTGTGACCGCCCGTCAGAACTGGATGCATGGTCTCAAGGAGGTCCATTCGGCCCCACAACGCCCCCATACCAGAAGGTCCCATCATCTTGTGGATGGAACACGCGAAGAAGTCTGCACCAAGGTCGTCGATGTTGATGGGCAAGTGCGGTGCCGATTGCGCCCCATCAACGCAAACAAGAGCGCCATGGTCATGTGCAATGCGTGCAATGTCTTTCACGGGCGCGGTCACACCATCGAGGTTACTGACATGACCTACGGACACCATTTTCAGGCGTTCGTCGAGTTCAGCACAGGTTGCTTCAAACCCTTCGAGATCGAAGGTGTTCTCTTCAGTTGAGGGCAAAACCCTGTGGTCCACACCATGCGTGCGTTCAAGCTCGAGCCATGGGATAAGGTTGGAGTTGTGCTCCTTGTCGGTGGTCAAGATGACGTCACCTTTGTTCCATGAAAGGCCTTGAGCCACTTGATTGAGAGCATGGGTTGCGTTCTTCATGAACGCGACTTCATTGACGTCTCGTGCACCGATGTGCTGGGCGAGCAGCCTTCGTGTGGAGGCCATGGTCTGTGAAACAGATGTTCCCAGACGATGGACGGAACGGCCACCGCATGCTGGGCGCATCGTGTAATAGTCGTTTACGGCTTGAATGACAGCATCAGGCTTGAGCGTCACGCAGGCGTTGTCAAGGTAGGCAGGAGCCACGTCGTCCCTTAGCAGGGGGAAGTCTTCACGTCGATTCAGCATCATCACCAAGCCTCCTTGTTGACCAAATAGTCGTTGACGGTCGTATTCAATCCACATGACACACAGGTCAATCGACTCGGGGTAGGCGTTGAGCATGTTTCACAGGCACCGTCCAGTTTGCCCCACCCACTGCAGTCGCTGTTCATGCATTGAACGTACACTTCACCGTCACGTCGCTCAAGATCTTCGCTCTCAGCACCACAGGATGGGCAAGACAGGTCCCCTTCCACCAGGGCTGCGTCATGAGATGGACTTTGGTCCGCCAAATGCGCGGCACGTGTCCTCACTTTGGCGTCTTGTCCAAGCATGCGTTGTGGGTACCAGGCCACGATCAGCAGTCCGCTCAACACCAGCGGCGCAGAAAGGACATGCAGCGTAAGCACACCCCATCGGTCCGCAAACCGGTCAGAGACGAAATGTGCACCGCTCCAAGCGTTGATGATGACGACGATGCCCCAAACCACGAACAGCGCAGCCCAGCCAAACAGAGAGTGCTCCTCCATTTCTTCCGTCATTTTTCGCACGTCTTCATGGAGGTGGTTTTCCTCGACGTGCAGGTCCCGGGTTTCCCTGACGGCGGTGCTCAGCATGTAGAGCATGAAGACAGCAACCACCGAGAGAAGCGCTCCGAAGGACAATTGCGGTAAGGTCGCGTCAAGCGGAAAATTGGGGTTTTCCACGTGAAAAAGGAGTTGAGCGAAAAACAACAGCCCCCAACTCACGAACATTGTGATGGCGTGGATGCGCATCACTGGATAGGTCGTCCAGAGTCGAACGGCGAACCAAATCCAACCGGCCATCGAAGCCAAGGTTTGCACATATGCTGCTCCAGAAACGGACGTCAATCCAGTGGTGGTCGGGTCACCACCACTGAACACTTCTCCGCTCATGCTCCCAAGAAGGAATGCCGCCATGCCGATTCCGAGGGTGATGGCGCCTTGTTTGCGGTCTTCTGCTTGAGTGAGGGTAGCGATGAAGGTCCACTCGCGGCGGATGCGATCTGTGGGTTCAGTGAGCGGTCCCATGGGTGGCGTGGAACGCTTCAGCTTCACCTCAGAAAGCCGCAACCTGTGGTTGATTGGCGCGTCGTGTTCGCGCGCCGTGGCCTCGGCCATGATTGGTGGTCGAGCGAGGCCCTTTGAGGCCTTTCCTCTGCTGCCTACGCCGAAGAGTGAGCGTTAAACGTGGGTGACTGTTCGGCGGTTTGAGCCGAGATCGCATAGCCTGGTAGTGCGCGCGACTGGAAATCGCGTGGGTC
>PCBQ01000006.1 GCA_002731395.1 Methanobacteriota archaeon
GGCGATTTCTTGGAGGGCGTATCGTGTCGGAGCACGCTGAATTCGCTTGAGGTAGCGGCGGCAGCGACGGGACATACGTATCGCTGCCATGACTCATACTTTTTCTGCCGGTTCTTGAAAGAATCGCCAATCGCACCCAACTCTACCCGGCACGAATCTACCTTTAGTCAATACGCATAAACGGCATCAAGAGGAGCATGCAGGCCCTCGGGAGGCGACCAACAGTTCATACACACTCCTCCCTAGACCGCGTCATGAGCGAACCCACAACGTTCGAAGCTGGACAACGTGCACCTCACTTCACGGCCCTCGACGCAGCAGGAAACACATACGACCTCAACGCCACCCTTGCCGAAGGTAAACATGTCATCCTCTACTTCTACCCGCGAGACAGCACGCCGGGGTGCACCACGCAGGCGTGTGACTTCAGGGACAACATGGCCCGGCTCAACACGGAATCCTACGTCGTGTGGGGCGTTTCGAAAGACAGCGCCCGATCGCATGACAACTTCTCCACCAAGCAGGACCTCAATTTCCCGCTCCTCCTCGATGAAGATGGAAGCCTGCACGAGACCTTCGGCAGCTGGCGCATGAAGAAAAACTACGGCAAGGAGTACATGGGATGCGCTCGCTCGACGTTCGTGATCGCACCGGATGGGACCTTTGCTTGGGCACGCTACAACGTGCGTGCCAAGGGACACGTGGACATGCTGATGCGCGAACTTGGACTTGGAGCGTGAAGGTCTGAGCGAAGAATCTCGGCGCACCGTCGCAGCGTTCCTCGAACGCTGCGTGGCTTACGCATCGTCGTCCATCGAGCGAAAAGCTGAGCGCGGCGAGGACACCAGCAGCTGGGAAGCCTACCGCGACCATACCACGTTCGCCCTTGACGAAGTCAACACGGGCCGACTCGACGCCTGGTTGAGCGGGGAAGGGGACGACCAACCCGCACGAACCACGCAGCGTCTGATGAACGGCCACACCACGTTCCGGATGGACGATTTGGACCACTCCTCTCGTGCACGGGTCCTGACCGCAACATTGTCGCCTCGCCCGCTGGTGTTGGTCGCCACCACAGACCAGCACGGTCAGCACAACCTTGCACCGATGACGTCCCTCAGCGTGGTTTCGAACAGCCCACCGCTGGTGGTCATGTCCCTCTCAAGCGACCGCGAGGGCAGGGCCCGAGACACCTTACTCAACCTGAGGGAGTGCCCCAATGCAACGCTGTACGTGCTGCTCAGCGGACCGGATGACGCCGACATGGTCGCCCGAACCGCCCCATCCGTCCCAAGAGGTGCATCGGAATGGTCCAATGTCCCTCACGTGAACGATGAGGAAGGTCGCCCCTTCCTCAATCGGGCAGCGGCTGCGGTCCAGGTTCGCTTGGTCGAAGAGCTCCCGCTGCCCGAAGCCGTGGCCAAACTCGTCGTGCTTCGCGTGGACGAAGTGATGCTTCCAGACGCGTCCACGGATGCAGAGGCCCTCGATGTGTTGTGTCAGCACGGCCTCGATCGCCTGATGGCGAGTCCCACCGGCTGGTCTCAGATGATCGATCACCGGTCGTCCTGAAGGGCGCGCCACGTGCGCCGTAGCCCATCCTGAAGCGATGTTGTGGCTTGCCAACCGAGGCGCTGCTTGACATCATGCACGTCGGGACGGCGATGGCGAGGATCTCCAGGATGTCCCGGTTGACCGTCAACGACCGATGCACCGGTCAGCGCGCTGATGTGTGAAGCCAGATCTGCAATGCTGGTCTCGACCGATGAAGCGAAGTTGAAGGCGGAGCCGGCAAGCGACCCCGAGCCGTCGATGGCGTCATCCATGCGCCCCAAACGCTCCAAGCCGTCCACAACGTCCCCAACCCACGTGAATGAGCGGGTTTGATGACCGTCGCCGTGAACATCGAGGGAGCGCCCAGCGGCAGCCCGTTCGAGCATCATCGCAACCACCTGCCCGTTCTGTCCGCCGCTGGCGCGGGGACCATACGCATTGCACGGACGCGCGATGCGCACATCGAGCCCTTGCTTCACCGCGGCCTGAGCGAGGACTTCAACGAGGTATTTCGAGGCCCCGTAGCTGTGACGCAAGTGCTCCTGTGGGGGCGTGAAGGTGGAACGCTCGTCGCCGTGATTCCTGTCAAGGGCCTCGCCGTAGGCTTCAGGAGAAGAGGCCATCACGAGCCTCGCCCCCCAGCGACGTGCTGCATCAATGGCCTGCAAGGCGCCGTTGATCGCGACGTCGATGACGTCGATGGCCTCGCGGTCAAAGCGTGCGGTGCCGTTGATTGCCCCAAAATGGTGGATCAGTCCGCACGGTCCTACCGCACCCTCCACGGCCAACCAAGCATCACCGGAGCGAACGTCGCCTTCAATCAAACGAACACCTGGTGGGCAACGCTCGAGCGATGAGCGCGACCCGTCGTCCATGACCACCACGTCATGGCCCTTTTTGACCAACACATCGACCAAGTGCGAGCCGAGAAATCCTGTCCCGCCCGTGACCAACACCGGCCTCATGACCTCACCCCTGTGGCGCAGCGCGCTCGAGCACTTTCAGGTGTACGGCGCCACCGGCTTCGCGAGCGACCTCGACCAAATCGCCATCGTTGACCGCAAGGCACGGGTCTTCGTCAAAGCCATGGGCGTACGGAAGACCCAGCAGGGAGGCAGCAGGAAGCGACAAGGGACAGACGTCCCTGTTGACGATGGCCGTTGGACCTCGCCCTCGATACAACAGCCCCATGAGGACGTATGGAGCAACCGTCGAGCCCGAACCTTTCGGATAGATCAGAATCTTGCCTTCGACCGGGCGACCGTCCAACGGATGGCCGCGCTCGTCGATTTCACCCGTCTCGCGGTCGACGTAACCGAGGTACGTGATGGGCACGTCCGTAACCATCGCACGTCCGACCACGCGGAAGTCCTGTTGAGACGACAAGCCTTCGCCGGTCAATGCGCAGGCTCCGTCCTGGTGGGTGACGTTGCTCTGTGGAACGTGATGCTGGCGGTCACCAAGGTTTGGGCGAGGGCCCTCCGCCAGTACGGGATTGAAGGCGTGTGCAACGCAGATTTCGATGTCCGCCACACTCGTAGGAATGCGGTTGAGGCCGCTCGTCAGGTAATGCTCGGCCTTCATCGAATTGGTCAGCAGGTGGTTGAAGCGCTCGCGGTTGTAGGGCGTCACCTCTGGACAGGTGTCCTTCAGCACCACCGCTCCGCTCCCTTCAAGCAGCGCCAAAGAGCCGTCCGCCGCGGCCAAGGCGTGGTTTTCTCGGCTGGTGAACATCCACAGCCGGCCGTCAGGAATGCTGGCCCCCATTTCGGCGTGCGCCCTGACCGCTGAAGCAGTGAGGCGAATTTCCTCGATGGAGGCTTGTGGACAGCCGATGACGACGAGGTCAACGGTGCCCTTTGGCGCAAGTTCGTCCTTTCGCTTCGTGAGGGCTGCGTCGTCGAAGACCAGGGTGCCTTGCCAGCCGCCTTCAGGCGGTGCCCAATCCGCACCCGCTCGGGTCAGGGGAGGGGCAGCTGAAACACCGTTCACCCACAACATCGGCGTGCCGTAGTTGGCCGCCGCGGCGGTGAGGGCTTTGCGCTCCGCGAACGTCATGCCCGATTCAAGGCCAAGGATGAGCGGCATCGGGCCCCACGGCATGGACCATCCGGGTTGGGCCTGTGCACCGATCCAGTCACCGAGGATCGAATAATCCGCTAAGGTGCTCAGTGTGGCGGTCACCTCGACGCGGATGTTCGGCATCCGATGCCGGTCAAGGTGAAGTCCCCAACGCGGTGCAAATCCAGTCAAAGCCGTGGCCAGGGCCGACAGCCCGGATTCGCGGTTGGTTCGCATCTTGGTCCACGAGTTCGCATAGCACACGGCGTTGGATTCTGCCCAACAGGCGATGCCCTCTTCGAGTTCTTCACCGCGGTCGTATGGCGTGCAGGACAGCGTGGGTCGGATGCCGAGTTTGGTGTAAGCCTCCACAATGTTGAGTTGAGCGTTCAGGAAGCCCTCACGTCCGAGATCCATTTCCTTCATACGGTCCGCATCGCATCCTGCTGAATTGAGGGTGGTTGGAATGGCCACGCCGGGTCCACCGTCGTCGGTCAAGTCCTCAAGAAAGCGGACCAAACCGTCTCCACCGGTGATGACCGAAACGCCAGACACGTGGGAATCTTTGACCTCAACGAACGATGATGCTCCCGTCGTCAGGGCAAGATCAACGACCAGACGTGCACCTTTCTGACGGGTGGGACCTTCCGCCCCGTCGAGTTGAGCCTGCAAGCGAGGTGGCAGGTCCATGTTCCTCGGACAGCGAGGAAGGCCATCAAGCCTGCCGGAGCACGCGTAACGATTTCGGCAGAGGTTTTGTTACGATTAACGTCGAACGTCAAACCATGACGAATGCCTCACATGGAGCGCAGCGGCACCAACAGCAACGAACAGAACAAGCGGATGAAGGCCGAGCAGCAGCCGTTGCACAGGCACTGATGATCGTGCTCGCCCTCGGCATGGGCGGAGCAGGACTTGTCCTGCCGCTTGACGGCGGGGATTCCACCGGACCGGTCTCGATGCTCATCGTCACAGAGGACGCCACCGAAGGCTGTCCGGGATCGGGCGTGTTGCTCACCTACGGCGCAGACGACAACCAGGATGGAACGCTCGAGGCGGCCGAAGCAGACGGGACCACAACCATCTGCGACGGTGCGCCAGGGTCCAGTGGCGCACCGGGAGCAAACGGCGCGAACGTCCGAATGACGACATCCCCGGTATCGCCGGGTGATGCGTGCCCCCAAGGCGGGTTGGCCTATGCGTGGGGACTTGATTTGGACGCCAACGGCACCCTAGAGGCCAGCGAAGTGCTGGAGACGTCCTTCCTCTGCCATGGCACGGGAGGGACAAACGGAACCAACGGCCAGCCTGGCCTTGACGGGCAGAACGGAACTGACGGCGTGGACGGCCTGTCTGGAGCCACGGCCCTGATCGCCTCAGAGCNGCCGGACCCNGGCGTCTGTCCCGTGGGCTTGTTGCTTCACATCGGNCTGGACGACGGNCTNNTTGGTGTGGCCGATGACGGCTTGCTCCAGTCCGGNGAGNTCGACGAAACAGTGCGGATTTGCGCCTCCGACCTCCGGTCTGGTCCGCTTTCCGACCTNNGCNCNNGGATCTGCNNATTCNTTNANNNCNNGTTGTGATGCCATGGCCCACGTGGGTCACGAACTGTTCGTGGCCATGACCGACGGCACGTCGGGGTGTGAGCNGCATCGCTTGGCCTCCGGTTGGCACACACCGACCCTGGTCGCTGACCTCAATCCTACAGGCGACGCACAACCTGGCCTGCGCCTTGGGCTCACGGGCGCGGCCGACAACAGCATCGTGCTTTTTGACGCGGCCGGCGCAAACGGCCATCGTGGCCTGTGGGCGTTGAACACCAGCACGTTGGACACGACGCCGTTGATCGCCGACGGCGGCGGTGACGCCGTTGATGCCGGCTCCATGCTCATCCCGTGGATGAACGGGCACGTGCTCACACGCCCCGGAGGCGTCGGCCTGCCGTGGTGGACGGACGGCACGGTCGAAGGAACGATGACGCTGGACCTTCACCCTGCCATCGCCAATGGGTCGGCTTTGCAGGCTTGGGCCAACGGCATGCTTCGCGTCGGCATCGGCCTCGGCCTCAGCGATCAAAACGGTCTGTGGTTGGGCGCTGAAGACGGCTCGGGCGACGTGGAGCCGGTCCTGATTCGAACGAATGGAACGGTGCAGGCTTTCGACATCTGGCCTGCAGGGTCGTCTTCGCCATCCAGCGGCATCGCAGTGCACACCGGCATCGTCGTTGTTGGGACCACGCCAGAGGGACGGCAACTGATTCACCTCGACCCGGCTCAACCACCGCGCCAGGTGACGCACCTCATGCGGAACGGAGGCGGCCAAGCCCCGGCTTTTGTCGGCACCACCTTTGGCCTCGTGGCCCTTGGTGACGTGGTGGTCTTCGATGCCGTGTTGGACGGTGCCGATGCCTCGTTGTGGGGTTGGAACACGTCATCGGGCGAGGTGTTGCGCTTGTCCACCTCGATCATGAACCCCGGCGGAGACATGGTCCCCATTGAGCACCAAGGCCGCTTGTGGTTTTCATGCGTCATCGTTGCGAACGGATCTGAGCCATGCAGCACGGACGGGACGCAAAACGGCACCGGCATGCATGAATTGGCCTCAGGATGGACAGGATCCCTGCCGCGAGCCGCCGTCCCCTTCCTCGATGGCATCGCGGTGTTGGCCGATGCCGGGACAGGCTTCGCCCTGCACCACGTCGACCTCACCGGCACGCAACCGCTTCACGACCCCAATCCGTCCGGAGACGCGGACGCAGGGCGTTACGGACGGTTGCTGGTGGACGACGACCGCGTTGTCTTCGTGGCTCACGACGGGAGTTCTGGGCACGAAGTGCACGGCTGGAGCCACGGTGGCATGACCCAATCCTGGCTGATTTGGCCTTAGTCACGCCAATCATGTCGGCCTGCCAAGGGCATCCGCCAGCCTTGACCGAAGGCGCGAACGCTGACCCGAGGCGCAGGTGGCATCTGCCAGCGCTTGTGTTCGTTGCGGCCCATGCGAGCAAGCACATCGGCGACCACGGCAGCATCCTCACCGCGCGCCACGATGGCCGCGTGATCGAGGCCTTCCTCGATGTGCGCGCGAAGGATTCGGTCCAGCACGGGGTAGGGAGGCAAGGTGTCTTCATCCACTTGATCAGGGGCCAATTCGGCCGAGGGAGGTTTGGTCATGGTTGAGGCATTTACCGGTTCCTCCCGCCCTTGGGTTCGAGCGCGGGTGTTGAACACCTCTGCCATGGCATAAACGTCCATCTTCCAGAGGTCCCCAAGCGGCGCATAACCGCCTGCCATGTCGCCGTAAAGGGTGCAGTAGCCCTGCGCGAGCTCCGATTTGTTACCTGTAGCGATGGCCATCGCACCTTCGGCGTTGGCATGTCCCATCACCAGGAGCGCACGCAGGCGCGCTTGCAGGTTCTCGCCTGCGACGGCGTGTCCGGTGTGAAGCACATCACCGAGCAAGGTTTCAGCCGGCTCATGCATGGCGTCCAAGTGCAGCTCGGAGAACCGCATGCCCAAGGCCTTCGCCGTCCAGCGCGCATCGTCGCGGCTGTGCTGGGATGAGTGGCGCGACGGCAACGCAAGGCCGTGCACGGCTTCAGGACCCAACGCCTCCACGGCTACGCAGGCCGCGACTGCAGAATCAATGCCGCCCGACAATCCGAGCACGATGCGGTGGAGGTCCGATTTTCGGCAATAATCCGCAAGCCCGGTCACCACCGCGTCAACAAGACCCTCCGCACCCGTCACGGTGGGTACGGCTTGGTCAGGCTCCAACACGAGGAGTTCGTGTGAACCAATGGACAGGGCGTCCGTGGCGTTGGATGGCGTCCAGGTGCACGAGGAAGGGTCGCTCAGATCGACATTCAGGACGCCTTCTACCCATGCTGGGGCGAGCACGACGGTCCCGTCGGGCCAAGCCGCGATGGATGAACCGTCGAACACCAAATCGTCGTTACCACCCACTTGGTTGGCCAACAGGAAGGGCGTTCCCAAACGTGCAGCGGCGGTTCGAGCGACCTTGATGCGATCGGCGACCTTGGCGTGGTGGAACGGTGAGGCGGAAAGGTTCACCGTTGCCGAGAGGGTGGCGTCCTGACGCACCAAAGCGGCCAATTGAGCCACAGGGTCCACGCCGTAGTCCACCGGCGTCAGGCCTGCAGCCTGCCACGCATCTTCGCAAACGGTGATGCCCAAATCCATCCCCCCAGCGCCCCGCACCAGACCTGGGCGGGAGCCGGGCCGGAAGTACCGGGCCTCGTCAAAGACGTCGTAGGTGGGCAAGAGTTGTTTGTGAGCCACCACCTTGCCGCGGAGGCCTTCACCCACCGCCAACACGCCGTTTGCCGGCGCCATGTCTCGGTCGTTGCCGGGGACGGGGGTTCCGATGAGCGTTGGAATCATTGGACGGCATGCCTGCGCTTTTTCGAATGCAGCGCGGACGAATTCAGGCGACATCAGAAGGTCGCGAGGCGGATAGCCGGTGATGGCCAATTCCGTGGAGACCGCCACCTGAGCACCGGCGGTGTGGGCCTGTTCAACCAACGCGAGCAAGCGCTTCGCGTTCCCCGCAAGATCCCCGACCGTGGGGTCGGCCTGAAGCAAGGCGACGCGCATGAGGCTCAATCCTGTCTCCTGCACCTGCCTCATAGGGCTAATGGCGGCATCAGCCGTGTCGTCGGTCGACGCCGTCAGCGCCACGGTACCACCACGAGCCGTCCTTGGGGTCATGGTACCACCATACGCCGTCAGCGCCTTGCGTCCATCCGTCCGAAGCCGCTTGAGCCTCTGCCGAAGTTGCTGTCATGCTGCTGCCTGCGGCTTCAGCATCTGTGGTGGAGGAGGACGTGCTCGAAACGTCAGGATCGTCGAACACCTCGTCGTGTTCGTCCTCATAATCGTCCTCGAATTCGTCCTCCCAGTCGTACTCATCACGGGAGCCCTGACGGGACGTCGCTCGAGCGATGAGGAGCAGGAAGAGGCTGATCACGACAAGAGCAACCACGCCGACGGCGCTTCCGAGCAGGGGGTTGACCGTACCAAAGATGCGCTCAGACAGGTCGGCTTCTTCTTGGACACGAACGTCGACCACAGGACCGCTTGCGATGTCGCCGTTGGGAAGGACCACTTCGATCCACTGGGCACCGGGGGCATCCGGCTTCCAATCGACGGCGACCGTCCCCACGGCCCCTTGTGCGACCGTGATGGTTTGTGCGCGAAGCAGGCTTCGAGTGCCGTCAATTTGAACGATTTCAAAACGAACTTCGACGTCTCCATCGAGGCTTCCAACGTTCTCCACGGCGGCCTCGACCACGGTCTGGTCGCCGGTGGTCAAGCCAAGGCTGCCGTAAGTGACGGCGGTGGGTGCGATGTCGAATTCTGGCCGATACCACTCCATCGCCCATGCGCCGTCGGCGCCGCTTTGTCCGCGTGCGTCCAACAAGTGCACCGCATCGTTGCCTGCGAAATCGCGGGCCTCGAGCGCCACGGCGACCGTCAGCCGCTCTTCGAGCATGCTCGGATCGATGCCTGACAAATCGATGGTGCCCTGAACCTCCAACCGCAGCCCAACGTTGACGGTGGAGAGCAGTTGCAGCGGAACACGCCCATCACGGAGTTGCTCGCCGGTGCTGTCGTCGATGACCCACCATGTTAACTCCAGCGTGGTGTAATCCAGTCCGCCTTCCTCTTCAACCAGCAACGTGACCTCGTAGGTGGTGGGCTCAAGTGCTCGGCCCGGGAGGGGCGAGACCACTTCGACCACGGCAGGCCCGAGGCCGTCGACGACCATCCACCGAACGGCGGTTGCCTCATCCGTCACGTCGCGTCCACCCTCAGGAAGGCAGGCCACACCCCAGGTCAACGGGAGGGTCCCCCCATAGCCGGGAGCGAACATTTCAGCGGTCCAAATACCGTTCCGCGCGACCACCTTGGTCGAGCGACCGGCGAGGGAAACCTCGACCTCGCAGTCGAAGAGTGGGGCTTCCTTTGTCGCTGCGAATTGGATGGCACCCGACACCTCGAAGCGGCTGCCGGGGGTCAATCGGGCACCGTCATCAAGCATCGTGCCCTGGGACAACAGAAGTTCGACGTCATCCGAGGGCATTTCGAGCTCGGCGGAGAAGGACCATGCGGCATCATCGAAGCCCGCCTGCGCCTGATTGCCCGCCCGATCGATCAGCACCAGACCGGGCACACGGGTAAGGGCACCGAGATCAGGCGTGTTCCATGCCAGTTCGAACGTCATCTCTAGGGTCATGTCCTTTTCGAAGGGATGCGCGTCGAGCACCGCTCCGCGAATGCGACAGGTGTCCACGATGACCAAGTCGGTCGTCGACGTGCAGTTCCCGGTGTCCACATCGTACGAGACCGCCATCGGCGAAGCGGGGCGGTCGAAAGCAAGATGGAACTCGACGGTGGACAGGTCGCTGAGGCCATTCTGCTCTTGCATGTCAATGCTGATGCTGTATGGGGTGCTCGGGTGCAGGACTGAGCGGGGCTCGTCATCGAAGCGGAAGGCATCAGATGGAATAACAGGGGCCGTATCGGGCCCAATTTCGTAGATGAACAGGTGCTTGTTGCGCTCAGCTGAGCCACCGTCCTCGAGGACGTGACCGGCCTCGTCGCTGCCGGTCAGGTAGACGGCGACGCGCTCGCCGTTCAGTCCCGAACGGTCGTCGAGCAGCAGCGTGTAGGTGCCCGTTGACGCGGTGAGGTCATCGGGGGGGAACAGGGCAACGGGTGTGTGCTCGCCTTCGTTTGGCCAACGGTCGCCGTTGTCGTCGTCGCGCCACTCAAACCAGACCATGGCCTCGAGATCGTCTGGGAGGAGCACGTGATCCATGACATCGATTTCAAAACGCTGCGTTCCCGAAGGCATGCGGTGGTCGTAGGTCTCGATGTCAACGCCCAACACGCGCGGTGCCATTGGGTCGATGGTGAAGGTGCGGTTGATCACGGAGATCGGGCCTGTGCCAAGCCCCGAGGTGGACACAATGCGCACCTCCCAGGTCACCGAGCCAAAGGTGTAGGGTGCCACGGTAGGGAAGACGAGCATGTTGCTTGCCGGAGCGTCTTCGACGGCCACCAAATCTTGACCAAGCCAAACCTGGACTTCCGCGTCTCCGGCGAGGAAGGGTTCGTCGTTGGTGGGCGCTTGTTCCCAGCCAAGGTCAACGGTCACGTTCACCGGTGTTCCGGCAATGAGGTAGGTCACGCCAGGCGCGATGCTGCCTGCCGCGGTGGCGAAGTCCACGCTGTCTAGGACAAGGTCGTCGTCGACGCCGGCGGCGCCGTCCGTCCATCGGTAGGTGGCAGGCATCGAATACACCCCATCACCGTCCACCATGCGCAGGTCGAGGTCCACAGCGGGAGCATCGTCCCAGAGCGAGGTCAATCGGAAGACCACCTGAACTTCTGTGGACGCGCTGAAACCGCCCATGCCTAGGCCGCTTTGCACCGTCACCGGCGACTCAGGGTGAAGCTCCACGAGGCCAGCGTTGCCGGACAGGGTCACGGGTTGGCTGCCACCGAGAGGGATGAACCAACCGTCTTGCTGGTCCACGGAGGCGACATCGAGGCGAAGCGCAACGGCGGTTGACTCGTGCAGGAAGGTCGCATTGAATTTGCGCCACACCGATGACGGGACCACTGGAGACGCCGCTCCTGCAACCATGGTCGCGTCATGAACGGCAATGGTGGCAACGGTCGTTGCGTCCTGCAAGGTCAGGCTGACCCGGCCTTCTGTGGTGGCGAGGAGGTCGAGATCGAGGGTGCCGTCACCGGTGCTCAGGCGAGCCGCGTTGGCGGCGAGAAGCAGTGCATCGCTGCCGTTTGATGTCAGGGTGACGCTGGCGGTGCTGGGAGCAGAGAGCGCACCAAAGGTCACGTTTCCACTGGCGTTGACTTCGAACTCGATTTGCCGGTAAGCGATGCCCTGCTCAGGCAAAGATGCGCCACCAATCAAGGCTTGACGGAGGGTTTCGACCTGATTGGGGTCAAGCTCAATGCGGTGTGCTGGAGCAGGCTCAACCGAATCGGTCAGCACAGGTAGGCCATTGACCAGAAGGGTCCACCCGCTCACGTTGCCGTTTGCGGAGCGCACGGTCATGCCGAAATCAAGCAGTTCCGTCGGCGCCCAAAGTTCCACGCTCGCGCGTCCTGAAGGACTGACCGTTGTGGATGTCGTGGTGCTTCCGTCGATGAATCGATCTTGCCAACCCCACGCACCGATGCCTTGGATGGTCGTCGCCGGGCCCCATTCATGGCGTCCATCAAGCCCCAAATCCAAGCGTGGCGCCGTGGGTCGCTCTCCTCCGAGGGCGTCAGCACGAACCCATGCCACCCACCATGAACGAGGAACGTTCACCCAGGTGCCGTTGGTGGTGTTGCCGGTGCTGTTGCCGGTGCTGTTGCCGGTGCTGTTGCCGGTGCTGTTGCCGGTGCTGTTGCCGGTGCTGTTGCCTGTGGTGTTCCCAGTGCTGTTGACGTAGACGGAATCCACAATGCCGAGGAAGCGAAGTTGCACGGCAGCAGCATGCTCGTCGGCGGCAAAAGTGTGCGGCAAGGTGACGTTGCTCCATGAGGTCTGGGAGGGGAGGCGCATTTGCGCCGTCACGTTCTCAGCACCGGCGCTGAGGCGCCACGCTTCAGGGGCAAGATCGCTGTGAATCCAAGGGGTGGTCAGCCACCCTCCGTTGTCGCCCTCGACGCGCATGCCTTCGGAGAAATCGCTGGGCGCAGCAACGCTACCCGGCACGTCAGCAATGTCGTATTCGGTCCATCCAATGGAGGCGTTCATGTCCCAGCCGGTGGTCTCTGGATCCGCCCAAAGGTGGTCTGCCCATCGGCCGTCGAGGTGCATCGCGTAGACGGTTGGCATGGCACCTCCCACACCCGGAAGCATGGTCAAGTGAATGCGAATCTTGTCATGCACGTTCGCGTCCAGCAGACCTAGGTCGACCAGCGGACCGGTTCGGTTGTGGTGGGTCGAAATGGGCATGGCGTTCCCGTCAAGGACGGTCCAGAACAGCTCAGAACCAGCCGGAAGGTCGGCTTCGATGGTCACGTCCGACCAGCGGCCTTCCTCGATGTTGCTGACGCCACCACCCCAGCCGATGGTGGGAGAGGTCCACTCCGAAACCAGCGGGGCAGCAAGCCGGACGTCATCGATGAACCAATAATCGCAGCAGGTGCTCGAACCTGAGGTTTGGTGGAAGCGGATTTGGGCGTTGGCGTGGAGGGCCGCGCTGGGCAGGTTCCAACTGAAGAAGGTCCACGTGTTGTTTGATGCCGGTGAACCGGACACGGTGTGAAGGTCAGCCCAAGAGTTGCCTCCACCAGCTAATTTGTATTGGATGCGAAGGTCCTCGTTTGAATCGGGCTCTTCGCCGCATGACGAGGACCCTTGACGGATCATCACGTGCAACGGCATCGATGGAACGCCGGAGAGGTCGATGCTGGGGGAGGTGGCATAGGTCGAGCCGGCATAGGTGCGAATGGCACCGCCGCTGGACCCGTTCAGACCGCATGCTGGGGAGGTGACACGTGAGGCGTAACTGTTGGAGAAACTCCAACCTGGGGCGCCGGTGTTGAAGTCCCAAAACTGAGCACCGCCAGAACCGATCAAGGCCCCTCCGGCGGTTGACACGCCGTCGGACACCGCGTCAGGATGGTCCCAAGCATCGCTGCCGGTCCAGGAAAATCCGTCCCTCACGCCCTCAACGGCAGGCTCCATGACAACTTCGAGGGACGTGAGCGGGTTGCGGTTGGGCAGGTCGATCCACGCCGGGTCGGTGTCAGCGGTGGGACCCACGCCCACCTCGACGGTCGAGCCAAGGGTCAGTTCAGGTCCATTGCCTCGAGAGGCGGAAGAAGGGCTCATCGCCTCATCGAAGACCGGTGCGGGCACCATGGGGGAGAAACTTGCGAGGATGAACAACAAAAGCAGGGCGCAGGGCAACCCCCTCCCGCGCGCGTCATCCATAGGGCACGCCTGCACCTCACGGGACTTGAATGCTTCACCGTTGGTCCGAATTCCAAAACGAGCGGGGAGAGGTTGAAGACGAGGCCCTTGGTGCTCGGCGCATGCCTCGCCCCTCGCCTGCGGGCGACCTCGACCCGGTGGCCCTCGAAGGGGACCTGCTGAAGCGATGGTCCGAGGAAGGTGCGTTCGAGGCGTCCATCGAAGCACGCCGGGGCGGAGCCCCGTTCATCTTCCTCGAAGGGCCACCGACCGCGAACGGAAAACCCGGCATCCACCATGTGGTGGCTCGGACCTACAAGGACCTCGTTTGCCGGTGGAAGACGATGCAAGGCTTCGTCGTCGAGCGAAAAGGCGGTTGGGACACCCACGGATTGCCCGTTGAAATCGAGGTGCAAAAGCGCCTGGACCTGATGTCCAACGAACAAATCGAGGCCTTCGGCATGCAGGCCTTCAACGACGCATGCCGTGAATCCGTCTGGACCTACGAACAGGCTTGGCGAGAGATGACCGAGCGCATGGCGTACTGGGTGGACCTTGACGAGCCGTACGTGACCCTCGACAACACCTACGTGGAATCAACGTGGTGGGCCATGAAGCGCATGTTCGACCAGGGCTTGCTCTACCGCGGGCACAAGGTGCTGCCGTACTGCCCCCAAACCGGGACCTCCTACTCCAGCCACGAGGTCGCCCTCGGCTACAAGGAAGTCGAGGAGCCTTCGGTCTACGTCAAATTCCGACTCGTCGACGACGAGGCCTCCGTGCTTGCATGGACGACCACACCGTGGACGCTGCCCGGCAACGTCGGCTTGGCCGTCGGGCCGGAGGTCACCTACGTCCGCGTTCGCGTCACGGCGGACCCCGAGGCGTGGGAAGGCGCCGGTGGCGCGACGGTTGGCGAAGAATTGATCCTCGCTGAGGACCTGATGGGCGAGGTGCTGCGGCATCACGTCGAGGTCGTCGAGCGCATCCAAGGCGCCGACCTCGTCGGTCGGGCCTATCATCCGCTCTTCCCCGAGGCCGTGCCGCGTGGCGAATCGACCACGGCATGGACCGTGTTGTCC
>PCBQ01000007.1 GCA_002731395.1 Methanobacteriota archaeon
CGGATGAGGTAACCGTCCGTGGTCACCACATCAACCACGTCGTCCACCTTTCCACGGTAGCGGCGGACTTGCCGGCGCACGTGGTCGGTTTGGTGGTGGTGGCCGATGAAGGTCGTAAGGGCATCCTGGCCCACACAATCGGTCACTCGGAAGCGGAGGATGACGTGCATCTTCGTGAAGTCGCCCGAAAATTCCTGTTGGGTCATCTCATAGACACGGCCCATCACGTGGTCATCGGATTCTCCGATGGTTTCGCCAATGTTCTGGAACTTCCAGGGATCTCGGGGGGCTCGGATGGTGTACCAACGCTTGGACTTCCACTTGTCACGCTGCTTACGTGCTGCTGCACGTGCTTTTGCACTCATCTTCCTTGCCATGTGATCACCTGATGTTCCTACGAGGGCTACCTCGCTTGCAGTCTCGCGACCCGCCTTCCGTATTTGAAAGGGCCGACAGGAGCCATTCACCAGCCGCGCTGGTCGAGGCGGACCTCAAGGGTCTCCAACTCATCGCCCTTCATGGGATCGCCGTCGGTCATGGCCATGGCTTCGGCTACCTTCTCAGGGTTGTCGAAGTGGGCTGTTGCGAGGACGATGGCGTCGGCCATGGTCGGTGGATGTTCGGACTTGAAAATGCCCGAGCCGACGAACACGCCGTCCATGCCCATCTGCATCATTAGCGAGGCATCGGCCGGCGTGGCGATGCCGCCTGCTGAGAAGGTCACCACTGGAAGGCGGCCCATGGAACGCACATCGCCAAGAACCTCGCAGATGCCGTCTTTGAAATCACCATCCAGGGGACCAAATGGAGTCACCTCGTGAGTACCCGGTAGCGAAGAGTTGCGGGAAAGGACGCGGTACCGGTCCATGATGTGGTCCGCAGCGAGATCGAGACCGTCGTCGTCGAGGCCAGATATTTGCTCAATTTCTTGCTGGATGATGCGCGCATGGGTCACCGCAGCAACGACGTTGCCCGTACCGGCTTCACCCTTGGTGCGAATCATGGCTGCCCCTTCGTGAACGCGACGAACAGCTTCACCGAGGTTGGTCGCTCCGCACACATAGGGGATTTCGTAGGCGCGCTTGTCGATGTGGAAGTAGGGGTCGGCGGGGGTCAAGACCTCGCTTTCATCGATCATGTCGACGCCCATGGCTTCGAGGATACGTGCTTCGCCATCGTGACCGATTCGAGATTTGGCCATCACGGGGATGGAGGTGCAGTCGAGGATGCCCTGAATCATGTCGGGGTGGCTCATGCGCGCCACGCCGCCAGCCTTGCGGATGTCAGCAGGAACGCGCTCAAGCGCCATCACGGCAACAGCGCCGGCATCTTCGGCCACAGCGGCTTGTTCCGCGTCGACGACGTCCATGATGACACCGCCTTGTTGCATTCGAGCAAAACCGCGCTTGATCAGGTCGCTCCCGCGACGCATGTGTTGTAGGTCAACGCCACCCATTCAGGTCACCTCAAAAGTCGATTTCCTTGCAATCAGTCGCCAAGAACTGGCGAATCGCCTTCGGCAATTGGTGCATCCATGGCTTCATCGGCATTGCGGTCAATCCACGTTTCTTCGTCATCAGGAACCTCGGTGTCGGGAAAGATGGCATCAACGGGGCACTCGGGGACGCAAGCACCGCAATCGATGCACTCGTCAGGGTCGATGACAAGGTAGGTGTCCAGCTCGCGGAAGGCTTCCACAGGGCAGACAGCAACGCATTCCTGGTACTTGTGGTCGACGCACGTGGTGGTCACGACGTGAGGCATAGATTCTGGTACGGCTTGAAGGATATGAAGGGTTGCCCACTACCGTGTATTTTTTAGGGCAACCTCAATCATGTCTCGTATTCGATCCTCCGCTGTTTGACCGGGATATACGGCCACCTTGCACCGAACTTTGGCTGACCGAGCCGCGCCGGGTGGTGCCAGCGCCGCACGGCCCGCAACAAGATGATCAAGGTCCACACGAAAATGCAAGCCGCCTTCGTCGTCGAGGCGTTCGACCACTTCACCGAGCAGGGTGTTCAGGGCCCGTACCTCCAGGCCAGCCCAAGCGATCCGGAGGTCTGCTTTCCGGCGGAGGTCAACGCTGAGGGTCATCATCGTGGGCCCTGCGTGTGATGCATACGAACTACGCTCGATATCGACCTCGCCCAACCACGCCTGCAGTGCCTGTTGAACGATGTTGGCGTCATCCATCGCACTGACGTGAACACGGACCGAAAAACGGTCGTCGGCCATGCATGTCCGAAGCGCGCGTGGCTGATGACGATGCCGTTCATGTCAGAGGCGATGACACCCCGGTCTCCCCTAGGGTCCATCGGAGGGTTTTGATGACGCCCTCGAGGGCCTTGTGGTTGCGTGCTGCATCTTTCATGCCGTCGCGATCACCGGCTTCTCGGCACCGCTCAAACCACTCCTTCCATTCCTGTTGCTTTGCTTCAGCCGCATCCAACATCGCTTCGATGTCTTCCCAGCTCCGTTCATAGGTCCGGTGGGGGGTTTCGTCCCCTTGGCGCATGCTTGTGTGCCAAGAACCAGCCTATTTGAGGCGTGTGCCGACACGCTCCACGGCAACGGGTTTCCTACGCTGCTCGGCGGACGTCAGCGAGATGCTCATTCTTGCTGACCCTGGCCCCGTCGCCCAGCACACAACGCTCCAACACAGCACCCTCTTCGACCACCGAATCGACGCCAAGAATTGAGGATTGAACCGAAGCCCCCGCACGAATGCGGGCCCCATCCATCAACAGCGAAGCGCGAACCGTCGCACCTGCATCAACCGAGGCGCCAGGATGGAGGTAGGCGTCAAAGCCACCCAACAACGCCGCTTGGGCGTCCAAGAGGTGATGAGGCTCACCGATGTCAAACCACAGGCCTTCCAACATCACCCCGGCAATGGGCAGGCCTGCTTCGAGCATCGCTGGAAACAAATCACGGCTGAAGTCGTACTTCGTCGCGGGCGGTACCATGGCGAGTGCTTCGGGTTCAATCACGTACACACCTGCATTGATGAGGCGGCTGAAGGCCTCCTCAGGAGGTGGCTTTTCGGCGAAGCGGCGGACATACCCCCGGCGGAGCGCGCCATCGACTTCGGCGTTGTTTGAGGCACCGAGTCCCACAATCCCGAATGAACTGGGATCCTCCACTTCCACGAGACCAATCGTCAACGCAGCTCCCGTGTTTCGGTGGTGGGTGAGAAGGGCTTCCAAATCCAGGGTGCTGATGCCGTCCCCGGAGCCGACCAGAAAGGTCGATTCGAGCACATCAGCCAGAAGGCGCACGCTCCCTGCGGTGCCCATCGGCGTGTCCTCACGGTTGACGCGAGCGTTGACGCCATCTTCGACCCACGTGTTGACGTGCGCCTCAAGATCCTCACCGCGGTACCCGGTCGTGACAACAAGATCGGACACGCCGGCGCGAAGCATGGCGTCTTTCACGTAGTCGATGACGGGTCGACCGAGCAAAGGGATCATCGGCTTAGGTCGTTGGTCGGTCAGAGGTTGGAGCCGCGTTCCGCGGCCACCGGCCATGATCACGCCGTGCACGCAGACACCTCAGCGGCGCCGACGGGACGACATGTCGATGCGGCGCATGTTGCGCTTTTTCCGACCGTCTCCACCACGGTGGTCCTTGCGAGCGCCGTCTTCCGCCATCGTGCCGCCAAAGGTCAGGTTTCCGTCCTTGAGCAGTGTGCTCACAAGGGCATCAGCAACGGCTTCAGACTGCGCACCAGTTTGCATTTCAGCACGAACCGCAGCGTTGTGATCGGTCACCCACGATTCTCGTTCTTCGCGGGCCAACTTGAGTTCATCCCTGACCTTGTTGACGTCGGCCATCATCTCCTCAATCTGAGCGTGAACGGCGTCGGCCTCCTTGCGGTGTTCAAGGTGTTCGAGATGGTGGCGGTCGCCCTCTGCCTTCAGGAAGTCACGGTGTGCGAAAGCCTCGTCGATCTTGGTGGAGACCTCGTCAGCGCGTTGGATGGCCGCAATGAACAATTGATGCTCAGCATCCGCTTCCGCTTTGAGCACCTTGATGCTCCCGTCAAGGTCCTTCAGGTCGACCTTCACGAGCTCGAATTCCTCGACTTCGGGGGCCAACTCGCCCACACGATTGCCCATCCGCTTGAGCTTCTCCATCATCTCCTTCTCTTTCTTCATGCCCACACTGGACGTTTCGAAGGTCTCCTCAAGGCGCTCCATTTCCGCCTTGAGTTGATGATACTCTGCGGTGGCGGACCGCTTGGCATCTTTGTCCCCTCGTCGGCCCTTAATCTGGGCGATCAATTGCCTGAGTTGATCCTGGATGGCGTTTCGTCGCTCGCGGTGGAGGTTCACCTCAGCGCGAATGGCCTTGACCTCAGCGATGAGGAGATCGACCGTTTCTCGGTGCTCCTTGTACTGGGCCTGAACTGCGTTTCGCTGATCGCGCGAACGACGGGCGCGGTCGCTGTGTTGGTTGCGGATTTCACGCAGCTTGCGCACCTTGGCTTCCATCGCGTGCAAGCGCTCTCGCAAGTCTGCATCTGGACGCTCCTCGCGCTCTTCGCGGTCCCGGCGCATGCTGTGGCCTCGCTGTGTTCCATTTCAAGGCTCCTGTGGGAGGATTTGCCTCACAAGGACAGCAAACGATTGACCTGAAGGATGACCGAAGCAACCACACCGAGGACACCCAAAGTTGCGCTGACCACCACGCCAGTACGACGCAGACGTTTCTTGGTGCCCGACCTGACGCGGGTGTTGATCTGCTGACCAAGGAGCAAATCGCCGTCCTCATTCTCGAGCCGAACCGTCACGGTGGCTTCGCCGTACCTGTTTGGAAGCAAGGATTGCCAAGAGGTGGTGCCAAGTTGAAGCAGACGAACAAGGGAACCGATGACGTCTTGGTCACCCTCGCCGGAGACCGGTACTGCAGAACCCAGCAAAGATTCTGCTTCGCCCGCAGGCAGGTGGAACGTGAGCGCCAAATCGCTCGGACGGAAGTCCGGGGATTGCATGCGAAGCACCACCGTGCGAGGGGTGGCGTCGAGGTTTCTGATGTACATGAACAGCCCAGTGCTGCCGTCAACGATGTTGGCCATATCGACGTCGACCAAGAGGTCCTGGCGCCCACGGAGGTTGCCCATCCTGATGCGTTCTGTGGTGCGCCGCATCAATCGGAAAAAGGCAGGAGCCACCTCGGTGGCTTTGTCAAACAACTGGGTCCAGACGTCAGGCGTGAACACCTTGTGGTGTTTGAGGAACTCAACCCCTTCTTCCTCCAATACTTCTTCGATTTCTGTGGCCAAAGCTGGCGTGAGGATTTGTCCGTCGCATCGCATCCATTGCAGTGCGAGCAACTTTTCTTTGGCAGGCAACGCTTCGACCTTTGATTTGCGGTGAGCGATGAGCTCGGCCATGAATTTCTCGTATTTTGCACGAAGCAGTGGATCCATTACCGTCAGCAAAATTTCCTCAAAAACAGCGTGCAGCGTGGACGGATGAATTGGCGGATCATAGGCCTCAAGCAAACCGGTCTCGGTGCTGGAGGTGAACAAGCGATCGCTTCGACTCAAGTGTTCACCGAAGGCCAGCAGAAGGAAAGAGGTGGCCGCAAGATGAGCAACTTGTCCTGCGGAGTCCGATGGCCCGCGAGCCAATTCGATCAAGAGCAGCACGAGTGAAAGAACCAGAAGGGCAATCGCGGAGGTGGTGGCACGCACTGAACGGTGCATCACGTCCTCGATGTGATCGTATCCATGGGAAGAGGCCACCCAGCGGTGTTGGCCACCCAACTCTGCCACTTCAGATTCAATCCCATGAACACTCAGGCCTAACCGCACGCGATGGACGAGCAACATCAGCGCAAAAGTCAGCACCATCGTGAACTGGATGGCCACCAAGGCCCAGTCCAAACCAACACCAAGGGTCGGTTCAATGCCGTCCGTCCACCATGCTGGAACTTCCGTGGACGTGGCCACCGACCAACTGATGAAGCCAAGAAAAAGCGCGAATGACGGCAACACAAGGGTGAGCCGAAGACCGCCGGTCAACAACTGCTGGTCGAGGCCGTAGAGCACCTGCTCGGTTTGACGCAACCGGTCGGACATGGCGCCCTGCTGTTGGCCATCCATGTGGAAACCTCGACCTCTTGCGTATGAAACCAACGCGTGGCCAAGTTGTGTTCAGGCGGAAACCTCGACCACCATGCTGGACAGGAGGTCCGGTGAGATCAGGACATTGACACCGTTGACAGCAAACCCTTCCTTGTTTCGTTCCACCTTGGCTCCTATGACAAGGCCAAGCGATTCAAGGGCACTGGAAGCGGCTATGGCCACCAGATGGCCACCTTCACCCACGGAGAGTTGTCTTGGTACCCGCAGCGGGTCATGTGACTGAACCGCCAAGCGTTCGGCAACCGAACCACTCGCCGGAGGGATAGGCCGACCGGACGGATCGGTATCGGGATGGCCGAGCCACCGTGACAAGGCCACCTCCAGGTCATCGTCGATGGCATGCTCCAAACGGCAAGCGGTGGCATGTGAATTTCCATCGAAAGGCAAGCGTTCGAGCATCACTTCTGCTAAGCGATGGCGACGCTTGAGCCGCTGCCCGTGCTCCAAACCGTACGGCGTCAAGAGCACGCCTTTGTAAGGCGTGTAAACGACATAACCACGCTTGGACAGGCGTTGCACCATCTCTGTGGCTGAAGCCGGTGAAACATTGAGTTTCTTTGCGAGATCTCCTGTTTTGACCATCCCATGTGGTTCGGCTTCGTGGAACTCATACAACATCTCGAGGTACTCGTCTTCAAATTCTTGAAAGTGCCCGAACATCAAACCGCCTCCGCTCGCGAGAACTCGTGCTTGCAGGACGGACATCGCACGCGACCATTAAAATCCGTTGGAACCCTGAGTCGTCGGGAACAAGCCGGGCAACCGATTTCCACCTTCTCCTGCGGCTTTGCTGCTTCTTCGCTGTTTTCCTTTACCGGTGTTTGCTCCACGGAAGCCTCAACATCAAATCGCTCACGGCAATCTGGGCATCTCACAGCGCCGCTGTAATCCCCCGGCACCCGGAGTCTGCGGTCGCACGACGGGCACGCCACCTCGATTTTCTCCACTGAATCGGATGGCGTTTGTTCCGTGGAGGAGGCCTTTTCTGGTTTGGGTGCCGGTTGTTTCGCGTCGTTGGGTGAGCGCCTTCGAATGGCCTCCACGGTGAGGAGGACAAGACCACCTGCGACGCCAAGAAGGAGCCCTGACCATGGAATGGAAATGCTTTCTGAGGTCTCTGGAACCACCACTTCGAACATGACTTGGCTGACCGTCTTCTCGCCTTGATGGACCACTGCAGCCTCGATACCAACCGAAGCACCACTTGGCCACACGACGATCACAGATTCTGTTTCCGTCTCTCCTGGTGCCATCGCGTCAAGCTCGACAGCACCAAGCACTTCCCCAGAGGAGACGAGACGAAGCGTGAGCATATCCGTTGGCGCTGTTCCGATGTTGCTGATGTCAACCGTTAGCGTGACGTCACCTCCGGCCACAGGGTCGACCGGCACCGTGGTAGGCTGGAGCACCACAGAAAGTTCTGCGCGCGTCGCCTCGGTTGAGGCGGTCACAAGCAATGGCCCACCCTCATGCAACCAATCGACCGGCGTCACGCGGACGGCCACATTCTCGCTCTCGAACCAACCTAGCGTGGTGGAGCCACTGAGGGCGTTGCCGTCAAGCTCGAGCGTGGTTGACGAGGTCCACGTCCAAGCCCCTTGGGCCCCATGCCCGACTTCGACGGTCACAAGTCTGGACCTTGAGGAGGCCAGCGAAAGATTCCACTCCACTTCGTGACCGTTCTGTTCGTCGATCTTCACCTGTTCGATGGTGCTGGTAAGGGTCGGTGCCCCTAAAATCAACAGGTTGGACGTTCCACTCCCATCCGTCAGGATGCCGTCGTCGCTGACCAAGGTCCACGTCCACGCAACGTCACCAGCACGAACCAGAGGGTGTGCGAGACTCAACTCCGCGGCCTCACCGGGTGCAAGGGTTACAGGTTCTGATGCATGCTGATTGTTTCCCTCTGCAACTTCAAGCGCGACCGTCCCATCGCGGGTGCCAATGTTTCGAACAACAGCAGACCATCTGACGTTATCCCCAACGTCCCAAGGACCGTCCAAAGGAACCGGTTGCCCACCGGCCACCACCTCGAAAACAGCCGTTGAAAGTTCGAGCACATCTTCGACGACGGCTTGACTGGCATCGTCCACACGGGGTCCGACCGCTGCACATGACAGTGTACCGTCCTTTGCCGGACCCTCAGATTGCACGTCCAGCGTTTCAGTAATACCAACCTCCGCGGACAAACTGTCGTGCAGCGAACCGTCGGACCACGTGCAGTTGATCGCTCCAACCCATGACGCTTGTCCCGTGTTGGACAAAGAGAGGTTATGCCGCCAGACTTCACCGGGTGCTTCTGGCGTGTTTTGGCGCTCAATCGTCAGGGTCAGGAACGGGAGCGGTGGTGGGGCAACGGAGGTGTTCCAATCCACCTCGTTGTCGCTTTGATCCTCATCTGTGAGGTTGACGAGAACGGCATTAAGGTGCATCGCTCCCTCGCTCCAAAACGTGGACGTGAGCACCACCACCTCGGTGGTGTTCATGGGGCTGAGGCTGACCGATTCATTGACGATCTCCTGCACGGAACCTTGAGAAAATGTGGACCGAAGGCTTCCGTTCCAAGCCACATCGCCGTCGTTTCTGAGCGTCACAAACCACGCCATCCGCTCACCATCACGAGGATCTGCTCCGTTCGGTATCCCTGCAGCGTTCAGGCCCTCCACGCGGTCCGAGCTGGCTCCAACCACGCCAACGGAGAGGGGCCTGTCGCGCTGAACCGAGACGGCCGCTGACGAGACGTACGAGGCGTTGGACGCCATCACGTGACCCGAAAGCACGAGGTCCAGTTGCTGCACGCCCGCAGGAATGGTGCTGAGGTTCACCGCCAGCACTGCAGCGTCGCCGTCCCCAAGGCTGACGTTGTCCATGACCGACCACACCACGCTCCCCTCCGCGTCGCTGATGGACGCAACCAACATGGCCGTCCCGTTGAGGCCAAATCCAACAAGGTGAACATCAAGCGTGGGGTCGAGGTCAACGTCGACAAAAGCAGGCAACAGCGCGGCATTCATGCCGATGCCATCACCATCGGCTTGCACCGGTGCAGAGAGCATAACCAGCATCAGCGCAAGCAAGAGTCCGCGCCATGGACGCTGACTCATACCATGTGCTCGCCTGCGAGGTTCTTCACCTTCACGCCATGAAGACCTGCAGGGGAGCCTTTACACAGGTTGGTGTGTGCCCACCGCGCGTGGACGTCGACGCCCTTCTCGAAGTCCAGCCAGAACTTTTGGCTCGTTTGGTCCTTCACAGACGTGAACGGCTTGCTGAAGTCATTCCTGACCAATTGGATGCACGACGTGAAGAACTGGAAGCCGCGAAAGGCCTGGCTTCGAGCGCCAAGCGTCAACGCGATCAATTCAGCGAAACCATTGCGTCGTTGAAAGCTGAACGAAACGGCTACCATGCGAAAGCACGCTCTGCATTTGAGCGCGTGGAAACGCTTCGTGAAGGCATGGAAGGCAAGGACGTGGTGCGCACGCCAGACCCAGCCTGGGCACGTGAGCGCCTAAATGAACGCCTCAACGCAATTGAAGAGGCGATGCAACAAACGGCAGGCGATCACAAGACCGAGGCCAGTTTCATTTCGGAAATGAGGAGCTTGGTGGCTGAACACGAAGCTTGGGTCGCGACCCGGACGGAGAAGGCCAGCGACCACCTTGCCATGAACGATGCCCGAAAGGAAGCGCACAGCATGCTTGACGCAGCCCAAAAGGCCCACGAGGCCATGCTCCTCGTGGTCGAGGATCACCAACACCATCACAGAGCTTTCCTCGAGCAAGACGAAGGATTGCGCCGTGCAGATTCCCGTACGCGCAGGTTGGCCGTCGCCCTCAATGAATCCGAGCAAGCCATCGCCTACTGGGCCAGTATCGTCGCGGCAGAACTGGACGCAGAACATCCTCTGCTCCAATCCATGCAAAAGGTAGCCTCAGGGGGCAATTCGAGTTTCGTCTCCTCCAAATCTAAGGAGGAAGAAGAATGAGTGCAGGCTGGACGAAGGATCAAACCGCACGTTGGCCCCGTGTGGTCGGCCTGCTGGAAGGGACCTACACGCCACCCTCAAAAGAAGCGATAACAGAAGATCTGTTCGNTGTTTTCGCCNCTCAACTCGCAGATGTTGAGCGGGAGGTGACGCCATCGGAGGTGGAACGTAGACAACGTCGGGGTATCGTCACTCACCTCACCCGAACCCTCGAACGTCAGGTGCGGGGATCCAAGCTCCATCCCTTCGGTTCCGCAGAAACCGGTCTTGTGCTTCGCCGAGGTGATGTCGACCTCTGCCTCGTCGTCAAAGACCTTCGAAAGCCCAAGGGTGTGCTGCGTCACCTTGCCAATGTGCTCGAAAGTGAGGATTACCGCGACATCCAAACCATCGGGAGGGCCAAGGTCCCAATCGTGAAGTTCACAGATGCCACCACGGGAATCCCTGTGGATTTGAGCCTCAACAACGCCCTTGCTTTGCGCAACACGGAGTTGATTGCCACATACGTCAACCTCGATCCACGCGTGAAAACCGTGGCCCTCGCGGTGAAACACTGGGCGCTTCAGCGGGGCTTGGCCAACGCATTCAACGGCACGTTGTCTTCGTACGCGTGGACGGTGTTGGTGCTTCGTCACCTGCAGTCCGTTGACGCGCCGATTGTGCCAAATTTGCAGTCCGGTGAACCGCGACGGCTGGAAACCTACGACGGCCGCAAGCATGACACCACCATCCTTGTGCCTGAGGATTTTGAATCCGGCACCGCCTCGGCAGCGGAACTCTTTGTTGGGTTCTTCCACCGTTGGTTCGTTGAACACCCATGGAACAAGCGGATTGTCAGCCTCAGAGAAGGCGATGACCCTCAGCGCACCAAGCGGCGTTGGCCGGCAGCAAAACCTGGACCCGTCAAGGAACTTCAGGGGGCTGTGGACCGCATGGGTCAACACGTGATGGCCATCGAAGACCCCTTCGACCTCGACCATGATCTGTCCCGCGTCGTCAAGGCTGAGGGGTGGGCAGACATCATGGAAGAAGGCCTCCGTATGTGGGAAGGCTTGGTCAATGGCGTTGAGTTGGCGTCATTGCTGGCACCGGTTGATGGCCTGCGGCTCGCACCCGACCAACCCAGGGGTCTGTTCGACGACCTCAAAGGCATGAATCGAGAGAAGGTTGCAGCCCTTCTCGCCACCAAAAAAGCCGAACTGAGCGTGGCTCAAGAACGGGTGGACGCACTTGTCGCTGAGCGTGAAGAAGCCATCCGGCTTTCGAAAGCAATGCGAGGTGCGCTAAAGGACACCGAAGAAATGAGCAAGGACATACGAGCCGTAGCTCGGGGCCTCCGTGACCGAGCCGCTGAAATGGACGAGGCAAAGGCCCTTCGCGACGCAGAAAACCAGCGTCTTGTTCTGCCCCGTGCCAGGATTGAGGAGGAACTAAAGCGATTGTACCACACGCTTACCGCCGAAGTCGACGTCTTCCGGGTACCCTCACTGGAACGCGAGCAGCGCGACTTCAGTCGGTTTTTCGAGCTCCAAGCCATGCACAAGGCGAAGATGGCCAGCGACGCTCACCACCAGCGCTACATCGACCTTCTGAGGGTACAGCGAGAAGAAGTCAGGAAGATTCGCACCCTAGAGAAAGACAGGAAACAGACCCATGCAGACCTGCTCAAAGAAGAACCGGAGTTGAAAGAAGTCCGCGTCAGAAGCGGAGACGTCGACGAATACGATCGCCGCGCCAACCGGATTACCCGATTGCTGAAATCCAGACGGAAAGAACGGAAGCAGCTCAGCCGTGAAGTCGGACGCTTGGAGGCCTACCTCAAGGGTGGACCACAACGCAGTGGATCTCAACGCCGACATGGCGGTCGCGGCGCAGGTCGTGATGCACCTCGACGGTCTCGTGTGAACGTGAAGGAGGTCCGAGAGCGGGCACAAAGCGGGGGCACGCTCTCACTCGCTGACCTCGGTGCACTGCTGGACCAAGGCGGTTTGCCGGGTTCGAATCAGGAACCAAAGCAGGGCAAACGCCACCGGCACAAATCTGAGCGTCACGCCGCATCTCGACGCCGAAACGACATCCAGCAGCGTCGAGGAAAGCGAGGCAAAGGGCCACGGTCACCACGGGAGTGAACGGATGTTCACGTGGTGCACCGCACGAAGTCCAGCAGAATGGAGTGAGGCATGGGCGCAGGCCGCCTGCTCCCTCTT
>PCBQ01000008.1 GCA_002731395.1 Methanobacteriota archaeon
TCACACCGGCCTCGTGGAAGGCGCCATGGGTCATGAGATGCGCTGAGGTCGTGTTCAGCACATGGCTGGTGACGTTGCCCTCGTCAAACAGGAGGTGCATCGAGGATCGACCGGTCGGTGCCGGCAGGTCGCTGAGGTTACGTCGCGAGTCGGTCAGCGCAAGGTGAGGATGCACCAAAGCGTCGATGTCGTCCACACCGACCGGGCTTTCCTCCCATGCGCTGGCCGAACTGTTCCAGCGTTGGAGGCTCCACCACCACGACCCGTCTTCGGGTGAGGCGCTGCCTTCCACGCCTGTGATCATGTGACCGTATTGACCGTTTACGGCCGTGATGTTCCATCCTGCAGCATCAGCGTGTTCCACCGTGAGGTTCCATCCCGTTGGACGCACGGCGTGTTCGGAAGCGTTTCCATCAGCGTTGACCACCGTCACAGAGGCGCCTTCCAACGCAAAATCCTGGGCACTTCCGTGCGCTTCGATGACCTCGGACGCCACGTTCACGCCAAAGCGGGCCCAGACGTCCTCCAGGGTCGCGTTGTCAGCGGTCAGATGCGGCCAATCCACGCCATGATAATCCGTGAACGAAAGCAAACGCTCCGGTGTGTCCCGCGCAGGGTCCACGGTGATGGAGACAAAGCCGACGTGCTCAGCGAGGTTCTCGTCGAGTTCCGCCTGTACGGCCTTCAACGTGTGCGTGATGACCGGACAAGCGTCCGGACAGTGCGTGAACACAAAGGCCACCACGAGGATTTCCTCGCTTAATTGGTCCAGGCTGACGTTTTGTTGGTGTTGATCGACAAGTGTGACGTCGCCTACTGAACCGCGTGAAAGCACCAGTCCGTTGTAGCCTGCCGCATGCACGGGGAGCAGGAGCGTGGCCACCAGCAAAGCAGCGATCAAGGAACGGCGCAAAGCAATACCCTCAGGGGCTAGCGGTTGCGTAGGACCCTGAAAAGGGCGTGCACCATGCCGGTAGGCCGGTGATGCCGGACGGATTTGACAGGCCAATACCCCACAGCATCAACGCGACGAAGATGAAGGGAAAGACGAAGCTCCAGAGGTACGGCCTCGGATCACCCGCCAAGTGCATGAAGAAGGCAGCAATGCCGTAGCCCTTGACGATGCCAACGCCAATGAGGATGCTCCAGACGATGTACTTCTGCTCTTCAGGAACGAGGAACACCGCAGCCACTTCGGCCAGGGTGAATATGATCAGAATCCAGAAGTTGAGGGCGTAAATGTCCATGGGGATTGGACTCTTCTCAACCCACTGCTCGATTTTGGATGCGTGTTCTCCCATGTTCAATCACCTCAATACAGATAGAAGGCGGGGAAGATGACCACCCACGCCAGGTCAACAAAGTGCCAGTACAGACCGAAGTACTCGATGCCCTGACCGTTTTCTTCGTCAAAGCCGACGGTATCGGCCTTGAACACGAGGTAGAGCATCACCAAAAGCCCGACGAAGACGTGAAGTCCGTGGGCGCCGGTGGCGATGTAGAAGATGGAACCCTGTTGCGTGGCGAGGGTGAAGCCCTCTGCGATGAGGTGGCTCCATTCGATGAGCTTCAGCACGATGAAGAGGGAACCGAGGGCCAAGGTTGCGATGAGGTAATTCCGCACTGCAGCCTTGCGCGTTGGCATCAGCTTCGCCATGAGGGGGTTGGACGAGACTTCCCAGTTGGTGTTCTTCGCGGCCTTGAGGGCGAGCACAATCGTGTAGGATGAAACGATCAACGCGAAGGTGTTGATGGCACCGGGGGCGAGCGTGGCCAGATCGCCACGGATGAGGTCTGAAGCGGTCACTACAGAGCCTTCCTCAACGCCTGCACAGGCTTCGACGCCCGACTTGATGGCCCAGTCTGTGCACCAACCGGTACGCATGCGGAGGTACGACGAGAAGAAGGAGGCGAAGACCATCACTTCGGACATCAGGAAGACCCAGATGCCGACCTTGCGGATGTGTTGGCCGCGGAAAGGAACCATGTCGTCGGTCGCTGTGGCGATCTGTTCGCCAGTGCCATCGAAGGGCAGGTCCTCTTGCCACCAGTTGGCGATGCCGAGCACCACGAACACAAGGCCTGTGGTCGACATGGCCATGTCCATGAGTTCGAATTCGAGGCCATACAGCATCCCTTCTGCACCGTGGGCAAAGCGTGGGAAGCCAATCATGAACAGCATCACGCCGAAGGCGAGCACGATTGGCGAGGACGAACCGTGGTGGCCATGGTCGTCGTGGTCGCCGTGGTCTGCATCGGGCTTGAGGGAGTTGACAAATCCGCCGAAGCCGATGAAAACAGAGTAGACAATCATCATCACGAGGATGGTGTTGCCGGCCACCGCGAAGGTGAGGTAATTCAGGTGGGTGTGGACGTATTCGTGGTGAAGTTCATCGTATGCTTCACCGGTCACACCGGATTCCTTGGCCGCATAATACGCATCCTTGGCGTTGTGGTAGTCGCCGTTGAGGCCTTGGTCTTCGCCAAAGCCAGCGATCCCACCGACGAGGACGCCGTAGGCGACCACGCCAATGGTCAGAAAGATGCCCGCCATCAGAAGGGAACGCATCCAAATCGCGTTCTCGACGTGTGCATGGCCTCCGCCGCTCATTGGGTCACCTCCGTACCAGAGCCTTCCCAGAGCCGCTTCCCGACGCCCTTCTTCTTCTCACCGTGCTCGTGACCTTCGTTGGCGTCACGCTGCGTGGGGATGTCGTGGAAGGACGGTGTCGGCGGTGGCGAGGTCGTTGTCCACTCAAGGGACCAACCGCCCCATGGGTCCTTACCGACCTTCTCGCCTCGGCGAGCGGAGTAGATGATGTTCCACACGAGGATCAACTGGCTCAGGCCGAAGATGAAGGCAAAGGTGGACACGGCCAGGTTGTAGGAGGCAAACCCAGTCTCTTCGAGGTACGAGTGGGTGCGGCGTGGCATGCCCATCATGCCGAGTGCGTGCATGGGCCAGAAGGCCGCATTGTAGGACGCGAAACCGATGAGGAAGTGGTAGAGGCCGAAGCGCTCGTCCATCTTGCGGCCGGTAACCTTGGGGAACCAGTAGTATACGCCAGCGAACAGCGCAAACACGGTGCCACCGATGAAGACATAGTGGAAGTGAGCGACGACGAAGTAGGTGTCGTGGAAGTGCACGTCGAGGCCCGAGACTGGGAAGAACATCCCTGAAATGCCGCCCAACGTGAAGGTGATGAGGAAACCGAGCGCCCACAGCGTGTGCGTGCGCATGACCAAGCTACCTTGGTAAAGCGTCATCAGCCAGTTGAAGATCTTCGCACCCGTCGGGATCGCCACCAACATGGTCGTGATCATGAAGGCTGCACGCCATGCGGGCGACATGCCAGAGGTGAGCATGTGGTGGCCCCAAACAACGAAGCCAACCACGCCGATGCCGGCCATGGCGATGACCATTGATTTGTAACCAAAGACGGACCGACGTGCGCTGGTCGCAAGGACCTCGGACACGATGCCGAAGGCAGGAACAATGACCACGTACACCTCAGGGTGGCCGAAGAACCAGAACAGGTGCTGGAACAGGATTGGGTCGCCGCCGAAGGTGTAGAAGGTCGTCCCAATGGTGTGATCGAACAGCAGGAAGCCCACGCCGACGATGAATGCCGGAAGCGACACGAAGAGCATGAACACAGACACGAAGACGGACCACGAAAACAGCGGGATGCGCCACCATGTCACGCCCGGAGCGCGCATTGTGAACACGGTGGTGATGAAGTTCACACCGCTCAGGGTGCTCGATGCACCGAGCATGACCATGCCCGCGATGAAGGCGGTGGTGCCTGGGTTGTTGCCGTACTCGCCGAATTCGCTCAGGGAGGAGTACGGCGGGTACATCACCCATGTGATGTCGGCACCTTCACCGGTCCAGATGCCCGTGTAGATGAGGGGCGTGGAGAAAACCAGCATCCAAAGTCCGAGGGCGTTGATGCGTGGGAAGGCGAGGTCTTTGGCTCCGATTTGCAGCGGCAGCACGTAGTTCATGAAACCCGCAATCATTGGCATTGCGGCGAGGAAAATCATCGTCGTGCCGTGCAGCGTGAAGAAGGAGTTGTACTGGTCATAGGTGAGGAAATCGTTCTCAGGAATGGACAGCTGAATACGGAAAAGCAGCGCAAGCAAACCGCCGACGAGGAAGAACAGGAATCCGTAGAGGAAGTACATGATGCCGACTTCTTTGTGGTCGGTCGTCGTCAACCATGGCTTGAGGTAAGCCCAGAAGGCGCCCATGGTGAAGGTCTCTGGGCTGCGTCGGTAGAAGACCCACATCGTGCCCAGCACGATCAGCCCAACGGCGAGCAACAACGCCGTCATGAGGATGATGAGCGGAGGAGCGCTCGGAGCCATGGCCCCCGCGTTGATGCCGGGTACGATCAGGCTCACGACGTTCCACTCGTCACCACCCGGTCCGTCGCCGCCGGAGACCGCGTTCCCGTAGATGGTGAATTGGGCCGTGGCTTCGTCGTCACCCGGAGCGGTCCATTCGAAGTCCCACGTGCGGACCATGTTGGCTTCAGCGGTGTGCGTCAATCCCGCGTCCATGATCTGGCCGCCAGACTCTGGCACAGGGCTCACGGCACCCTCGGTGACGAGGATACGGTAGCCGCCCATGCGTCCAGCGTCGGGTTCGGAACGTGGAAGATCGTCGTTGACGACAGTGACGGTGAACGTGTACGTCTCGCTGGCGTTGAAGCTCTCAGGCAAACCGGTCACGACCACCGTGGTGTCGGCATTGGCGCCGCCGTGGCACGAACATCCGCCGTCACCGGCACTTCCAATGCCAGCAGGCATGGCTTCGAAACTGGGCGTGAAGGCCAACGCGGCCAACACCACCAAGAGCATGGCAACAGCGCGTGTGCGCATCAAGCCTCACCTCCAGCATCGTTCTTTTTGATGCCAACATCGGCGTCGCATGTCTTGCCCTCCTCGGCAACGACCTTCACTTCACCGACCATCTGAGAATGCTGCAGTCCGCAGTACTCCGCACATCGGATGGGGAAGATGCCTGCGTCATCGGGGAAGACGTACATGGTGGTCCCCTGCTCAAGGCCGGGCACCAGGTCTTCCTTCACGCCAAACTCGGGCAGCCAGAAGGAGTGTTGAACGCCCACGTAGCGCGGATCACTGTCGTCGATGGGGCGCGAGTGCATGGTGAAGACCACGCCGTCTTCGGGCATGTCCGAGTCATCGCTGGCAGAGTCGACCGTTGAGCATGGTATGATGAGGGGCTCCACAGGGGTGCGGAAGATGTGGCCAACGGGGATGTGTTCCCAAGTGTGAAGGACGGCGCTTTCCTCGTCGAGGATCTCCACCTTGTAATGGAGGCCTGCATCAAAGAAGAAATCCTCCACGGTGATCATGTCGCTGCCGTTGAATGCATGCTCGGTTTTCATGCCGTCCATGCTGACCACGGCGGTGTGGGGGTTGAGGCCCATGGCGTGGAGCACCACGTCACCCTCGTTTGTGCGAACTTCGACGTCCATCCCAGTGTGTTCGTCCTCCCAGGTAAGCGGGTCTTCGTAAACGAACTCCCAGTACCATTGGTAGCCGTTCACGGTGATGTCGAATCGGTTCTCGTCATCCGGGATGCTGCCCCAAACGTCGGCGGTCGAGGCGGTGGCGAGAAAGGTCAGCCACGCGACAAGAATCGTCGGAATCACGTAGAAGGCAATCTCGAGNTTTCGATCGCTGTCGTGGTCGTTGCTCTCAAGAGGGAAGGTGCCTGGTTCAATCTTCCACANGGTCTTGGATTCATCCGGTGCGATNCCTGCGCGGAAACGAGCCATAAAAAGGAACATTACCCCGAAAGTGAGCATACCGACGATGATGGCCCAGAACAAGAACTTGTCATAGAGCACAGAAAACAATGTGTCTTGAGCAGCCATCGGACGCCCTCGTGCGAAGCCTCGGGAGGGCCTTCCTTAAGCGTTGTTAGATGTGGGAATGCGAGCCTTTGGACCTCGTTTTGAACATCGTCCTTTGAGCCCCACGAATAGGTCAGAATTTTGGCGTCAACGGCCGGACGGTTCATGCGCTGATCGAGGCCTCGCCGAAACATGTCCTTGGAGGGCGCATTGCAGGTGACGCTCGACGGAGCGGTCATCATGGCGCTTCAAGTCCAGCCTGGAGCGTCCCGTGCTGGGCTTGGAGGTTACGATGCATGGAGAAACCGCATCCTGGTTCGGTTGACGGCACGTGCAGAAGCCGGGCAAGCCAACCGCGCACTGTGCGCACAACTCGCCGCTTGGCTTGGTTGTCCATCATCCTCCGTGACCATCGTTGACGGTTACGCCTCCCGCCAGAAGCGCGTCAGGGTTGTGGGCCTGAGCGTTTCCTCTGTGTTAGCAGGGCTCGTCGCTCAGTCCCATCCGAACGACGAGAGCAACGCACATGATTGATGAGCATGCATTTTGCCCGGAGGATGCATGCGAAGCCCAAGGGTCCCGCTTCATCCTCGCCACGAGGAAGCGCGGGAGGCTTTGCTGAGTCTTCGCGAGGACCAGGGGAGCACAGGTCGCCCAATCTTGGTGGAGGGCCCGAGGGACGTGACGGCGTTGCGGGCTTTGGGCTTGACCGGACCGATCGAAGTCGTCAACCGGGGGTGGGACGTTGCCCGTCGCGTCGCTCATCTGGTGGAGTCATATGGGACCCGTGGCGCTGACGGTGGTCCTGCCTTGCACCTGTTGATGGACTGGGACCGGACAGGAGGGCGGCTCCAGACCACCTTTCGCCGTCGCCTCGAAGCATTCGATGTGAAGGTGGACGAGGAAGTCAGGCGCGTCCTCATGCGGTGTTTGAAACCTGAAACGAGGACCGTCGAGGGCCTTTCAGGATTGATCGACGTTCTCGGACTGGACGGGCGGTAGCGCCACGCCTTCTTCCTTGACGGTGTTCAGCACCACGTGGGTGTAGGAACGCGTGACGTGATCGCTGGTCAGCACGGTTTTGGTGAGATCGTCAAGGTCCGCTCGGTTCTTTACGCGAGCCAGCACCATGGAATCGTAATCTCCGGTGACGTCGTACACGGCGAAGACCCGTGGGTCCTTGGCGATGGTCCGCTGCACGTCCATCATCTTCCCCTTGGCGATGCGCAATCCTGCGATGACCGTCATCTCCCAACCCAACCGTTCTGCATCGAGCCGAACCTGATGGCCAACGATGATGCCCGCTTCTTCGAGGCGACGGAGCCGATTGGTGACCGTGCCTTGAGCGACGCCAACCTGCTTCGCAATCTCGCGCTGGCTGTACCGTGCGTCCTCGAGGAGGGCTCCGAGGATGGCCCTGTCCGTCGCGTCGAGGTCGTGCATCGGTCCCGCTCGGATGCGGGACGTCATGAACGCTTCGACGCCACATCTTCGCGTTCAACGTCCAAGGTCTGCACCCAGCCGCCCTGCTCTTCCACCTCGATGGACAAGCGAAGGCGCAGAGGCTCCTCCTTGCCGCGGCTGGGCCGAACTTCGATGACCTCCACCTGACCGGCCTCGACCTCACGGTGCATGCTGCGTCCGGCTACCTTCCAGGGCGGCTCGGCTTCCACACCGGTCACGGTGCACGGCGCGGTGCCAGCTTGAACAATCACGCGGACCTTCCCCTCCCCGGTCCACGGTACAGCACCGATGGAGGGAAGGGCCTCATCGGTCTTCATCTCACCTCGCAGGACCAGCCCGAGCACCACCAGCACCACACCCATCAGAGGGAGCACGGTCAGCGCGGTGCTTCGGTCCATCGTGGAGGTTGGATTTGGCAGCTCTTGCGTGTGCGATTGAAGCACAACACCATGCTCGATGACGATGAGGCTGAGGTGGTAGCCCATGGACTGGGTGGACAAATCCACGCCAGCTGCCTCAAGATGGTCCGGCGTCATCGTCCACAGGATCTCTGAACTGTTCCCCACCTCGCGTGCAAAGGCCACCTCAGGGCGCATGTCGCGCACCAGATGTGCTGCGGAGCGGCCGTAGGCATCCACGGCTCCGTCTTCGGTCAACGTTACCAAGACAATGACATGCTCGCTAAGGTTCTCCAACGGTTCGACGGTTCCCCGAATCAAGACCGCCGCTTCGCCTTCTGCTTCTACCATGCTCAGGGTTCCATCAAACGCGATGATGCGACGAAGGCTCGCTTCGCTCAAGGCCGCTTCGAGGGTGGCGTCTCTAACATCGGGTAGGACCTTTCCGTTCACGGCAACGGCCGGCCCGTTGGCGATGCCGAGAGCATCGGCGCGCAAATGGGCGTCGTCGCTCGGGAAATCTGAACCTGTCAGGTCCGCATCCAAGCGCCAGTGAAGCAAACGTATCTCGCCTGCTGATGCGCGCTCTTCCAAGGCCGCCAAGGCACCGTCATCACCCTCGCCGTGGAACCATTCGACGACAGGAGCGTCCAGATTCTCCACCAGTGGAACCTCGCTGGCGGCTACGAGCGGGGCGAGGAGGACTCCGGCCAAGAGGACCGCAAACAGGAAGGGAAGGCGTTTCACTCCTCTTCCTCCGTTAGGGGCCAATCAAACAGCCGAAGGGCCAACATGCGTCGCTCCACGTCGTCAAGCATCAGGGTCACTTTGGCCTGAACCCACACCGGGACGACGGTTGGTCCACTTGGATGTTCCACAAGGAACAGGCTGGATCCTCGCTCCACGTCGTCAGGCACCTCATCAAGCTCGAGGGCATCTCCAGACAACAGGCGTTCAACCACGGGCAAGTCGACCTCCACTCCAGCCGGACTGCCGTGGTGTTCGATGACCGGTAGCCCTTCTTGACGCACCCGCCACATGCCGCGGTTTTCTGCAAAGGTGGGCAGCCCCACATGAATGGCTTTCAACGGATGGAAGGAACCTCCAGGGAACCTTCCGCCTCGGCCGTCTGATGTCTCAGGCGCCCACAACCGGTCGCGCATGCTGACCGGGGACACCGCAAGGCGCTTTCCGCGCCGCCACCATGCCAAGGTGTCGCTCAGGCGATGCTTGGTGGACAGTGGATTGGACACTTCGGCCTCCACGGCATGCACATCATGGCGGCTCGGTCCGGGCAAATCACGCACGTAGGGGGTCAGCCCCGACCGCTTTGGCACGAGGGTTTTGGCCACCCCTTCGGGGGTTGCTTCCGGTCGGTGACGAAGCAAGGCCACATAGAAGCCTCCGGTGTCGTTGTCCTCGGGGTGAAGGCGCCGCGTCAGCCGAAGTGCGGCTTGAAGTTCGGCTTCCACCGGAGGGGCATGATGGGGTTGTGCCTTCTCGTGTGCCATTTTGGTGCCGTCGTCGTTCAACAGGGTCCATGTGGTCAAACCTTTCCGCAGATGCAGGCCTCGAAGCCGTTCGGCTGGAATCGGCACGGCCTCCATCCATGGGCATTGGCGGAGCGTTTCCGCGACGACCGCTTCGTTTTCGACAGGGTCGAGGGAACACGTGGAGACGACCACGTGCCCACCGGGTCGCACCAAACTGGCCGCGCGACGCGCGATGTCCACTTGCAGGCGGTGCATGTCCCGGCCAGACGAAGGCTTCCACGACCACCACACTTCGCGGTTCTTCCTCATGGTCGCTGACCCTGTGCAAGGAAGGTCCGCGATGACCGCGTCAACACCGGGAGAGGGAGTTCGTGGGAAATGACGACCGTCATGCTGGACAACAAGCACGTTGGCAAGTGAAACGCGTCCACGGTTCGAAACGAGGGTGTTCACCCGCCCGGAGACCGGTTCGTTGGCGATAACCGTGGTCATCGGATACCGTTCAGCCACCTGTGTGGTCTTTGAACCGGGGGCTGCGCAGAGATCAACCACAACGTCCACGCCATCCATGGGCAACACTTCGACAGGGAGCATGGACGCGGCCTCTTGTCGCGTGATTCGGCCCGATTGATGCAGATGGGACAACAGCTCCCGAGCCTCACCTTCGGCATGACCACGCGGGAAGGGCATGGTGAAGGCCTCATGGTGGGTGATCCACGGCATTTTTTCGCCTCCGATCGCCTCGATTTGTTCGACGGTCCAGGCCGCATCTTTGCGGTTGGGTGTGATGCGGAGGGTCTCCGGGAGCGGGTGCTCGACCACGTCCAACCACGCGTCGACGTCAGCCCCAAGGGAGGCCGCGAGGCGGGCCAGAGGAGTGGCGGCCAAATCTTCACGCGAGGTCGCCTCCCTCCAGACCATCGCAACCGGTTCTGCCTTCGTGCATTCGGGTTCAAGCCTTCCCTTCCGGCGGCTGATTGAAGGGGCGCACCCGCACCGTGCTGGGCATGGAGGGCACACCACAAATCGCCCTCATGATGCTCGTGCTTGGTCTTCTGACGTGGGCGTGGCCTCGGCCTTTGCCCAACGAAAGGCTGGACGACCTTCGGCGCTGGCTTCCTGTCGCCGGCTGGACGTGGGCCATGTGTTCCCGCCTCATCGCGGCTTTCAACCCCGCGTCATGGCCTCATTTCGCCTCCAGATTGGACGCGGAAGCGTCCCTTTCCGAGCAACTGGCCGCAGTGGTGTCCGGTGACGGTCTTGTGCTGGTCGGGATGGCCGTCCCACTTTGGATGGCCGCGCTTGACCGACATGGGGACGCTTCATGGCAGCGCGCTGAAGTCGTCTTGCCTTTGGCGCTCATCGCCATGCTCGGCCTCGAGGGCGGCGTTGAACAGATCACCTCCGCGCCGGGAAGCCCCACGGTTGCTGCAAGCGGTTGGGACGCTTTCCTTTGCTTGCTGGTGGTGGTGTTGGGCGCCGTATGGATGAATTGGCGTTCTCAGGTGACCATGATCGCAGCATGGGCGGCATCCTTGGTCGCCCTCGTTTTGTTCATGCCGATGGTGGAGGCCGATTCCGGGGTGCAAGCTGCACGTGGGCCTGGATTATTGGCAGCGTCCGCGGCTCTCGCCTTGGCTCCGCGTGCCTTCCCTCGTCCTTCGATGGCCGCTCCGCATGGCCTCGCGCTGTGGTTAATCCTGAGCATGGTGTTTAGCGCTGTTTTGATGTTCTTCCTGCTGTCAGTGTATGGTGGATTTGAGGCGTGGGCGATCATCGGCGTCGTCCTGCGCGCGGTCACCGTGGTGGGCGCGGCTGCGGTCATCGCCCTGCTGTCGCTCCGTCTTGGCTTGGATGCACAAGCCCAAGCCACGTGGACCATGGGCCGCAGAGCGTGGAGCGTGGCACCTCTGCTCCTGCTTGTCGTCCTACCGGCGGTTCCCTTGGTCGCGGCTTCGATGTGCATGGGGGCATGGACGGCTTGGGCACTCCTCCGGTGGTGGCCTGTAGGTCAGGAAAACCGTGCCTGAAGCTTTCATGTCCACCGAGTCGCTTATGACTGGAAGGGGCAGGAAGGGCCGGGACGTCCTCGGACGATCCGGATGGGATTTGCATGGGTCGAGCGTTTCGCTGTGGCGTTGAAAACAACCGGAAATTGAACGCCAGGGCCGCGGCAAAGCGATGGCCTGTGCGCGATCTTGCTCCGCTGATCGCTCGCACTCAGGAACACGGGAAGGCGATGGGACCCGCAACGCCGATCGAAGCACTCATCCGCATCGAGGGCGACTCTTGGATGTTTGAGCGTGCAGATCCAAGCGCGCTTGCGGCTGCACGCCACCGCATCGTGGTGCACGAAAACGGTGCACCGCTGAGTCTTGGTGGATGCACAGACATGACCACCGCTCTCGACGTTGCTCGAAAAATGGCCGAGGTGGACGGCCGTGTGGTGCTGATTCAGAACCTCTGATCAGGCAATGGCGCGCCAAATGGCCTGGACGACGCCCATGTTGACCATGTAAAAGAAACCGGCCAAGATGATGCACGCAGTGTACACTTGCAACTTGGTGATGCGCCAGGCGTGCTCGGATTCTTCATCGAAGTACCGGATCAGACCTGCGGCTTGCTGAATGCCACCGCCGTCGTTCTTCTTCGCCATGGTGCTCAGGCCTCCGAATCGCCTTCTCCTTATGAACGCGACGCGGCTTACGTCAGGTCCACCACGTCGAGGTCGTCATCTGTGCCGATGACCGAAATCGCCGCTTCGTGGTCGTGAGCTAGGGGGCTGTCGTCCAAGGGATCCACCTCGATCAGCGCGGATTCAGCTCGAGCCAGTGCTCGCTCAACACCGGGAGCATGGTCTTCGTTCAGCGCCTTTCGCGCCTGATCAATGTCCTCATCTGCTTCCATGAGGCGGTGCTGGCGAAGCGTGGACGTGGACTCGTCATCCACACCGTCCAACCATTCATGGAGCCGTTTTGCCACCGTTTCTCTGCGGTCTTCCATGGCGCGAATGTCGTCTCGAAGGCCGTCACGGCCACGCTGAACGGCCTCTTTCCACGCCTTGGCGTGGCTGGAGCGGGTGTGGTCGAGCCCGCGAAGGATTCGGTCCGCTGCCGCTGGCCATGCAAACTCCCATGGCACCCGTCCGAGCGCGGCTGCCAAATCGAACATAGCACGGTTTTGAAGCGCCTCTGAGCCACTGAATTCGATGACGTTCAGGTAGCCCTTGGTGAGCAGGCCAAAGCCCCAATATGGACGTGATTGAATGCGGACGGTCATGTCGCCGGTCTTGACCTCGAGTTCCCACCGCTGTTCGTCGAATTTTGGCGGGCGGGTCATCGTCAATGTGGCTGCTTCCTGCAGGCCGTGAATCAACGCTGTCGCCACGTCACCGAGGTACACCACGCCTGGCTCTTTTCCCCCACGGCGTGGCCGAAGCCGACCTTCGGCGTCCACCGAATGGTGCGGTCCTGCTCGGACCACTTGGGCGGCCACGCGCAGTGAGTTCGGCATACGGGGCGGCCACAGGTCCTTCGGTACAAGGGTCCACCGGTGAATCGTTTCATCAGACAAGTTCTTCAACGTCTGAGTTCATGCCTCGAACGGTGAACTTGACATGGCAGGAAAGGGCAGCGAGAAGGACCTGACGGACCTCCCCGGCGTGGGTGCGGCAACAGCGAAGAAACTCAAGGACGCAGGCCTGAACACCGTGGCCAAAATCCGCAAGGCCGGCCGGGACGGCTTGGCCGCTGCGGGCATCGGTGCACCAACAGCGGCTCGAATCCTCAAAGGGGTGGCACAAGAGGCCGGTACCAAGGCGAAAGAAGCCGCCAAGAAGGTGAGCAAGAAAGCCTCCTCCACAGCGGCAAAGACCGCAAAGAAGGCCACCAAGGCCGCAGCCAAAGCCGCCGTGAAGCAGTCCGTACAGAAGGTCGTCAAGACCGCCGGACGTACCGATCGGAAGGTTCTCTCCGCCAAAGAGGAGGGGCGCAAAGGAAAGACGCTGAAGACTCCCTCCCTTCAGGACATCCTCAAGTCGAGGAGGAAGTGACGCAAGCACTTAGCACCCATATGGCCACAATACGGCCATGCCCCGACGGAAGTACGGTCGTCTCCGTAAAACCGTGGAACTTCCATCGAAGGAGAATTGTTCCCGGTGCAGGGCCGGCAAATTTTGCCCTTTGCCCAACCATGCCGGTCAGGACGTCTCTCCCTCGAGGTCGTGGGTTGGACCCGAGCGGGTCAAAAAACGAAAACGCAGGAATGGAACTTGATCACGGCTGCTCCACACCGACCACACTCGTGGAGGGTGTGACGTCCTCCAGCGCTTTCTCGTCGACGCCAGTCGGCATGCTCGATCGAGCCGCTTGAGCCCGGTGATAGACCTCTCGAAGGGTTTGATCGCCGATTTCGAGGTATACACGGGTGGTGGCGATGCTGGCGTGACCCAACAACCGCTGGATGGTGACCAAATCTGCGCCACGCTCCAACAACCCCGTCGCGAAATTGTGGCGCAGGACGTGGGGCGTGAGCCGTCCACGGGGCAAACCGGAGGCCACCGACAAATCTTCCATCAGACGTTGAACGCCCCTCGGGGTCAATCGTGCACCGCGTCGGTTGACCAAGACCGGGCCGGAGGTCTCTTCCGTCCGCAACGCACGTTGCTCAAGCCACAGTTCAAGCTCCTCCAAAGTGCGCTCTGTGAACAACACCAAACGGTCCTTGTCGCCTTTGCCGGATCGCACCATGGCCGATTGATCGTCAACGTCCACCGCGTCCAAGTCCAAGTCACAGATCTCGCTGACACGCAATCCCGTGTCGAGCATCATGGTGACCACGACGCGAGCGAGGGGGTCTTCGTGCCATCGTGCGGCTTCCAACACATCACCCAGTTCCCGTCGTGTGAGGGTCCGTGGCAAACGACGGCCGGCTCGGGCGCGCACCAAATGCTCCGGCCATCGGTGGCCGAGCCAATTGAGGAGGTGTCGGGCCGCCGCCAGTTTCGTGTTGAACGACGAGGGCTTCAGGTCGGACAGGCTGTGCACCCAGCGGTCCACACGCCCGTTCAGGGGTTCAACGCGTTCTGCGACATCAGAAACGCAGAGCACATCCACGTCATCCGTCGCTGTCTCTCCAGGAAGCGTGGTGTCCAACAGGGGCCGGATGGACGTGAGGTAGGTTTTCTGGGTGTTCTCCGACTTCCCTTCAGTACGCAGTTGCTGCAGGTAGCACTCAAGCCATGGTAAGCGAGCAAGGTGCTGAAGGCGGGGCGGTAAATCGACGTGCAGCCCCTCATTCAAACGACGCTGACTGGGTCGAAGCGCCCGTCGTTCTCGTGAAGGTCCCGCGTCCATTTGGCGTCACCGCCTGCCGCCGAGGCGGCGTGCATCCCGTGCCCGAAGGCGTTGGGCCATGAGGTGGGTTGGCCTTGAACGTTCGGCCTCAGACGGCCGCTTCGTCCGGGCCCGGGTCAAGCGTGTTCTCGTTCGAGGCGTCTGAACAGCGCTCGACGGCTGCTCGCACGCTGCTGCGCAAGCTGGTGCGCGGACCGGTGCAGAGCACGAGATCGTCGAACCGCAGGCGTGTGTCAGGTTTCGGATTCCACATCATGTGGGAATTGCGTGCGATGGCGAAGGTCTCGATCTCACCGTGAAACACGTCCTCTATGCTTCGACCGATCAGACCAGGATGACGACGAACTTGCAACGTCACCACGCCTTCATCGGGCAACATGCGGAGCAATCCGTCGATTTCCACGTCACCAAATCCGGCCTCCCGCACGGCGTGGTCCACGATGGCGCCGGCCACGTTGACACCGCTGGCCATCTCGATGCCTTGCAAACCGGGGCTTGAGTTCACTTCGAGCACCATCGGCCCGTCGTTTCCTTCCAACAGATCAACGCCTGCGACGTTCAGCCCGAGCACGCGCGCTGCGCGCCGGGCCACGTCGGCAAATTCATCCGGTAAATCGAGCGATTCGACGGTGCCGTTGAGGTGGAAATTTGATCTGAATTCGCGGCCCCGCGCACGTCGCCGCATGGCGGCCACAACTTCGTCACCGACGACGATGACGCGGACGTCACGCCCGTGGCTTTCCGCGACGTATTCCTGAATCAGCACATCTCTACGGGCGTGCAAAAGGCCCTGCACGAGGCTCTTTGCTTCGTAGGCCGTATGGCGGAGGAAGACACCTTGCCCTTGCGTGCCTTTGGTGACCTTGACCACCACGGGCAGACCACCGACCGCTTCGATGGCATGCTCCACGTCGCGTACGTCCCTGACGTTCATGGTGCGAGGAATCGGAATGCGGTTTCGGGCCAAGATTTGGCTTGCACGCAGTTTGTCCCTGCTCTGCAGAATGCCAGCGGCGCTGTTTGAGGACCACACGCCGAGTTGGTCCAGATGGCGCAGCAACGCCGTGCCGTGTCCAGTGATGGAATGTCCGATGCGAGGGATGACCGCTTCGTGCTCGAAGGGTTCCCCGTTCACGAGCACTTCGACGCGGCCCTCGTCCACAAACATCGAGCACGTCAGCGGGTCGATGATCGCCACATCGAGACTCCGCTCTCGCGCCTCCTCCACCAAACGGCGGGTGCTGTAGAGCCTGGGGCCCCTTGACAGCACAGCAAGGCGGAGGTCCATGCGGCGGAGCGGCGCCCCCTCCTTTTTCACCCCATCGTTCACGGAACAACATCTTCGGCCGAGGCTTTCAAGTGGTCGGTGAACCAGCGCCACCGCATGGACGATGTTGAGCATGCGGACGCATCCGAGGAGGTGGAGCCAGTCCCCACCGAGGCCTTGGTGGACGAAGACCGGGACAACATGTTGGAGGAAATGACCCTTGAACAGCGTGAGGAAGCCCTCAAGCGTTCACGCTGGAACGTCTTCATGTTCCTTGGTATCGCTGTGATCTTGTTCGGATTCGCGCTCTTCCCGATGCCGTTTTCCGCGGACTATCAGACCTCGATTGGAGGCGCTCAGGCCACCAAGGACGTGGGTTTGATTTGGGGCATGCCGATTCCTGGGGACGACATCACCGACGTGCCAGTTCGCGTGGACATTGCCGTCGATCAGCCGCCGCCCACGCATTCAGAATTGGTGGTGTTCATGATCCAGACGCCTGACTGCACCGACAATGCTGCTCTCTCGGACGGTCAAGCAGAGGCAAGAAACGCGAGTTCCGACCACGGATTTGCATCGTCGTTGGGTCGCGTGACGGCCGGTTCGGTGGAAGAATTCCGCTTTCGCATCGACCCTGGTCAATACTGTCTCATCGTGAAATTCCTCGACATCAACGGCAAGAACGCAGATCAGGCCGGAGCAGGAACCATCGAAATCGACGGGCGCGTGTGGCCAAACCAAGCCATTGCGGGTCTGTTTGGTTTGACGGCCATCGTCCTGGCCGCCTTGTCTTTTGTTGGCGCCCAGCGGCACGGCAACGAAGTTCGAGCCATGAAGCAGCCCAAGGAGACGTCCGTTGAATCAACGGTGCTCGCAGCCGCTGGCCCTTCAGGTCCTCCAGCCGCGGGTCCTAGTGGGCCGCCCGCTGCCGGTCCAAGCGGTCCACCGAAGGAAACCGATGCTCCTGCAGCCGACGCGGAGCCCGCTGTGCTTCAGGAAGACGAGGACGGCACCACTTGGCTTGATGCTGGCAACGGGTACGTGCACCGACGCATGCCCGACGGTGACTTCGACCAGACCATCTACGTTCCCAATCCTGACGGTGCGGGTTTCGTGCCACATGAGGCGTGACGCATGAGTGGCGTCGACCTATACGTCGCGCTTGCCCTCGGCATTGGACTGGCAGCAGCCAGCGGTTTCCGGGTGTTCATACCGCCGTTCTTGTACGGTCTTGCCACGCGGTTTGACCTCAACCCTTCCGCTTTCGCGGGCTCAGACATGCAGGCGTGGATGGCCTCCGACGTGGGTCTGACGGTCCTTGGTGCGGCCGTGATTTGCGAACTCCTTGCCTACTACATCCCGTGGCTCGACAACCTGCTGGACACCATCGCTTCGCCCGCCGCGGTATTGGGTGGAATGGTGCTGATGTCGTCCTCGTTGGGTGAACTCGATCCAGTGTTGCGCTGGTCCATGAGCATCATCGTCGGCGGCACCACCAGTGGGACCGTGCAGGTGAGCACTGTCGGTGTTCGCGCGCTTTCGACGGCCTCCACAGGCGGATTGGGCAACCCCCTTGTGTCCACGGTTGAGGCTGGGGCTTGCCTGGTGTGCACGGTGTTGGCGTTGCTTCTCCCTGTGCTCGCCATGGTGCTGGTCGTGGCGGGCTTGGTGCTGAGCGGACGCTGGCTGTTGCGCCGTCGAGGCAAGAAGGGGCCGGATGACGTTGCTTTGGGGTCCATCAACCCTCAGGCTTGAAAGCGGTCAACTGCGAGATGACTTACGGAGGGCGGTGAGCGTTGACGGATGCATCACGCCTGACGGTCGCCAAACTCAAGGCGCTGTGCGTGCTTCATGACCTGCCCACAAGTGGACGCAAGGCGGATTTGGTGGAGCGCCTGCTCGAGGCAGGTCTCGACCGTGCCAGCGTCGGCCTTCCAGATGCCAAGCAGGTTGAGGCGGTCGCTGAAGAAGTCATCTCGCTCGAACTGGAACCGGAACCAGAATCCGTGTCCATCGAGGCCGAACCTGCTCCGGTGGAGGTTGCCGTCCCCCTTCCCACCGGGCCTGAAGAGGAGGTCTTGGAAGCTGAGGTGCTTGACGCCATCCCGGTTGACGAGGTGCCGGATGTTCCATTCGAAGCCCCTCCAGTCGTTCCTCTCCCGGGCGCCAAGACATCGGGTCCAGCCACCCTTCTGGACTTGGTCAAGACCCCCAAGGCCGCGGCCGTGGTTTTGGTTCTCTTGCTGCTTGGCGCAGGCGGGTACTATTGGGTCGGTCAACAACTCCAACCGGTCACCGTGGATGCCCTGCGTTACGGCGATCGGATGGGTTTCGTGCTCGTAGGCGGAGAGCTGACCGCCACCGAAGGTTTCGTTGAACCCGTCATTGAACAACTGGACATAGAGGACGACATTTGCCGCCTCGAGCTGTCCTTTTCCGGCAAGGGAGACGTCGCGGTGCACCAAGGCACCTTGCTCGACATTCCTTCGCAGGGTTCAGACGATCGTCTCCTCGGCACCGTCAGCGTGCGTGGAGCCCACGGAGCCGAATGGTTGGCCGTGCAGCAGGAGGCCACCTACGACCTCGATGAGCTGGTCGTTAAGCGGCATTTGCGCTCCATCGTGCCAGGGTCCAGCGAATGTTCCAGCAGCTCTGCCTCCGCTTCTGGTGCCGCCGAACTCACGCTGACCTCATGGACCGAGATTGGGGACCGAGTCAACCTCCGCTCAAACGCGAACTGGGAGGTTGACCTCGAAGGCGTGGTCCGCGGTTCGACGACCACCTACGGTGTCGGAGGGCTGCTCGGTTCGTTCGAAGTCTTTGCACCGGGCATCGCTATGCTCACCCAGCCTGTGGAGTTGCAATCCTTGGTCGGCTCCGTTCCCATCGAAAAAGGCGCAACAGGCACGGGCCTTGGATGGGATTGGTCGGTGATTGGCGCGGAGGACTTCGCCGGTAAGCGCATGTGGCGCATCGTCGCGACTCAACCGGATTTGACCACCTATTGCCTTGGGAGCGCGACGCTTTCGATGTGGGTGGAGGCGGACAATCCTTGGGCCAGCCGACAGACGGTCGACGTCCGTTTGTCGTCCGATAACGCAGGTCAGCAAGACTGCTCAACCCTCTCGAAACAGCTTGGAGACGCGGTCCTCCCCGACGGCGAATTTCGATTGACCCACACCTTCGAGCGTACTTCCCTGTCGAGAGGAGACGACCGTTTGGACCTCGGCACGACATACGTCGGTCGTCCAAGCCCAAGTGAACTTGGCGCGCCGGACGAATCGCTGGTGACGTGGACGCGCAACGCCAGCCACGTTCCCGACGGCGCTCCGGCCGCAACGACCACCTTGGAAGACGCCGTCGCGTGCCTACGATCGATAGGCTCGTCGGCATCCGGTGCCAATGCCGCTTTGGATGACGAGGGATACATTTGGCGTGCAGTGGGTGATTCCGGTGGTGACGTGGACGCGTGGAACCTCTCATGGGTCGGCACCGACGATGCGCACGGCTGGGTGCGGCTGGACGTCGGAGCCGGTGAAAACGGCACGTGTTCATTCGACAGCAAGGAATCTCAGGACCTTGGCATCGTCTGGAACCGCGAGTCGGCACCTGCCGTGTTGTCGATGAGCGAGGTGGAAGACATGCTGCTTGCCGAAGGACGGTTCCCGGAATTCGTGGGAAGCAAAGGGCTGTTTGACGCCAACGG
>PCBQ01000009.1 GCA_002731395.1 Methanobacteriota archaeon
CATCACAGAACCAGTGGAACGGGGCCTTCCAGCACCCGGTGCAGGGCTTGCCCTGCTCGCCCTTGCTGCGGCTGCTCGTCGCAGCGAAGTCAATCCCTGAGGTCTTCACGAAGGCGCCAGTCGTTCAGGATGTCCTCGTCGATGAATTCCTCGCGTGGGTAGTTCCACCACCACGGCACGTTGGCCTGAACGTCCATCTGCTCTTGCATGCGGTTGAGTTCCCGGGCCAAGCGTGCTTGTGCGCCACGATGCCATGGGCGTCGGCGCACAAAGTGGAGCCGACCCTCGCCCCGCTCCCAGCCAGACAAGCGAAGCATATGCCGAAGGAATTGATGTTCCCTGTGGTTTCGAACCGTGAAGCGCATACCGGTGGGAAGTTCAACGTCGTACGGCGTGTCGCGATGAAGGCGCACTTCTCGGTCGAGCGCGGACCGTCCCAAGACCGTCCACACACGCGCAAAAAGGTCGCTAAAACGCAGCGGGCCTTCGCGAATGTCGGGTCGCTGATGCGGCTCTCCGCCACCATCGTGGATGTGCACGCGGCCTCGAAGGGCAGCAAACCCTTGCATGGGATTCGGGACCATCTCCTGCTGGTTGAGGAACTCGCGAAACGCACCCTCGAAGTTCCGCTCTTCGGCCATTAGGCCCACGCGCTCACGGAGCAAACGTTGGTGCTCGCCCTCCTCGCGTTGTTCCCGATAGGGAGGATTCCGCATCTGCTGCCAGAAGCGATGCAGATGACGATGACGGACTCGACGTGGACGGTTACCATGCGCTGCAGTGGACGCAATCCATGCTTCGATGTACTTCTCTTGGCACAGCAGGTTCCCGTTTCGCAACGCTCCACCCGCGTACCAGAAGGGCTCGAACGTCCGGTGCTGCTGCGCCACTTCTGGGCGGTACCAAGGCAAAGCTTCGCCCAACCCAAGGTCGCCGACCTGTGCGGTGTCGCTTTCGAAGGCCGGAGAAATGTGGTGCATGAAGCGATGAAGCGGCTCGATGGTCTCTGCTGTGGCGACGTCATCGAGCAGGCTCAAGACCACCGTGGCCAAGACGTCGCCAACCGGGCGCGTTGGGCCTGCGCGGTCTTCCGTGATGCACAGTGGAGGTTCGGTGGCTCTGCCCTTTCCGTCCACCCCACGTACGACAAAGGGTGCTCCGTGGGCGCCACGACCGACCTGCACCTCGTACCCATGGCCAAACCGGCCACGAATCAACACCCGCTCACCTTCGATGTGCACCCGTTCTCCTGCTTGCCTCATCACGTTGTGAAAGAGGACCATTGAGCGCGCAAGAGCGGGGTCAACCTTGCTGGGAGAGCCCCCGTTCCATGCCACAATCAAGGCGTGCAGGCGCGCTCGTTCTTCCGCCCATGGCGGCTGAAGCACCCAGCCGAGCAACCATGCCCATAGCCTCGGATCGCGTGGGACCCTGACGGTCATGACCTCGCCTCCTCGCTGGAAGCGAGCCACGCGGAGGGACATGCGTCCATCGCTGCTGCTCAGCGCTTGTGGGAGCGGCCGATGGACCACCTCCTCCGCTGTATTCCACGCCTTTACCCATGGCTCGTTTCGTCCCACAGCGATGTGATGGGGCCTGTTTCGAATGATCTCGTCCAATGCTTCGCGTTGCGGGCCTCGAACGCCTCGTCCTTGCCATTGGAACGAAGGGTTCTGTTCCAGGTCCCCTACCCACAGACTTGTGACGGGATCAAGCGGCTCACGCAAGCGGCGTAAGATGCCCAACCAGCGCATCAGCGGTCGAGCAGGATGCCGGTCCGCAATCTCTTGGTGACCACCGAACCCAAGCGGACGTCGAGGTATTCGGATCACAGGTCCTGACACAGCGGACGCCGCCAAGGCCAAGGCCAACACATCCCATCCACGTCGCCGCGGCGATGCCATAAGTTCCAACAGATCTTTCCATGGTGTATGCGCAAATGGCCCACGACCGTCGATAAGCATGCCCTCATCGGAGAATTGCAAGAGGTGTCCAGTGGACAAGGTCACGCCCTGCGCAAGCGCGCGCAGGTCATCTCGTGAGGCCCCATCCTTCGTTCGTATGGCCGATGCGGCGGCCTCAAAAGCCGCTTGGCCAGCATGCCACTCGGTGATTGGGTCCTCTCGCTCGTCCTCCAAGCGAGCCCACATTCCGGCGTCACGGACCCAAGGCACGTCCTTGAGCGCACCCCAGCGCGCACGCGAGGTCGACATGCTTCCGAGGGTCTTGCGCGCGTCTGCAACCAATGGCTCCGGAACCAAGTCCAACCAGCGGTGCTCGCCGTGAGCCATCAGGATACCTGCACACAAGCGGCAGTGACGCTGTGGTTCCTCACAGGTCACGGTACAGATTGCACATGCTGTCTTGGTCATCTTCAACGATGAACCGCGAGCCCTTTTGAAGCAGCATCGCCTTATCGCGCAAGGTGTTCAAGAACCCTGACGCCGTCTTGGGCGCGTGCCGTCCCTCGAGATCGTTCCCTTCGGCCCACTCCCAGCATGGGTGGACGAGGCGATGTCGCAGGAGTCCGTGCTCGTCATTTGTGCAACGGAGGGGGAACGCCGGCACCACGTGCGTCGCATGGCGAGGAGCGGCGGGGCGGTCGATGCCTCCCGCATCACCACGCTCGGACGTTTTCTGCGGCACCTTCGGGCTGATGTTGGTTTGCCTGAAGCACACGCAGATCCTGCCCTTCACCTGCTCGCTTTGAACGACGCATGCCGTTCCTTGGCCAAAGCTGGCGCGTTTTTGATGCCAGCCTCCACGTGGAGCATCGGTCGAACAGAGCGCTTGCTTAGGCTCCACGATCGTCTGGCAGAGGAGGGTTTGGAGCGGTCGTTTTGGGAGGAGGATCCGGGCTTGGGCNCCTTTGCGGAAGCCATCGCGCGGGTGGAGGCGGAATCGAGTCGCCTTCACCCAGGCTTGNTGACGCGGTACATCACGGAAGCCCTTGCTGCTCGGGACCCTGGGTCGCCTCCGTTCATGCTGGCCAACGTGGACGGCATCCTTCTGCTTCCTGCGCCACCCGATTATGGCGCTTCCGTGGTGGGTCTGTTTGCCGCCATCGAGCGTTACGCTGACGTACACGTTCTGCGAACACCTGGATCGATGCGCACAGGATTTGGCGGGGCCATTTTGGCGGACGTCCACCCTGTTCTTGCTGCGACTGAGGTTCCAACATGGCTTCCGCAGCATGAGCCGATGGCAAGCGATGCTCGAGGTTGGGACGCGATTGACGCCCACGTCGATGGCGTGCACCGCGTGAGTTTGCAGCGTCGCAGTCACGGTCCTATGGCCGCGGTCGACCTCGCGCTGCAGCATCGTGCCGCCGGAATCGAGGGCCCGGTGATGATCGTCGATGCCGACGATGGACGGCGTGACGCCATGGCGGATGAGCTTCGATCTCACGGCCTGACCGTCGCCCATCACACGGCATCCCCTCCATCACGAGCGGTGAGCGGTCTGTTGCGGGCCGCGAAAGCGGGTTCCGGACCAGAGGCTTGGAGCGTTGAGGTCCTCATCGAATTGGCAGGCGGCGCTTCAGTGGGATTTGACGTGATCAAAACCGGGGCGTTGACGCATCCGTTGGAACCCTCTTGGCGCCCTCGAGGTCACGTTGACCTCTTGCGCACCGTGGCCCGAACGGCTCACCTCAGAGGAGGACATGGGGCGTTGCGCCGCTGGCAACGCGTCTTGAGCACCATGCGTCCGAATCCACATCGAGGGCGTTTGGCCCACCAACGCCAGCAAATTGAGGAGACGTATTGGTGGTTGGAATCCATCGCCGCCCTTTGGTCTCCCATCTCTGAGCCTGAAGAAAATAACGCTCCAGTTGGACCTGTCACCGAGGCCGACCTGCCTCTTCCAACCCCTCCAGCCTCGCTGCACGCATGGTTTGACATGATGCTCAATGCTGCGGATTGGTCCATGCTTCGTGGGCGAACCTCAGACTTTGATGCCAGCGTCGCCGGGCTCCACCTGCTCAAGGAACGGCTCGCCTTAGGGCTCGCACCGGATGCGACCGGCCGCGAAGCCGTTGAGGCGATGGAGGTGATGGCAGCCCATCCCCCGCGCACGACCAACGGAACGGAAGGTGTCGATGTGATCGTCACCTCCGTGAACGAGGCGCTTGGACGACCAAGCGGCCTGACCGTGTTGAGTGGTCTCGACGACGAAGCGTGGTCCATGCGCCCCCCTGACTTACCGTGGTGCGATCGAGCCAGCCGCGTCAGCCTTGGGCTCTTCGATGGGGATTTGCCCATCCGACGTGCCCGATACAGCTTGGCGCAGCTTGTGGCGTTCAGCTCCTCTGTTATCGTATTCGACACCTCAGCGGAAGAAGGTGCAGGCCCATCACCACCGCTCGCAGAGTGGCTGCTACACGTGCGCCGAACCGGCCGATGGACCGCGGTGAACACCGCCCGCCCTGCATGGTTTACGCCCAACAACGACGACGTCCATGCGCTTTGGACCCTCGACGGTGACGGGACGCTCCAACCACGCCCCGGCGGTTTCCGAAACGGGCAAGCGGGTCGGGCGGGGCGTGCCAGAAAAGATGCCCGGCAACGCACGGGATTGGACCTCGACGCCGGTCGAGACCTGCATGCTTCAGTGAACCGCGGAGCGCTTCTTGCCGCTGCGGCTCCAAAGGTGCTTCAGGATCGCGAACGCCGCCAACCTGATCTTCAAGCCTTGGAAACCAACGAAGTGCTGCCCTGGAGCGATGCGGCCCGTTTGCAAACCACCACGCGGCTCAACCTACGGCCCACCCCCTCGGCCGTTGGGAAGGGCCGCAAGGTTGCGCTGGTGGACGACTGGCCTCACCTCGGCCTTCGGCTCAATGGAAACGTGGTTTCGGTTTCTATGGATCCTCGCCCCCTTGCCCCTCCAATCCTCGGCAAGGGCGCATTGCACGCCGTGACTGGCGCCGACGGGCAAGGGTACGAAGCGGATGCATGGTCGCCCAGTCGATTGCAGGGTTGGGTGGTCTGCCCGCGAAAGGCATGGCTGGAACAGGTCTTTGGCGTCAGTGGCGAGGACCTCGGGGCCGAAGACGTGGACCGTCGAGAGCAGGGCGACCTTGTGCATCGGTTTGAGGAAACGTCCCTTCGAGCCTATGGGACGTGGTCTGAGGAGGGATGGCGGACGTCCGAATCTGTCGCCTTCTCGCCTGACGATCTCAACACCCATTGGTCTGGCGTCATCGATGAGGTGTTCGAGCAAACGCCGTGGCTTGGACGAAGCGATGCTGTTGCAGTGCATCGTTGTCGTACGGCGATGGGCGATTCACCGGCAGGTGCCACCACGCCCAGCCCCGCTTCCACGCCGCAAGGCGAATTGGGGGGTTTGCTGCAAGCTGATGTGGCTCTATCGGGCGTGGCCCCACTCGCCACGGAATGGGCCATCGTCAACGAACAGGGCGAGGCGCCAACGGTGCGTCTGAGTGAGGATGGAGAACCTGTACCGCTTCGTTGCCGCGTCGACCGAGCCGATGAGGTCATCCTTGACGAGGGCCGCCGGCAAGCGGCCATCGATGCTGGGCTCATCGGCGAGGAGGGGCCTGAACGCTTGGTCATCCTTCGCGACGTGAAGAGCGTCATCGGACCCCGGCGAGGAAAGGAGCAAGAACGCCATCTTCGGGCCCTGTATGACGAGGTTCAACTGGCGGCCTACGCTCTTGCGTGGGAAGCCGCGCGTCCGCACGATCGCGTTATTGGCGTCGGCATTTCGTCTGTGGGCGCAGCGACATGGCATCATGTTGAGTTGGACACCGCGTGGAGCGAGGTTCTCGAAGGTACGGAACTCGGACAGGTGACCTCGCATCTGCGGCAAACGCACCCGGCTACATTGCGTGACGGGACAGCCGCGTCGCCGCTCCGTCGGTGGTTACAGGAGCGCGCATGGACCATGTCCAAAGCGGTCCAAGCGGCTTTGGAAGGGCACGTGAACCCCACACCGTCCAAAGCCTGCTCAACGTGTTCGGTTGCCTCCGCATGCGGCGTGGCTCATCTTGGAGGTGGCCGCTGATGCAACACCCGTTCCGACACGCCCAACGTCTCGGGCTTGACCTCGACCGACATATCGTGTTGGATGCCGGAGCGGGCACGGGCAAGACCACCGTGATGGCCGAACGCTACGTGCAGCACTTGTTGACCACCGCGCAGCGGGCAACCTTGCTCACGCCACCAGGAACACGCCCGAACCGTCCTGGCGCCGGAGCCTCGTTGGCCGCTCCACGTGACCGGCTGACACCGGAGGCATGGCCAGGGCTTCTTCCCACGGAGGTGGTCGCCATTACATTCACCCGCAAGGCCGCAGCAGCCCTGCGCTCACGCATCAAGCGACGCATCACCGCTATCCGTGGCGAGGCCGTTGAGGGCGATGACGAGGGCATCGTCGACGTGCGTTGGCGCGGCCGAGCAGAAGGCGTGGTGGACCTTCTTTCATCCCTCCTGGACGATGCTCCAGTAACCACCATCGACGCCTTCCTGAACCGGCTTGTTGCGCCGTATATCGACGAATTGATGCCGCGCAGGGTCGATGGGCATGTACCGGAAGAAGGCATGGAAACACTCCATGACACCGCCATCGCGGCCGTGTGGCGGCTTCGCACCCCAACCGACGCCACCGAATTTCAAATCCCCAACGGGAGCGCGGTGATCGAAGCGCGCAACCGCGTGTCCACCGCGTTGGGCGGCCATGGCGCTGCGCATCGCGTGTTCAGCGCCATGCTTCGAAACGGGGCCTTCGTGGCCGAAGCGCGCCGTGAGCTCCACACCTCCACCCATGGGCAAGCCGTGGACGAGGCCAGCCTCCGCGCGATGGTCGCTGCATTGGCTGGAGGCCAAGCGTTCACGTTGTTTTTGGATGACCTCCGGCAGGCCTTGTTGGCCTGGCACGGACATGTCTTGACACGTGCTCAGGACCATGTCACTCCGAAAGAGACCGCATTGGGTCATGATCAAACACGGTTCCGTGAACTACGCCGATGGTGCGACCAGAACCTCCCCGAGGATGCTTGGGATCAACTTCGCTGGTTGTACGGTGCGCTGCGCATCACCATGAGCGAGACGAACCTGTCCAAGGGGGCGTTTGCTTCATGCTTCCCGAACAATGCCTTGCCAAAGGACGGCGGTTGGCCTGCGGGATGTGGAGCCCCAAAGCGGAGCAAGAACGCCGATGAGGCCAAGCTCGCCTACATCGATGGGCTCGAGGCGCGCAAGGCTGACGTGGTTTCCCTGTTTGAGGTTCCGCAACACCGCTGGTGGGCGACGTTGGCCACGGTGGCAATGGAGCTCGAACCTGGCCTGCCGTACACCTTCGTTCCTGCGGATGCTGACCTCTGGCCCTCGACCCTCAATCACCCGCTTCCGGTCGCTCCACCCGAAGGTAACCTGTGCACGGGAGCTTCGTTTGCAGCCGGATTGATGGAGGACGTCTTTGTGGTCCACGAGGCCAACGGCAGAGCCCTCAACATCATCAAGGCCGAACGAGGGCTCATCGATTTCGAAGACGTGCAGCGCATGGCGGCCGACCTTCTCTTGGCCCGGTGCCCTGAAGCCTACCGGCGTGGAATTTGGCCTGAGGACGTGGTGCGCGCCCTCGACCATCCAGCCGTTGTTTCCGAGGACGGTGAGCAGGGGCCTTGGAGCGACGATCACATTGAACGGGCCATTGTCCTCGCCGGTGAAAACACGGCTTTGGTCGAAGAAATCCAACGTTGGTGGCATCGCCTCAAGCGGCTGCGCCGTGAATTCCGCGCCTTCATCATTGATGAATTCCAAGACACAAACCCCGCTCACTTGCGTCTGCTGGCCCGTCTTTGGGGGCCGCGACATCGCACGAAGGACGAGCCCAGTGGTCCACAGGGTCTGTGGGACCCGACGGTGTGCGTGGTCGGTGACATGAAGCAATCCATCTATCGGTTCCGCCAAGCAGACGTGCGCGTCATGCGCTCCACCACCACCGCCATCCGATGCATGAACCGCTTGGAGGTTGACGAACCCCGCTTGGCGCCCTACCGCACCGAAGGCGCAGGACGGGACCCGCGTCCAGAAGGTGACGGTGGGGTGGCCGGCAACTATCACGAAGCGACCGAGCACATACCAGGTGCCGCGGGGCGTCCTTGGGGCATCGTCCATTATGGGATCCTGCGCCCCGGCGTTCCGGCCGATGAAGCGGTGGTGGCACGCCGGAGCGAGGGGCACATCGAATTGGACGAAAACTTCCGAACCG
>PCBQ01000010.1 GCA_002731395.1 Methanobacteriota archaeon
TGTGGTTGGCCCATTGGCTGATGCCCATGGTGTAATTCGAAATGCCATACCACCAAGTGTACTGCCCAACAGGCAAATCTGTGGCCTCAAAGTTCCTGACGTGGAAGTCGTAATGGCTGCCTGCATCATCGTCATGGATTTCGAACATTCCATCCTCGTAGAAGGTTGGCATGTGGCCGTTTGCATCGTAGAGGCTGAAGTTCCAATCGTACATGCCTGCCTCCAAACAAGTGTGATGTGCATACGCATCGAAGATGTCCACGCCGTAGGTCCATTCGGTTTGGTTCGGGCCACCGCTGTGAGGCCTGGTGCTCGGCAAGACGTCCAGATGTGTGCATTCGCTTGGATCGTCGTTCCCTCCGCCGGAGCCGCCACCGGAACCGCTGTTGGATGATGTCGCTCCGGAGCACGCGTAATACTTGAGCGCGGAATTCGTGTGGTCGATGTATGAAATGTGACAATCCCCATTCGAGTCAACGACAATCGACGTAGAGAGGCCAACCAGCCCCGTGCTGTCCAAGGTGGACACGTTCCAGTTGCCGCTGGCATCACGGACGGCGTACTTGAGGTCTTGATTGGTCAAGTCGCGATAGGCGACGTGAACGAAATCATTGCTCGTATCGATGAACATCGAGGTGTCCAACCCAACGTTCGTGGACGCATCTCCATCCACCGAGGTGGCAACCCATTGACCAGCATCATACGTCGCAACTTTGAGCTCATCACCGGAATGGAAAGCAATGAAGGTGTTGTCTCCAGAATCCGTGTCGATCGACACGTAGGTTCCAGTTTGACCTGAGGTGTCCACGGTTTGGTCGCCACTCCATGCAGTATTGGGATGAAGACCAGGCCCAAATCTGCCTGCGGTACGGAGGTCCGCGGCGTTGTCTGCGTGGTAGTACGCCGTGACCCAGTACCCCATCGGGGTCACCGCGACATCACTGTAGCGGCCCGTGTTGAGAGACGTGTTACCGACCGTGAGGATGGAGAGGGGGTCGGTTGCAATGAACCGTGGATCGAGGTCAATGGTCGTGAGGGTGGTGCCGAACATTTGGTAGCTGATGGTGAGCCTGTGGTTGGTGGTGTCCAAATCCGATCCGATCTCTTGGCCTTGCGCGCTGCCGTTTGTCACCAGACCACGGATGGACCACGTGGATCCTCCGTCGGGTGACCAAGCAAGTGAGAGGTTTCCTGAGTCATGCCGATAGGCGATGTACAAGGTACCGTTGCTGGCCACGGTCATGTCCAGCTGCGAGTTGATGTAAGTTGATGTCACGGCCGTGCTCACCCACGAGCCTGAGGCGTTAGTCGTGTGGTAGAGTGCACCACCTAGCCCCCGATGGGCGATGTGCACTGCCTCGGTTCCAGGTGCGAGAACAATCGAAGTCTCTCCGCTCGATGAATTCGCCAAGGAAACCCCAGTGTTGCTCCCACCGGTGGTGTTCCCGACCTGAATCATGGTCATGTCTGTGGCCACATGTGAGCCTTGGTTCACCAAGGTGGCATGGAAATAGTATACGCCGTCGGCCAATCCACTGACCGTGCTGGTTTCGACGCTGGAGGTCGTCGTTGCATTCCAGTTCACCCCCCAATCATAATGACCCGTCACATGACCAAAATTCGACGTTGAGTCAGAAAGGTTCCAGATGAGTTGGTAGTTTTCGCCAACCGTCAGGTTTCCGCTGGTGAACTCAACGTACACATCGGAACCGGAAGCCCATACCTCCGTTCCGTTCGGGTGTTCGTACACATAGCCGGAATGATCGATATCAACGTACACCTGACCGTTCCCAGCCGATGTCCCGCTGCTGTTGCCCACCATAACGAGGCTGACCGCTAAATCGAGGGTGTGTCCTGTGGCGTTCGATAGATAAGCCTCAAACTGGTACGTACCATCTGCAAGTCCATTGATGGCTTCCATAGCCACTGTGATGCTGGTGAAGGCAGGGCTGAAGCTTACATTGTCAGATTGGACAGAAGCCCAGGTGTTGTTGTCCCAGTAGAGCAGTAACCAATACAGGTGGTATCCTGAGCCCACGGTGAGGTTTTCTGCATCGAATTCAACGTTCACGGTCGTGTTTGAGTCCCAAACCTTTGTTCCATTCGGATGTTCATACACATGTCCTGAGTGATCGATGTCCAAGGTCTCGTTGCCGCTGCCATGGGCGGTCATCACGTCCGTACCCTTGTCGTCGAGGATCACGGGCATTCCGTCATGGAATTCGCTCAACAGCGGCGTTGCAAGCGTTCCAACGAGCATCATTAGGGCCAAGGTCAACGCAACGCGCTTCATGGTCATGAAGAAGGTTTGAGCGAGGGCGGTATATCATCTTAGGTCCGATTTCGAACAACAAGGATTTTTTGTGGTCTTACGACACGGGCTGAGGAGCGAAAGGGAAGAACACCTTCTCAGTCAATGTGGAAGCCCATGGCTTCGCAATCGACGCATTGGTCGATGTGTTCATGGCCGATGCCTTCGATGCGACCGCAGCGCAAGCAGCAGCTTTTCACGATGTACACAGTGGTCTTCTCAGCAGATTGCACAAGGCGACGGAAGGTCGTGTAGGATAAGAAGGCTTGTTCATCGAACAGCCCCGCAGTGAGTCGTTTACGTTAATATTTTCCAATGGAAATGCTCACAGATTCGCACCGGAGCGACGTGCTGCACACCACATCATCGGTCCTATGGCTCAGGTGCTTCGGCCAAGGTGTCCATCAGCCAGTACAGTCCTCCCCACACGGTGCTCACAGACTCGGGTTCCTGCATCATGGCTTGAGCATGAATCTCAACGGCTCGGCGCCAGCGTGGACCAAAGATGCGCACGTAGTACCCACAAAACGCTTCCACGAGATCAAGTGACAGGTGACCGTGCTTGGCCAACAGCCCGATGTTGTTCATGCCGATCATTGTGGCGTTCATGGCATCTTTCTCCTCGCGGCTGAGCCCGACGAGTTCCTGAATGGTGAGTTCCTCATGGAGCTTGTTGGTCGTCACGGCAAAGCCGCGATGGATCATCGGGTTGTTGAGGTGCGCAGCGAGGTCACGACCGATCTCATACCGGCGATTCTCGTTCCAAAATTTCACCTGACGCAGGCTAAACAGCAGCGTGAACAGGATAGCGATGCCGCTCACGGCCTCACCGATGTTCGCTGCCGTCTCGATGTCCACAATCAGGCCTCTGTGTGGTGTGGGAATGGCCCAGCAATGAAGGTCGTTGCGGTGACCGCAGCCGCCACAGAGCACCATGCAGCAAGATGCATGTCGCATCCACTTAGGACAGATCGTCGCCTTCGAGTTGATGACCCATCCGCTCTGCCTTCGTCTTCAGGTACTGCCGGTTGTCGTCCCCGACGCCAGCCACGAGCGGTATGCGTTCGACCACGTCAATGCCGTAAGACCGGAGTTGTTCGACCTTATCGGGGTTGTTCGTCAGCAGGGAAACCTGACCCGCCCCCAATGAGTTGAGCATCGTTGCGGCCACCGTGTAATCTCGACCGTCCGCTGGATGCCCGAGCATGAGGTTAGCGTCCAAGGTGTCCGCGCCCTGATCTTGGAGGTGGTAAGCCTGAATCTTGGCATGCAAACCGATACCGCGCCCCTCTTGCCGCAAGTAAAGCACACAACCCCAGCCACGCTGGGCGACCGCCGCAAGGGCCGCGTTAAGTTGTGGCCCACAATCGCAACGCAACGAACCGAAGGCATCACCGGTCAGGCACTCTGAGTGGACACGGACCAAGACAGGATCGGGGCCGGTGAGGTCTCCCATGGACAGAGCAACATGTTCCAACCCACCTTCGTCGGTGACCACTTCGATGCGGAAGGAGCCGTACGGTGTTGGTAAGGTGGCCACGCTGGGCACCTCGTTAGCCCTCATGTTACCACCTCGATGCACATGCGCCAGTCACCCGAAATTTCCTCTATAGAAAGGATCTTGTGACCATGACGCGCAAGCATTGGGGGCAAATCTTCCAACGCCTCGGGGTCATCAAACCTGACCTCGAGCACGTGACCGTCAACAAGATCATCAAGCGCTTGCCGGGTCTCACCGACAGGGATGGGGCAACGGAACCCCCTGACGTCCAAACGGTGCGTGGGGACAAACGTCTGACGACCGCCCCGCATGGCCAAGCGTTGAGCCGGCGTGACTTGAAGGATTGCAACCGACGCCCCTATGAGGCACGACCGAAAGTGATGGTCGTGGGAGCTACGACGAAGGCCGAGGACGACATGTCGTGGTCCGAAGTGGCGGCCTTGGGTCTGCGCTACGGGAAGTATCCCCTTGCGCTGCTTTTGGTTGAGGCCTTCTACTGGTTCCTGACCGAACCTTCGGACACCTTGGCGCCCCTGCAGGTCCTCGAAGCATGGTTGTGGCACGGCATCACGGAACTGATCTGGGGAGCGGACGCTGTCAGCCTGAGTCAACACAACGGGTGGACAACGCGCATTGATTTTCACCACAGCAGTTTCCCAGGCACCTTCGACAGCGTCGGCCTGTATGTCTCCGATGAGTGCGCTGGCGTGCACGAGATGATCTTCCTNTCCACGCTCATCCTCATCACCGATGACGTCCCTCAGAAAGACCGCGTGCGCGCCGTCCTCGTTGGNTGTGGCATNGTCTTCGTNCTCAACCTTGCNCGTTTGGTCGCCTTNTACCCGATNGCGCTTNGTGGGTGCTTGGAAGCGCCCAACGANCCNGCGTGCCTGAACGGCATGTGGGCCTTCCACCGCAACGTGTACGAATGGGGNTTCCTCGTTGTGTTGATNGGCCTCTGGCTGGCATGGTTCACTTGGGTTGGCGGCCCCCGCCGCGTCAAAGACCGGAGCATGGCGGGACGCGACACGTGGCGCATCACCCCACGCAAGGCATGGCAGTGGTCCGAGCATCGGCCCGCGTGGAGGCAACCCGTGATGGGCGTCGCCTTGGCCCTCATCCTCATTCTCACCGCAGTGTACATGGTACGAAGCGACCCCGCGGCCTTGGAAGCACGGGCCACAGCGGACATGTGCGCCTTCAACGAACTTGTCAGCCAGCGGTGTGCGGATGCGCAAAACGCATGGGATGACGCCATTGACGGTGCGTGGTCGGTGGCTAGCCTTGGCTTGCTCAGTTTGGCCATCAGCGCGCTCATCCTCGAACGGCCGCTCGCCGATGGACGATGGCCCTCAACGTTGACGGACGAGGAGCGAAGAGCGCTCGAAGCGTCCGCCAAAGAAGAGGAATGATCCTCAGAGCACCAATTCAGCGGTGCGGGCAGCACCCGCCACGCCTTCCTTGCTCAGCGCCTTCATCGCCTTGGCCGCGACGCTGCTGTGCATGCCCAACTCAAGGTGGGCATCGGATTGGACGATGCGCCCAACGGCGAGTGGATCGCACGCGAGGGTAGCGACAAGCCAGTCCGTCAAATCGGCCTTCGAGAGGCCCTCAGAGGAAGGGATGTCCACGCGCAGGGTCACGAAGCCGAAGGGGTCAGCGGCATCGGAGAGGTCCTCGCGGAACTGCACAGGATCACGATCGACGCCTTCAGGCAAGGCAGGCGCCTCGGCGTCTTCGACTGGAAGGTCGTAGGTGGCAACGATGTTCTGCATCTGTTGACCGGAGGTGCGGTCCACCAACGTCCACGCCATGCCCGTACGACCGATGCGGCCGGTGCGGCCGATACGATGGATGAAAGCATCCATGTCGTTTGGGACGTCGTAATTGATGACCTGGGTCACCGTGTCAACGTCGATGCCTCGGGCCGCCACATCCGTGGCGACGATGATGCCCACTTCGCCCTCGCGGAAGCGCCCGAGGATCCGCTCACGCTGATTCTGTGAGAGGTCTCCATGAAGGCCGTCAACGTCGAATTTTGCCTTCTCGAGTCGAGTGACCAAGAGATCAACCATCCGCTTTGTGTTGGCGAAGATGATCGCCTGTCCGTCCTCTTCGAGGTGCGAGAGGATGCGAGCCGTGGCCCAGAGCTTGTTCGACCGACCGACATGAACGAGCATCATGCGCACGTCCGGCAGGTCAATTTCATCCTCGTTGGTTTGCACGAATTCAGGGTCGCGCATGAATTCCGAGGCGGCGTTGACGATTTCCTGTGGGAAGGTTGCGGAGAAGAGAAGGGTCTGCTCGCGCGCGGACATGCGCTCGAGCACCCACAATATGTCTGGGAAAAAGCCCATGTCGAGCATGCGGTCGGCTTCGTCAAGGATGAACATCGTCGGCTTGGTCAAGTCGATGTGACCGCGCTCGGACATGTCCATCACGCGGCCCGGCGTTCCGACGATGACGTCGACGCCCGCATCGAGTTGCTTGGCCTGCTTCTCGAGGTCCGTGCCACCGTAGACGGTCTGCATGCGCAACCCAGTTTTGCCTTGAAGCGATTCAAGTTCTTCCGCGACTTGAACGGCGAGTTCGCGGGTCGGGGCCAAAACAAGGGCCTGCAAGCCTTCACCGGGTGTGGCCCGCTCAATCATGGGCAGACCAAAAGCGGCGGTTTTCCCAGAACCGGTGCGGGCCTGACCGATGACGTCGCGTCCCCGACGGGCTAAGGGGACCGTGTCACGCTGGACCTCAGTGGCGAATTCCCAGCCGAGGCCATCGATGGCGGATTGAATGTGGGCCGGAAGGTCCCAGGTGCTGAATTTGGTCGTCGTGAACATCCTGCTCGCCTCCGTTCCTTGGTTCTGCGGGCCCCCGGAACGGTGGCGGCCCTCGCGCGTCTCAGAAGGACTCGGCGTCCTTGATCTCCTGCTGGAGCTGGCCCATCCAGTACTTCCGAGCGTTCTCACGGGTGAGCGGTCGCTTGGTTTGGCGGACGTGCTCGAGGATGTACTGACGGAACTTCAGGGCCTTGGTTCGGTTGATGCCCTTGGGGGTCATACCGTCCCAAAGACGCTCGAACTGCTCGGCCTTGTCATCGTACGTGACGTCATCCATGACTACACCTGAACGACTTGGCCACCGGTGGGCCTCCTTTAACGCTGTTGGCCCCCGTCGTNGGCCGATTCTGGCGCGGTGTTGGCTTCAACNTGAGGAGGCTCGGCACGCTCGGGCTCCAGCATGCCAATGGGTTGTTCCATGGCTTGNGCGACTTCCCTGTCCAGCAATGGCACCGGCTCGGCAGGAGCCANGAAGCGGTTCTTTTGATCTTCACTACCGTCGATTTCCGGATCGAAAATCATCTCCATCAGCAAAGCCCTGATNCCGGGATCTTGCTCCACTTGGAGGCGGTCTTGGGCGAAACTACGCTGTTCGTCCTCGCCCATGAAACGATGCAGCATCTCGACGCAAGCGCGGCGGATGTCGACGACCTCATGCCGTGTGCCAGCGAGGACGATGGAACGGGCCCTGCTGCCGCCCAAATCAACGCGCTCCAGCACCTTAAGGGCGCGACCGCGGACGGTAGCGTCAGGGTCATAGAGCACCTTCTCAGCCAATATGACCGCCATCTTTGGTGCTGGATTGACCAGTTTTGGCAAGCACTTTGCCGCCTCACGACGCACGGCGACCTCTTCATCGGCCAAGGCCCACGTGACCAGATCCCATCCCTGGTGGCCGGCACGCGCCACGACGCGGCCAAGCAGGCGTGCCGCTTCCTTTCGGAGGTGGACGGCGTCTTCAAGCAGCAGGCTGTCCACATGGACGCAAACCACCGAGGGCCAAGATTCGCCCATGACGCGCAGGCCCTCCCAAGCCGCCTTCGACAGCCGAGAATCGGTGGAACGTAGAGCGTTGACCAAACTGTCTTCCACGCCTGAGGGGAAGACCGGTGTCATCCTCCGCAATGCATCGCAGGCGGCAGCCCGTACCGAATCTTCCGGGTCATCGATCAGCACGCTGAGGTGATCGAACAATTCGTCAGAGCGTTGCTGAGCGACCTCGGGCATCGCCATCAACGCGGCGCGGCGAATGTTCGCATCGTCGTCCATACAGGCCTCGATGAGCGCGTCATACGCGGCGTTGGCGTGGACGCCTTTAGCCAGCACCAAGCCCTCGACGCCGTCAAGGCGTGTGAACGTGCGACGCTCACCGTCAATCATCAGCTTGAGCACGTCGGTTTTGCCGGTGGCCAAATCAAGCACTTGTGCAGGCGTTAAACGGGACCATGCGCCTCGACGACCCTCCTCAACCTGCGCCCGCTGGACAACGGTGGCCACCTCGATGGGTTTGCCGGTGCGCGGGTCGCGGGCGATGTAATCGGCCATGGGCTTCGCCCCCGCACCCACGCCACCCCTCATCAACATGCGCGTCCAATCACCACGAAGGCCTAAGTGGCCCCCACAAGAGCGCCATCCAATGTCAAAGGCCACGGTTCAAACGCTGGTCGTGTTGGGCCTCTTTCTCACCATGCCGTGGGCCGCAGTGCATTGCTGGAACGGTGAACGCGAGCCTTTGAGCGAGGCGTCCACACCCTTCGTGATGCCGGGCATGGCCATGCAGGCCGATTTCAACGGTACAGGATGGAACCTCAGCGGAACAAGTTGGGACGCACACGAGAACGAAGTCGTCATCGACCGGCCGTCTGTGTCGTGGTCCGCGCCGCCTGGAGCGCCGCAGTTCCCTCGCATGGCCGCTTGCCTCTTCCCTGTTCCTGAGCGCAATGAAATGTGGTTGGTGGGCGGCGTGATCGACCCCAGCAGCCAGTGGAACGATGAAGAAGAAAGCAGCCTGATGGAAATCTACGACGCGACCAACGGCACCTGGTCCGTCGCTCCAAACCCGATTCCATACACCCAGTCCTTCGCAGGATGTGCGCGCTGGGGCGACACGTTGGTCCTCGCAGGGAACCTTCCATTACCGGACTCACAAACCTCAGTGCCATCCTTCGCAAGCGGCCTTGTCCAGCGCTACAACCTGACCACCGACACATGGTCCGTGGGTACATCGATGCCGCCAGCTCGAGCGGTTGGGAAGGCAGGATACGCCCACCATAACGGCGTACTGTACGTGGCAGGTGGTGTCAATCAAACGGGCAGCGTGATGGCGGTCAACACAACGATGAGTTACGACATTGATGCTGATGCGTGGACGACTGGGCAGAATTTGACCACGGCTCGAGTGCAACCCGCCGCCGCCCATTACCGTGGACAACTCTACGTGATGGGTGGCTTTGAGACCACGCTGACCTCCTCAGGAGGGGGTGGCCCACCTTCTGCCTCATGGGACGTGACCAACACCACGGAGGTCATGGCCAGCAACGGAAGCTGGTCCAACCATACGGACCTTGGCGTGGCCCTCGCCGGTGCCGCAGCCACAATCATTCATGATGAAATCGTGCTCATGGGTGGCGCATCAAGCACCGGTGCGCAACGCCGCACCTATGGCTGGCTTCCTGACACAGATGCTTGGCGCAACATGGGGAACCTGATTCACCCCGTGCACAGCATGTCATGGACCCATTACAACAACGCCACCTACGTGCTTGGTGGCGACTCGGGGAACCCGTCATGGAGTTGGATGCAGCTTCGCTCGACGAACAACCGCTACGTCAGCCCTGCGGCGCACACTGGAACGATCACATCACCTCCCATCGATTTGCGCACCACGAACGATGGCGATGCCTTGCTGCGCTGGATACGTCTTGATGGAACGGCGCCTTCGGGCACCTCGCTCGGCCTGCAGTACCGAACGGCCCCAGATGCACTCCTGTTGAACGGGATGGATTGGTTGCCCATGATTGGGAACTTCAGTTACAACCACCCCATTGGAAACCACACCGTACCCGAGCCGGGCACAGCCGGCATTGAACGCAGCGTACAGGAATTCCTTGACCTGAATCCTTGGCTTCAATGCCGTGTTGTGATGACCACCACGGAAGGCGATGCCTGGACTTTACCCGACATGGACGAGGTGGCATGGGGCATGGAAGAAACGGTCTTCACCCACATTGAGCGGACACAACTGCAAAGCTACGGCCAGCCCCTCAACTTCACCACCCTCATCGACGTCGAGGATGATTGGAGCCAAGCGGTCCTTGTGCTCGACGCCGGATTCGGGAGAGTGCAGCGCGTTGTGGCTGAAGAACAAGGAGGAGCCTGGTCCCTGAGCAGTCCCGTGGACGGTGTGCGGGCCATACAGACCGCGAGCAGCCAGATTCACGCCAACCAATCTGGCCCGTTGAAACTCACGTGGAACCTTCATCTCGACCAAGGCGTGGTCAACCTCAACCANATGCAGGTGCACCTCGAACTCCTCGCCGACGATGGAGGGCTGGTCTTCGCGGCGGCNCCTGAGGANCCNGTGTGGANCTGGNACGACNNCATTGACGTTCACCTCGANTCNATCGCCGCCGATGGAAAGGACCTGTTGGCCTCCTCATCCATCGTGGTGGGGGCGGACAACGTCCTCTCCGTGAACCTGTCAACCGGCTTCCCATCACGGAACGATGGGCCTGCAAACGGATCGTTCCAAGCACGCATGCATCTCGCCGTGGAAGGGGTGACTGCCGGCCAATTGGTCCCCACCGTCATGTGGTTTAACACATCAACGGCATGGGTGGACCTAGGCATGGACGCTCCCGACACTCTGAGCATGGTCCTTCCCACGGATGCCTCAGGACAGGCCGATCTCCGCGTCGAACTCCGGACCGAAGCCAACGTTTCGCTGGTGTTCGAAGAAGACGGAACGAACTTTGTCCTTGATGCCCAAGCGCCAACCTTGCTTGGCAGCAGCCCACCACAAGCGGCCTATGCGGACCAAAACGCCGCTCGAAACGTTATCCTCAGCTTCGCCGAAGTCGGTGGCTTCCATCCTGATGAAGTGGAGTTCCGCGTGTGGGTCGCAGGCCGGGACGATGGGCAAAACGGCGGCCTCAACGATGGTGTTGCAAGCCTTGCTGAGTATGTCGAAACCTCGGCCATGTGGACTCACACGGGAACCGTGTGGACGGCGAATTTCACCGTCGATGACTCTGCCAACGCCGACCATGGTGCTGTTCGGGTGCTTGTGCTCGGTACCGACCGTGCAGGCAATGCCGTTCCCGCCGTCCTCGCAGAAGCGGGACACCTCAACTGGACGACCCGCATTCCACGTACCGTTGACATCTTGTCGATCTCGCCAAACGGCGGAGGCTCCCGCAACCTCGAGCCGGGCCGTGGCTTGGATTGGCAGGTCAGCGTTCGAGACGGAAACGGCCTGGACGATCTCAAGGAACTCCGCATTGAACTCGGAGGCGATGTCAACCTCGGCATCCGTTGGGACGTCATCAACGAGCAATGCCAGAACTTGGATGGGCGGACCGCCGTCGTCACCTGTTCGGTCAGCGTAGCTGGCGATATCATGACCTTTGACCTCACCCTTGCTCCAGAGTGGTCCCTCATCCCCGGCTCCCTCATCGAAGGTGAAGTGAAGGTGGTCGCGAGAGATGTGGACGGAAGCAACAGCAGCACCGTCAGCGGCGCATGGGCCTTTGCGCGAGGCTTGACCTTCGACAACGTGGTGCTCTCTGACCTCGAAGGAAGCACGCAAGGCCAGATCACCAGCGACAGCATCCTCGCTGTGGGTGAGCACCTCAACCTAAGCGCGACCATCAACCACAGTGCCAGCGGCATACCATACGACGGCGGCCTCCGGATTCGGTGGTTTGGCAATGTTGGACCGGAACGATGGGACGGAGGAAGCACGGTGATCGTCCATGACGGCGTGCTCGCCACGGACATACCAACCCCGATGAGCGGTGGACGACTGATGATTGCACGGGTGGAGGTGTGGGACCCTCAGGACACTGCGCTCCTGCACACCATCCAACTCGAACCAATGGACGTGGACGAGGACCCCCCGTACCTCATGCCGAAGGGCGATGACGTCTCATGGTCGCGCTACCACTTGAACGAGGTTGTCGTCGGCATCAACATCAAAGAAGACACGGCATGGACGGGGCTTTTGGACGTCACATGTCAGGTGACTTCCACCGAACATGCCTGGCCCGAAGTGACCCAATCTGCCCTCCCCAGCGGTCTTTTTGAAGACTTGATCCTCTTCACGGCCACCTTCAATTTCTCAAACGTCGGTGACCCCGCAGACCTCGATCCGCAAGCAAGCCTGTCTTGTTGGGCCAACGGTGATGACGATGCGGGTAGAACCCTGGAAGGCGATGCAGATTTGACGGCTTCCGACCCATGGTTCAAGGCCACGTTGACCAGTGAGGGCCCTGATTTGGAACTCGGTACAGTCACGCTTACCGGAGCCATTGATTCTGAGGGTGCAAACGTCTTGGTGGCCGCTCCGGTCATCGCGCGCTCAGAAGCCATCGATCGTCCCTTTGTGGTCGAGATCGTCCTCGAAAGCGACGGTGAGGAAACAATCGTTGTCCGACGTAGCGTTGAAGGGCTAGGGGCGGACGAATCAGAACTTGTGCGCGGCAGTTTCAATGTACCGAAAGGGGATTGGACCCTTCGCGTGACCGTTGACACCCTTGGAGAGATCAGCGAGTTGGACGAGGAGGACAACACGTGGATGTACCGAGCGCAAACCAACGGTGGTGGCTCCGCAGCTGCTGTTGTAGTCGGTGCTGGGGTCGGTATGCTGGCCATCATCGCTGTGCTCATGCGACGCCGTGGTGGCTCAAAGCAAGCGGTTGAAACCGCGCTTCCCGCAGCGCCAGGTCCGGCATTCAAACCCAAGCCAAGGGGCCCACCCGGTGCTGAGCGCCGCGTCGCTGGAGGGCCGCGCACTCCACCTTCTTCAGCCAACCAAAAGAGCCCAGATTTGGCGCGTGCTGAGGCGGCCCTCGCCGCGTTAAGCTCGGCACCGTCTGATGGAGGAAGCATCGCATCAGCGGGTAATGTTGGTGATGTGGCTGCCGACCACACCCACTTGCCAGGAGGGGGCGAATACGAATACACCACAGAAGGAACCCATTACCACGGAGAGGGCATTGGGCGTTGGAAACTGCGGGATGACGGCTCTTTCGAGCGCGTGGAGTGACCCGTCGGATTCATGGACGACCGCACATGGTGATCATCAATGGACCCACAAGACGTCGAGAGGACCCTGCTCGTCCTCTTCCGTTCAGGTGCGCCGATGACCGCTTCAGACCTGGCCAGAACGATGGCTTTTGGACAGGGCTGGCTCGGCATCGACGAAGCCGATGCTGTCGTGGCTCACTTCATTCAAACCGGGTGGTTGCGCTCCGAAGGTGATGCGTACCTCCCGAGCCGTGACCTCGCTCATGTGCAGGTCCCGTTGTCTTGGATGCCTCGCCCATCACGCTTGCTGGATGCACAACCCCCAGGCCAGGCACCCCCCGCTCCGACACCCGCCGAGTCACCCCACAAAGCACCGAAATCAATTACAGAAAAGAAAACAGTGGAACGCGAGAGCGACGACCCTCGAGTGCGTCTCGAAGGGCGCCTCATTGGCTTCATCGCCCGAGCATCTGGATTGGACCGGGCAGAAGTGCAACGCAGGGCAGAGCGGAAACAACATGCTCTACGCCCGTGCACCTCGTGGCTTGGCCTCGCTCTGGTCGCCCATGACCAGGGGCTGGACATGCACGCCATCGTCGACGCTCTCGCGCCAACGGCTCAAGCCTGATCGTGGCGGGATGAAGCCGCATCGGCCACGTCCATCAACACCGGAAGAAGAACCAGCGAGAGCAGCAACGAGAAGCCAACGGTCACGGCCGTGATTAAACCGAAGTCACGAATGAGCGGCATCGGGGATGCCAAGAGCACCATGAACCCAAGTGCAGTGGTCGCAGCAGACAGCAGCAAGGCAACGCCAGTGGTCGACATCGAGGCGACCATCGCCTCTTGCCTGTTGGGCCGCCGGGACCGTTCCAACTCCATGCGTTGCCACATATGGATGGCGAAATCAATGCCGATGCCCAAAGTCAGCGCCGTCACCATCACGGTCATCACGTTCCATTTCAATCCCAGCACAACCATGGAACCCACCACCCACAAGGTGGAAAACACGACCGGGGAAAGCACCACGAGCGCAGGAATAAGCCTCCGCGTCAGCAGAAGAAGCACCACGAAGGAGACCCCCAGTGAAATGGCCGTGGACTCCAACTGAGAGACGCTAAGGCCCGTTAACACGGTCTCGAGGACCACAAGATCACCCGTGACGTGAACTTGAGCAAAGCCGTCCAAATCTGCGTCGAGACCGTTCTCACCTTCGACGCCCTCAACCATGGCGATGAAGGTGGCCACGACTCGACTGGAATCAGCCGAGGTACTGGCTTCCACGCGGATTTCATTCCGCAAGTGGGTCACACCCTCGACGTCCATCGCCACCGTGGCTTCCACGCGATCCGCCCATGTGAGTCCCGTCAACGGGTCAGCGACGCTGTCGTTGCCTTCGAGCGCACGGAAGGCACCGAGTAAGTCCACCGGTTCCCTTGAGGAAACGGGGTAGAGGTCGCCGGTCTCGAGCACCACAAGGTTGTGATCCTCACCGAAACTCGCGTTGCGAAGGACCGCGTCACGAAGAAGAACATATGGTCCATCATATGACGGCGAGCGTTTTGTTCCATCCGTCCCAACCACGTCATGATTTGCTTTCAAGTCACCATGGAGCAGGCGTAATTGGTCAAGCATCGCGGCGTCCATGGTGATGGTGGAACGGTCGTCCTCTGGCTCCATGAGCAGATAGACCACCTTCCAACCCGCGGCGTCGTACGATGATTCGAGGTCCGCGCGGACTTCCATAACCTCAAGATCTTCGTCAAGGAAATCGGTCAGGTCAAACTCTGTCTCAAGCGACAATGCGCCGACCAGCGAGGCAAGGCTAACCAAAACCGCCACGAGAAGAATGCTGAGTTGCTGGCTACGCTGAACGACCACGAGACGTTCGCTGAACTTTGGCATACGGAGAACTACGGCATCGCGCGTGCTCCGACGAGCGTCAACAACCACATGCAGAGCACCGACCACCACGGTGGAGGCAACAAAGGCGCACACCACGCCCAACGCGAGCGCCACACCGAACGTTGCGATGGGCGGGAGAGGTGAAACAGCGTTGGCGAGGAAAGCGGCCACGGTCGTGACGACCGCCAGCACGAGCGGCATCGCAAGACCCGCGCAAGCCCGGAGCCATGCGTGGGCAGGGTCGTCGTTCTCTTCACGAATGGAAAGGTAAGCCCGCTGCAGGTGGATGGAGTAGTCGATGCCGAGCCCCAACACCAAGGGAGCGACCGCGACTTCCAACGCCGTAAAACGAGCACCAAACAGGTTGAGCAAACCGTAGGTCCAAATCAACGCCACGGACAAACCCGCCAACGGGAAGGCCACGCCACGTGCTGTGCGGAACGCAAAGGCAAGCACCAACACCACGACGACCAGCGCCAAACCGATGAGCATCGCAAGACCATCAAAGGTGGATGCGTCGATGTCGTAGGAAATCAGGTCCAGCGAAACGGCGCCATAAGTCAGCGGGGAGTCGTCGGAGATGGCAGCCAACTCATTGCGCAATTGGTCTTGCCAAACTTCACGTTCCGCGGTGTCCAAAGAAGGATCGATGTCGAGGACCCACAAGGTGGAAGACGCCACGGGTTCACCCGCTCCCGTACCGTTGTCGAGGTAGGTGCACACTGGACCGAGGTCAAGGTCTTCCGACAGCATCGCGTTGGCAGCAAAGGTTGCCGACGCGAGGAGCGCGTCGTCGTCGGTCAGGGTGCAGGCGGCGTCCTCGTCCAGCACCATGGTCAACAGAGCAGGCCAGTCTTGGACCGTGGACAGGAGCGTTCCGTTGGCCTCCTCGTCCAACGCAACCTGAAGAGCAGTGGGTGCCGTGGCCCACGCCACCACCACATCGTTGCGTTCAGCGGACGCTTGGCGGAGTCGGTCCTCATCTGCTTCCATGGTTTTGAGGTGGTCCAACGTCAGCACGTTGCCGCCGTCGTCCGCCACCACGTGGACGAACATCGGTCGTCGCTCTTGTGGGAAGTGCTCATGGATGCGCTCGTGGGCCTCGAGCGCGTCGCTGTCAGGTGCAAAGCGGTCAAGATCGGTATCAAACGCTGGAGGACTGGTCACAAGAGAGAGCATCAAGCTGGCCGTGAGCAAGCCGGCCAAAACGAGGATTGGGAGGGCTGCCTTGGCGAAGCCTGGTGCGGCACGGTCGGCGAGGGCCTCGAGGCGCTCCACCTCCATCACGGCTCCACCGGGCGCTTCGGTTCATAAGCCAAGAGGCAGACGGTGCGTCAAGGGACGCAATCCAACCCGAAGGGTTGAAAGCGAGCCGTCAGGTCGAGCGACCGTTCCTATGCCGATTAAGGTGCTCTTCCGCGAAGGCCAAGAACTACGGATGCGCGTCGTGGGCGAGGGTCACACCTCCCTGCAGATGCTCCGTGAGCGATTGAACAACCACGACAAAATCGAATACGCCAACTACTTCCCCGGCCACCCCGATCTTGACGACCCTGAGTTCTACATCCGCACCAAAGGCAAAGCTGACCCGGCGAAGGTCGTCAACGACTTGGTCGCCTCCATTGCCGCTGAATTCTCCGGCGCCACCCTCTGAGGAGGACGCCCCGCGTGTCCGCCTCTGGACAGACCCATGCCGAAGCCATCGGCTTGACCGGTTACGCCACTGAAGCCAACGGCATCGGCGGCTTGGTCAAAACAAGGGTCGAAGATTTCCGTGTCGAAGAGCTCTCCACCAAACTCAACATCGATCAGCGCGGAAGGTTCACCGTCGCGCGAATCACCTTGCGCAACTGGGAGACCAACCGCTTCATCGCTCGATTGGCCAAGGCACTCGCTATCCCGAAGGAACGCATTTTCTTCGCGGGCACCAAGGACAAGCGGGCCATCACCCGGCAGCTCTTCGTCATCGACGCACCGGCCAACAAAGTCGGTGGTGTTGACTTGGCGGACGTCGACATCGAAGTCTTGGGACGAACCCATCAAAAAATTGGGTTTGGTAACCACCGTGGAAACCGCTTCACCATCACGGTACGCGGATGCGCACACCCCGATGGCCGCCCTATGAGCGACGAGGAAGCTCTGGCAGAAATCGAGCGCATTCATTCGATGCTCGAGCAGACCTTGGGGGCAGAACGCTTCCCGAATTGGATCGGGCCACAGCGCTTTGGCTCTGGCCGGCCGGTGACGGCAGAAGTCGGACGTCACGTCATCGCAGGACGATTCGAGGAAGCCGTGATGGCGTACCTTTCCATGCCCGGTGCCGATGAAGCCCCCGATGTGGCAGCCTTTCGTGCACGCGTGCGTGATGAGGGAATCAACGAGGAAGTGATTGACGCGTGCCCAGATTGGATGGATTTCGAGCGCCGCATGGCCACGCACCTCCTTGAGAAACCCGACGACCATGTCGGTGCGTTCCGTCGGCTCCCGAACAACCTGCAATTGATGACCGTACACGCCCTCCAATCCGTTGTGTTCAACCGTGCACTGCACGCACGCCTCGAGGAGGGCTTGCCCCTCGCCACCCCTGTGGAGGGAGATCTCGTGGGTCGCGTCGATGAACGTGGACAACTCGAGGCGAAGGGATGCGTGACCGTGCAAGGCCGTACTGCAGATCGAATTGCTCGAAACTGCACCCTTGGCCGGTTGACCGTGACGGGCCCCCTTCCAGGATCCGACGTTGGAGCGTGTGGAGGTCGACCCGGAGCCATTGAATCAGGCGTCATGGAAGCCATGGGCCTCATGGACGCCGCGTGGACCGTTCCTGCAATTCCACGTTTGTCCACAAAAGGAACGCGCCGGGCATTGGTGACAGGTTTCAAGGAGTTCACGTGGGAAACGGTGCCAAAGGCCAGTGAAGACACGCTTGATGGACGCTGGGCTGATGGGCCGAAGAACGGCGACCGGTGGCATCCAGATGGAGCCTGCATCAAGTTCCGATTCACGCTTTCAAGCGGGGCTTACGCCACGACCTTGCTTCGTGAATTCATGATGGCGCCGCTGAATCATCTCGGTTGAGCAAACCGCAAGTGATGTGGAGCACCCCTTTCAGGGGAAAGCGCCGCTCAAATGAGGCCCATCGAGATGACTTCGATTTCGCCCACGCCGTGGATTTCGGCCATGCGCGATTCGAAGACGTCCGGAAGACCTGGCCCATCGTTCATCTTCACGTGAACCTGCACGAAACGGAGGCCGAAGGCAAGCGGCTTGATTTCGACGGCCTGAACGTCGTACACGTCGTCGGCAAAGCCACGAATGGTTTCGGCGATGGCCTCAGGATCGACGTCCTCGACGTCAGTGTGCGGGTTGACCTTGTACGTCATCACAACTTCGCCCATCATTTCACCTCAGGGTCCTTGGAATCCGCACCCTGCACAGACGTAGATGACGCCTTGGTTGCGAGCACGTGGGCTGCGGCCGATGGGCTCACCGCATCCTGGACACGGGAAGCTTGTCGCGCCTTCTTGCGTTAGGGGGATACCAGACGTGCTGCAGGTTGTTGCCCTCTCGCTCACCATACCACCTCGGACGCTTCGGCCATGGCTCACCCCTCTTTATGCTTCCTCAGCGGGACTGAAGCGGCTCCATGAGTCGCAATCGTCCGTGCCGACCGGTGCTCACCACCAAGGCCCCGTCACGCGCCCGGCACCAACCGCGCTCCAACCGTACGGCTTGACCTGAACGAATCCGCTCGACGTCGTCACCCCAAAGCAACAGGCCAACCACTCCGTCACGGTCGCGTGCGCAGGCCGCTGCCATCGGCCCGGTGTATTTTCGTCCGACAACATGGCGTGTGGGATACCGCCGAAGCACGATCAGATCCAAGTCCACAACAGGTCGATCGTGTTCAAGGTTAGCCGTGGTCATTTTCCTGCGAGCCATAACAGGTGACGTTGACCTTTACCCCTATGAAGGTCATTCTTTCCGATGGACCTTGAACCGGGTGGCCGTGGGCTCAACATCAACGGACTCTCCGTTGAGACGTTTGCCAAGCAATGCCTCATACCGCAATGAGAGCGCTTCTTTTGGCGCACCCCACGGCGTGTGGTTTCGACAGACAAGGTAGACTTCAGACGACGAATTGCGGCTGGCTTCAGGAGAGAAACGGCGCACCTTCGAAAAATGCGGTCGAACCACGGCGATCATCTCCTCCACACCTACGCCTTGGAACATCTTCGTGACGAATGAACCACCTGCTGCAAGCCGGGGCAGTCCGAAGTCAAAGACCATGGCCACCAAGGACATGGCCACGCTCTGGTCGATGTCCCAATTGCCCGTGATGTCGGGGGAAATGTCGGACACGATGGCATTGATTTCACGTCCATCCAACAGGTCAATCAGCCGAGATTGAATCAATGGATCCGTGACATCCCCGGTCAGCAATGTGGCACCGTCGACGGGCTGGCTGGCCATCAGGTCGATACCGATGACTGTTCCCGTTTCACCGACTTCCTCAACGGCAACTTGCGTCCACCCACCCGGATGACAGCCCACGTCCAACACCACGTCCCCCTCCCGAAGGAGTTCGAAGCGCTGCTGAATTTGCTTGAGTTTGAACGCCGACCGCGCGCGGTAACCTCCCGCTTTGGCTTGCCGCCGCCAGCTGTCGCGACGGTGGTTCTCAACCCAATGTTCGGCCATGGACCTCGCTCGACCCTGCTCAAGGGGCCATCAAGAAGGCTCCCCTTCGCGAAGGACTCAACGAGGCTTCTTCACCACCGGCATGCTCCGTCGACCATGGGCATGCGAAGGGGCCGAGCTTTGGCCGCCGTTCTCCTCGCTATGCTCCTCCTTTCTGGCATGCCGCACGTCACGGCCCTAAGAGCGGATGCGGTTGAAGACGGCACGTCCATCATCGTCCGAGCGCGCACAACGGTCTTGGTGGAAGAGATGACGGCCACATGGTGCGTCACTTGCGCGGAGATCGACCCGTACCTGGCAGAGGTTGCTGATCGACATGGTTCTCGTTTGGCCCTCGTGGGCTTGCATCCGCAAGACGGTCAAGACGGTGTGGCCACCGCTGCCTCTGAAGCCCGTCTTGAACGATGGAGGGCCGTTCACGATGACCTGAACCAGACTCCGGCCTTCCTCGTCGAGGGTGAAACACCCCTCGTTGGACCTGAAGTCTGGCCGGAGGTCACACGAAGGATGCTCGAGCTGGAGTCAAGCCGTCCGGCCCACGACAGCATGAGTTTGACCGCCGCGCGCGACGGTGACGTGATTCATCTGTCCATCAGTGCTCCCGCACCCAGCGAAGGACGTCAGCTGACGCTAATGCTCCTCAATCACGGTCGCTCTTCTGCAGGGTATGGCGTGGAGGCTGAACCCGGGAGCACGTATGACCGCGTCCTTGTGGAACTTCACACGAGGGCAGCAAACGGGACCTGGGGTAGCGTATGCGAAGGCTCATGCAGCACGTCCTTCAACGGGTCGGAACAGGCTTCGCTTGAGGTTGAACAAGGTGATCCGTTCAGCCTCGTGCTCATCGATGAAACCGCTGATGCAAACCTGTCCGCGTCCTCCACACATAGTGCAGGCGTGCTCGAATTGGCCGTCCGTTCTTCTTCCGTGGCCTCCGGTGAGGATCACAGGTGGGCTTTGGCCACGGCCATGTTGGCCGGAGGTGTAATCGTGGCAGCATGGCCAAAGAAACCGTCGGATTCCGGAAGAAAGATTTCAGAAGAAGAATGATTCTACCCGGAATTGCATTTCTACTGCCTGATTCTGTCAAAACGAATGCTGGAAGACCAAACCTCTATATCCTGCCGTGCTGATGTAGTATCATGGAGCAGAACGGCTGGGACATGGTCTGGGAAGAGGGTTCATCCAGCGAATGGATCGTTGAATACGTGGTTGAGCACGCTTCTCAGCGTTCCAGGCACCTAAGTTTGCTTCTTGCTGAGGACCCAGACGGTGTCAAAGAAGCCCTGATCGAGGAAATTCGAGAAGAGTATCCTGACGCGGGGCACCTTGAGATTACGGTGGTTCGCCTTGAACCCGTAGAGCAACTCGGCGATATGGAGCACTCCGGTGACGCCGTGCCCTGATCAGGCTTCTTCGCTGCGCCCTCGCTGCGTGCTGAGAACCAAATCATCACGCGACATCTCCATCCAAGTGTTCGTTTGCGTTGCCCTGTACACGCGGGCTGAGGTGACCAGCACAAGCACGTTTGCGAGATGGGCCATGGTGCAATACTGGCAGAGTTTCTCGATTTGTACTTCGTAAGAGATCAAGAGCAGAACAACGGGGATGCCGCCGCCGCTAAGGAGCAAAAGCAGGTAGATCATCCGTGTTCGCTCCGGCGCATCAGGTTCTTTCTGAATCATCATCGCGGCGTACAAGAGGGCTGCAAAAACGCCCATACCAATGAGCCCCCAAGGCAGCCCGATAATCGGAGCGTATCCATAGGTCTCGTGTCCAATCACGTCGTCGCACGAAAAGATGGAATCGCTGGCACAGAA
>PCBQ01000011.1 GCA_002731395.1 Methanobacteriota archaeon
TCGTTGCCAACAGCCATGCAATGGGGACGTGAGGCCTATGGATGACAGGGACATGAACGATCATTCTGACCGCCACTGGTTGAGTTTTGCCGGGCTGCGCGACGACATGAAAGCACGCCCGGGCGTGTACGTGCTGTTCATCCTCAGCATGAACATCATCGGAACCTCAGGCACCGTCAGCATATGGGGGGCGCATGGTGAATTCGCGACGATGGTCTGGCTTCGCATTTGGTTGGCCAGCCTTCCCGCAAACGTCGTGTTCGTCTGGGGGTCTGCCATGACGTTACGGTGCCTTTTCATCTTGATCGAGGTTCAGTGGACGAAACGCTTCATGTTCTACCTCGCTCCATGGCTTGCCGCTCCGGTGCTCATCGCCTTGAGTTGGTTTGCCTCGTGGCAGGTGCTGGCCGTTTCGAGCAATGCAGGAATTCTGCTTGACAACGACGCCTTCCTGGACGCGTCGTGGTTGGTGACCTTCGTGACGTCGCTTCCGATGGATCCGAACGGGGAAATCGCGGCTTTGGTGATGTGGTCGTGGGTCAGCCTTCCATTCGCCACCGGGGTGGCCGCGATGATGGCCTATGCGGCGGGCGAAAGACCTCAGAAGGTGCAGGATTCGAGCACGTCCTGACCGCCCATGTAGGGCTGCAGCACGTCGGGCACCTGCACGCGCCCGTCCTCGAGTTGGTTCTGCTCCATGATGGCGACCAGCGCGCGGCTGGTGGCCACGGCCGTGGAGTTCAACGTGTGAGCGATCGGTTGGTTGGCGTGGCCGGGCACACCGGTGCGGATCTGCAGGCGGTTGGCTTGGTAGTCGGTGCAGTTTGAACAGGACACCACCTCCTTGTACGCCTTGGCGCCAGGCAACCAGGCTTCGAGGTCGTACTTGCGGCTGGCCACGGTGCCCATGTCGCCGGTGCAGATGTTGACCACCTCGTAGTGGAGGTCGAGCGCATCCCACAGATCAATGCAGTTCTGAAGCAATTCCTCGTGCAGGTCCCACGAACCTTCAGCGTCGCTGATCACAATTTGCTCCACCTTACGGAATTGGTGCACGCGCCAAATGCCGCGGTCGGACTGCCCGTGGGCACCGACCTCACGACGGAAGCAGTCGGACACGCCGACCAAGCGCAAGGGAAGGTGTTCTTCTGGCACGGTTTCGCCCATGTACATCGCCGTGAGCGGATGCTCACTCGTGGCCGTCATGTAGTAGCCGTCGGGCTCGATGCCGTACATCACCGTCTCAAAGTCACCGAGATCGGTCACGCCTTCGTAAGCGGTCCTGTTCATCATCACCGGTGGCTGGACGAAGGTGTAGCCGCGCTCGCGGAGGAAGTCAACCGCATAGGCGGAGAGCGCCATTTCCATGCGCGCAAGGTCGCCTTTGAGGTAGTAGAAGCGGCTTCCAGTGACCTTTGCAGCGCGCTCAAGGTCGACCCAGCGGTTCATCTCGATGAGGTCGTTGTGTGTCCGCGGTTCAAACGAAAACGTGGGCTTCTCGCCGTGAACAGAGTGCACGGTGTTGCCCGATTCATCCGCCCCACTGGGCACCGCCTCATGAAGCAAGTTCGGGATGCTCATGCGCACCGCGTCACGGGCGGCCAAAGCCTCGTCCACTTCCTTCTCCATCGCGGTGATGCGCTCACCGATGGAGGCCACCTCGGCGAGCACGCGCTGCATTTCCTCCTGATCGCCGGCCTTCTTGGCCGCGCCAATGGCACGGGCGGCTTGGTTGCGCTCCGCGCGCAGCACATCGGTGGCCTTGAGCAGGTCGCGCCATGCGCCGTCGAGGCGGATGACCTCGTCAATGGCGTCGTGCGGAAGGCCGCGCCGATCGTGGTCCGCACGGATGCGCTCTGGTGCGTCGCGGAAGAGCGCGATGTCCAGCATGGTGGTGCCTCCAAGCCGACGAGCGAGGGACCGTCCTCATCAGGCTTCGCCATCACAAGGAGACGCCAAAGGCGAAGAGGCCACTTCCGACGAAGAGGAGCCCACCAATCACGTAGCCGAGGATGGAACCGCCGTTGAGCAAGGGCAAACCGGCCTGCGCCCGGCCTGTCGAGACGGCCCGCATCAGGAACGCATACCCCGCCAATCCTCCGACGAGGGTGGCCAAGCCGACCAGAAGGCCCTCAGAACCACCGATGTATTGGACGGCGGAGAGCACCAGCATGCCGGGGAAAATGACGTCTCCCAGACCCATGAACATCGCATCCCTTCCGCCGGTGCTGGCGGTGCTCGAGGACTCAACCGGTTGAGCGGCCTTCGGTGCTGGCTCCGGACGGTCCTCAGAAAACTGCCCGTCTCCGTAGCCTTCGCTGTCCTCAATGAAGGAGTAGTCGCGCTTCTGGGGCGCAACCAGGAGGATAGGAAGGCGCAGGCCGATCATCGTGTCTGCGAGTTCAAGCATGTGCCGGCTGCGGTACACGGCCCACGCGTCGTAGACCGCTGCGGCAATCATGAACACGATGACCAGTGGCGGCACAAACGTGACCCCAAGCATGGTGATGACGCCTGCGCCCACGAGCACNCCGACCGTGTTGACCACGTACCANTCCGAGTGGACAATGAGAAGGACCATCATCACCACGCCGACGGCCAAGCCGACGANGGTCGCAAGGCCATCGAAGACGATGTCCCCGCGNAGGAACATGTCGCCGGTGAAGACGCCTGTGCTGATNCCGNNCTCCTCCACNAGGGCAACACGCCAATCGTCNCCNCCAATGACGGCGANGTGNGTGGCNTCACCCACGTCGTCGATCACGAGGAGCTGGATGAGGGAGGCGTCAATGTACATGGAAAGGNCCTCATCGGTCAGAACCCAGACCTCAACTTCCCCGCTGTCGTCCACGTCGCTGACCACGATGTCCTTCACGGCACCGCCCACGTCGTCCAATCGAAGCCGTTCCTCTTCCTCGGGCGTGGCGTCACCCGCCGCCCAGGACGTGTTCCACGTCCATGCCTGAACCGCACCGGCCTCGTCGCCTAGCCAAAGCAGACGCTCACCGGGTGCTTCGTCCATGTTGTGCCACGGCGATGCGCTGACGTGCGCTGTGGTGAAAGCGTCCGCATCGTCTGCTGACCGGTCCTCGCTGACCGTGACCTCGGCCACGGACATCGGGTTGCCTTGCTGGTCGTACCCGCTGGAGGTGTCCTGAAGTTCAATCACCATCGCATAGGTTTCACTGACGACCATCCAGTGGTCTGGACCGAGAAGTTCACTGTGGACATAGCCCCGGTTCAGGTTCAGAACATCAGGAAGTTGCCACGCCGCTTGCTGCCTGTAGGCCACCACGCCCGCTTCCTCAACGGCCACGTAGCGCCAGAGCACTTCTTCGCTGTCGATGATGTACAGGTCACCGCCCGTCATCACGGCAGACGCACATCCCACGATCTCATACGGCCCGTCGGGCGTCATCTCAAAACACGAGAAACCGTTGTTTTGGCTGCCGTCGTCGTTGATGCTCCACACGTATGCACCGTTGACCAGCGTCATTTTCCCGTCGTCAACGGGGTGGTGTGTGGCCCGAACCAAGTCCTTGTTCAGGGCTATGTCGTCAGCGGGCGAGTGCGGATGCGTGGCCGTCCATGATGTTGTGCCGTTGGCCCAATCGTCAGATTGTACGGAGGTGATGATGTTCGTCCAGTTTCCGTCGTTGTACTCCAGTTCGACGAAGACAGCATGATCAGGGCCAAAGTCAGCGACGATGTGTCCGTTCGGACGGGTTTCTTCCTCGCTCGCGAAGGGCACAACACCTGGGTCGTCCACCAACAAAACGTGAGCCAGCGGAACGGTCGTGTACATCAGCGCAAGGGCGAGGATGCCCATCACGCCGTACTTGATCACCCACTGGGCACCCATCCGAACGAGGAACAGAATGGCTGCGGTGAAGATGAAAATCATCAGGAGTTCCAACATGACGTACCTGACTTGGGTGGACCCGGATTCTCCGAAGGCTTGGAGTTGGTTGGCGTCGTAGAAGGGGCGAATCACAAGGCCAAGGACGATGGTACCGACAAACATCCCCGCCATGCCCAGCATGGACGCCCATTCGCCGCGGTCGCTGGACGCCGCCTCCGTGGATGGCATGCGGTTTCGTGGGAGGGGGCACATTTGACCGCATCGGTGCAAGCAGCGCCATGATGATGACCCCTCGTTCCTCAACACAAACGTGGACGAAGCGCGCGCTTGGCTGGAGGCGCGCCGAGCATACGGCATGGCGCTTGGGCTCGACACGACCCGTCGGCTCTTGGTCGCCCTCGAACGCCCCGATCTTCGTGCCTCCACGGTGGTTCACGTGGCCGGGTCCAACGGAAAAGGAACCCTCTGCGCCATCATGGCCGCCAAAGCACGTGACATGGGATTCACCACAGTCCTGTTCACCTCGCCCCATGTGGCGCGCATCGAGGAGCGCGTGCGGGTCGATGGAAGGCCTGTCAGCGCCGACCTTTTCGACGAGGCGCTTCTGCGTGTGAAAGCCTGTGCAGAAGCCCTCAACCTTGAGCCGACGTACTTCGAAACCACCATGCTCATCGCGTGGGCGGTATGCGACCTTGTGAACGCCGATGTGATGGTGCAAGAAACTGGCCTTGGCGGCCGTCTTGACGCCACGCGGGCCACCAAGGCTGACCTAGCCGTGGTGACGGCGGTCAGCGTGGAACACGCCACGTTGCTGGGCACCACACGGTCTGAGGTGATGGCCGAGAAAGCCGCCATTGCCCGACCGAGGAAACCGCTCGTGCTTCGTGATCCTGAGGACGATGTGGTGCTTGACCTCGCGAGACAGACCGCTCGACGTGCGGGGTCTTACGACCTCGATGATACCGGACCAGCAAGCGAGGTGATCGTCGTCCCTGTCCCGACCGAGGCCAATGTCCGGAAGGAAGCCTCGCACATGGCGCACGCCGTCTGCCAGGTGCTCGGGTGGCCCACAGACGGCTTGGAGGATCTTGCCCTTAGCGTGCGATGGCCTGCCCGTGGGCAGTGGGTGGACAAGACGGCCTCCACATGTGGTCCGTTGCTCATCGATGCAGCACACAACCCCTCAGGGCTTGCCCGAGCGTTGCCAGGATTGTGGATGGACTTCCAACGGTGCGTTGGGGCGGGCGCGTGGCGCTTGCTTTTCGGGACTTCACCTCAGTCTGACATGGGCGCCATGCTGGCCCCATTGCTGGAGCGTTGCCGTTTGAGCCATCCAGACCACGTGCTGCTGGTAGCGCCCGAGGGAGGGCGCATGCCCGGAGTGGCCCCCGAAGTGCTCCGTGAGGAAGCATGGTCGAGCCTCCATGGTGTGGAATGCTATGCCACCGTCGCGGACGTCATCCGCCACATGAAAGCTCATCCAATGCCGACCTTGGTGCTTGGTTCGCTCTACCTTGCCGGCAACGTGCTCGCCGAACTTGGTGTGGACACGGACGACGACCTCAGCCTGTTCCCTCAGCATGGATGAGGCACTCGACACCCATCGTCAACAGGACGACCCTTCCAAGACAGCAGCCTGAGATTTGGGCCGCAAAAACTCAAAGGGAAGGTGCATGAACCACAGCCGGTCAAGATGGCTTCAAAGTGGGACGTCCGGTTTCTTGAATTGGCGAATCACATCAGCATGTGGAGCAAAGATCCGTCCACAAAGGTCGGCTGTGTGGTCGTCGGTGCAGACCGCGAAATTCGTTCGACCGGATTCAATGGGTTCCCACGTGGGATCGAGGATTCAGACGACAGGCTTGCGGACCGCGAAGAAAAATACCCCCTCATTTGCCATGCTGAGGAGAACGCAATCATGCATGCGGCCCGCGTTGGCGTATCGCTGAAGGACTGCACGGCTTACGTGACGTGGCCTCCCTGCACACGCTGTGCACGATCGTTGATCCAAGCAGGCATTGTGGAAGTCGTGTATGCTGGGAAGGACAACGTACCCGAGCGATGGGAAGAGGATTTCACCCGTTCCACCAACATGATGAAAGAAGCAGGCATCAAACTTCGAAACGTCGAATTCGAGTGATCAACTCCAGAAACGGCGCGTGCGGGCGTACTCAATTTCTGCCTCGTGCACCGCTTCCAACAACCGGTCCGTGTCACCGCGCTGGACTTTCCGGAGGATCCGTTGTGCTGTGGCTTCTCCGACGCCGCGACCCATGAGGGCAAGAACGGCTTCCATGCCTCGGTTGGCGACGATTTGGGCGTTCTTTTCCATCCGACCACGGTCTTTCTCGTCCTCGCTTTTGACCCATCCTTCGAGCATGGGGAGCATGCCTTCCCTCGCGCATGCCAACATCCGCCCGCCACACGCTCGGCACCGGCCGATGTCTGCAATCTCAGGGTGCCGCGCCACTCGGAAGCGCCGGACTTGGCCACAATTCAGGCAGCATAAGGCCGCTCGTTCGTTCATCAAGCGAAGACGTAGGCGCTCCCGCACCGCTTCGTTGTCCCACTGTGGCAGAAGCAGATCCTTGCGGGCACGGTTGGACAGACCAAGGCGGCCCGCAGCGGTGTGCTGGACGTTGATGTGCCCTGCATGAATGGCTTCGAGGACATGAGCGGCGCCCTCAACGTCCATGCGCTCATGGAACAATTTGCCGAGCACCTCCTCCATCACCACGGTCCCTCGGTATCGGCCAATGAGGGCTTGAAGGTTGATTTTGCGCGGGTCAACACCGTGCCTGAGGATGCCGAAGGTCTTGGCGACCTCGGCGAAGCGCCAGCGCACCTGTCTGGAATTGGGCAGGGTCACCGAAAGCAGGCCGACCAAGGCCTCTGGCGGCGTGTCGTTCAGCCACTCAATCACGTCCTCAGGACCAATACCACTGGCCTGAATCGAAATTCGGGTGGCCTCGGTGACCAATCGACCCCATGAGCCGGTTTTGGTGCTCGCCATCGCCAGCAAAAACTGGCCAAGCGCCTCGTTGATGAGCGTCCCGTGGCACGAATTCAGAACCACGGCATCGTCGCGCTGTTCAACGGTCATGCGCCGCTCGGTCGGCAAATCTCCGGTCGCCTCCACGTGTGCGATGACCGCCTCGGCCAGCAAACTGCGGCACGTCGCGTCCAGCGGATGAGCCGCCAAATCCGGACCGTCCTGCCCAAGGCCGAGCACGTCGAGCGCCGAAGAAGACTCGTGCGCTGGCAAGGGAAGACCAAGGTCGGCCGCCACAGCGCGCCGCAAGCGACCGATGTCCCGACCGACCTCCTGAGGTACGGGTGGGAGTTCGCCCAGCCACGTGGGCGCTTGCGCCACGTCCTTGGTGGGAATCACGAGAAGTTCGCTTTGCTCTGGGTCCGCATCGACGATGCGCCACGTCATGCCCGCCATCACAAAGCGTGCAATGCGCCCGTCGTCTTCCTCGCCACTGTCGTTGAGGGTCAACACGAAGGCTTCGTCCACCGATCCAATGGTGCGGCGCGTGACCGCATCACGCACGCGGTAGGCGTGCTTGTCGGGAATCATGGATAGATGGTTGCTGACCCATGTCCTGGTCCGCCCTGCCGTGCCGTACCATCCCTTCGCGTAGCGTTTTGGCACCGGAGCTTGCAAAGCGAGCACGTCGTCGGGAAGCTCCTCGTCGGGCGTGTTCCATTCCGGTCGCTCAGGGACGGCGTGGCCCTTCTTTTCCAACAATTGAACGGATTCGGCCCATACGGGTGCAGGCCAGCGCCACCACGGCACGTTGCTTGGGTCCTCAACCACGCGGACCAACCAACCGTCTTCGAGGACACGCAGCACATTGAGGGTGTCCTCTTGGGTCCATCCAGTGAATTGCGGGACGTCCGCAAACACCGAGGTGGCCTCATGCAACGGGACCGCTTTGTGCGCGTGGGCCATCAGCACGAGTTGATTTGCAGCGATGCTCCACGGACGCTTTCGCCACGAAACCGGTTCAATGGCGGCTTCCATGGCACGACGCGCCGTCACGGCCGCTTCGCTCAATTCGTCAACGTCCCAGACCAGCAAATGTCCGCGCCCAAGCCCACCAAGGCGGTGATCCGCACGCCCGACGCGCTGCAGCATGCGGTCCACCGAGCGAGGAGAGTTGACCTGAATCACGCGTTGAACGCTACCAACGTCAATGCCCAACTCAAGGCTGGATGTGCACACAAGAGCATCGAGATCGCCCGAACGGAGGTTGTCCTCCATCGCTTGGCGCGTGTCTTGGGCCAAACTTCCATGATGCACGCCAATCCGGAGGTGCGGTGCCATCGTCTGCAAGCGCTGTCCAACGGTTTCTGCGTCAGAACGGCTGTTCACGAACACCAAGGCTTGGGGGGTCTGTTCGACTTGACGGATGAGGCGCCGGAAGGTGGCGTGTGCTCGCGTTGAGAGGGCGTGTTCCACTGCACCGATCTCATCTTCCGCTTTCGGAGGCTCGGACTCCACGGTCAACTCCGTCTCACGGGGGGCCACGGCCACCATCGCTTTGCCACGACCGGGAGCGAGCCATTCGGCCACCTCACTGGGATTGCCAACCGTGGCGGAGAGGCCAATGCGCTGGATGCGCCGCCCGCACAAGTGGTCCAACCGTGACAGGCCAACAGAAAGCTGCCAGCCGCGTTCGCTTGCGGCAAGGTCGTGCACTTCGTCGACCACGACCGCTTGAACGGTGCGCAGCAACGCCCGAAGCCGATGACCGGTGAACATCAACTGGAAGGTCTCGGGTGTGGTGACCAACAGGTGCGGTGGACGCTTCACCTGGCGTTGGCGTTCAGATTGCGAGGTGTCCCCATGCCGCAGACCGACCCGAAGTCCAACAGATTCTGCGAGGTCGATGAGACGCCGATCAACGTCACGGTTCAGCGCGCGTAGTGGCGTGATGTAGAGGATGGCCAACGGTTCCCAATCCTCCTCGAGGCATCGATGCAACAGGGGAAGAACCGCGGCCATGGTTTTGCCAGATCCGGTTGGTGCCACCACGACGCCCTCGTCGCCGCTGGCAAGGGCGGGAAGCGCGAGATCCTGGACCGGCGTTGGGCTCCAACCGCGTCCGTCGACCGCTGCCCTGAGGTCGGGATGAAGCGACTCGAAGACCGTGGCCATACCCTCGCCTCATCATTCCCCGCGGCCGGTTCCCCTTGAGGTCACCGATTCCTCCGGGCATAGATGGCGATGGATGGTGGACGTGGCGAGATTTGAACTCGCGGCCTCTTCGTTGCGAACGAAGCGATCTTCCAACTGATCTACACGCCCTTGTGCAGCCTTGCGCTGGATGCGGCCCACTTAGCCCTTGCGACCCGGTGGCGAAGGTGCACGAGGCCGGAAACAGATTGATAGGGCGGTGGCCAGTGTTCCTACCATGACGACCCCTCTGATTGATGCTGAAGCTCACTGTGACGGACCCTGCGGCGTGTACGACCCAGCCAGCGCACGCGTGGCCGCCGAGGCCGTCCAATCGATGACCAACAAGATGCTTGGTCACGCCTGCCCCGACACCTCTGACGCTGCTGCCATGGCAGCATACCTCAACACGATGTCCCGCTATGCCGCCATCAAGGAGGAGGAAGCGCAGAAGTGCAAGAAGGAACTCCTCGTGCTTTGGACGGACTTCTTCAAACCCCAACACCTCGAAGCAAACCCAGATTTGCACGAGGTGTTCTGGAAGGCTGCGAAGCTGTGCTCGGCCTGCAAGGTCGAAGTTTCCGCGGTCCACGCTCAGGAACTTATGGATGCGGTGGAGGAGATTCACGCCATGTTCTGGGCCGTCAAGGGCCGGGATGTTCCCTGGATCCGTGCCTCCTGAGGCCGCTGCATGGACGCAATGGTCCACGTACGCATCCACGGCCACAGCATGTGGCCGACCTACGAGGATCAGCAGATTGTCCCGTTTCGAAAGACTGGGGCTGAGGAGAATGTGCCAGCGGGGACGGTTGTGCTTGCGCAGCATCCGTTGAAGCCTGACGTGAAGGTGGTGAAGCGTGTGCGTCACGTCACAGACGACGGACGGCTTTTCCTTGAGGGAGATCAACCTGACCCGCTAGGGACGGAGGATTCACACAATTTTGGGCCAATTCAGCCCAGCGCCGTTTTGGCCATCGCCATAGACGGGCAAGAATGACTCACGCGTCCACGTCGTCGAAACCTTCGTCGTCTTCGTCCCAAGCTTCCTCTTCTTCCTCGTCGTAAAAGGCGCCCTCACCATGGTCGACGGCCGTGCGCTGTGCGACGGTCGCCACGACCGCGATGAGCAGGAAACCAACGATGGAGAAGAGCCATGCCAAGGGATTTTCGCGGTAGGAATCCTTCCAACCAAAGCCGGCGGCATACGCCACGTCAAGGCCATGCTCGGCCTCGTTGTCGTCATCGTTGGCTTCCAAGACCACGTTCTCCTCGTCGACGACCACACGGATGCGATCGACCTCCTCGGCGCTCCAAGTCTGGGTCAGTTCGACGGTTTCATCGGCGCCAAGGCCCGCCACCGCCGACCTGGCGAAGGGTTCCTCGGCGTCGCCTGCGTAGAAAGCGACGTTGAACGACATGTTCGTGGCTCCACCCACGTTCTCTACGCCAACCGTGATGGTGACCGAGGAGCGGGGCGCGACGTGGTCGTCGGACAACGCGATGGACGCCACGCGGAGTTCTGCACCCACCGCTCCCAAGCGCACCCATTGACGCTCGAAATCATCGTCGTCCTCTGCGAGCTCGGGGATCGGGCTTGCTTCAGAGTTGGACACCACAGGGAAATCGTTGCCCGCAGCATCGTATCCTGAGACGAAGAAGCCCACAAAGTCGCCCTCACGTGGGGCGATGGTCCCGCCGGCGGTCAAGTCCACGCTGCCGGTCCACGTGACGATCATGCCGTCTTGTCGCATGCCCAACGGACTGGACCCTGCCCCGATGGTGATGGTCCGCGTCTCGTCGCGCATCACCCAATGGACGTACTGCACTGACCCCGTGAGGTCAGCGTCTTCGGAACCAAGGAATTCTACCGGAACAGAACTGAGGTCGTTCTCTGCTGAAACGTCGATGACGTTGAGCGGAGCAACACGACGGGTGACACGAGGCGCGGCGTCATCGACCAACACCCGCAGCGTGGTGGAAACCAAGGTGCCGGTCATGTCTTCCCCTCGCCCGGGGATGTTTGTGATGGAAATCAGGCAAGTACGGGTGGGCGAGGATTGAAGCGTCGACGCTGACGAAAGCGGCACCTCGACCTCGTACCCGCCGTTCTCGGTCAGGGAACCATCGGACCAAGTCTTCTCACCGTCGAACACATCCACCAAAATGCCAAGATCGCGGGGCGCAGCGATGTCTGAGCCCTCATAGACGACACGCCCAGTGAAGGCCAGGCGATCGTCCTTCCGAACGCGGGTGCCGTCGGCAACGGGGCCGGTGCGCGGCTCACTGACGTCGTTGACCGCAAAGGAATCCGAAGCAAGCACGAGATCGTTCTCAACACGGAAGGTATGCTCCAGCAAGAGAATCCTGCTGTCGCTGTCCGAGGCACGCTCCTTGTAGAGCAACGCAACGTCACCCATCTCCTCATCGGGCCAATCCCATCCGAATTTGATGTGGAACGTCACGATGATCCAAGGAAGGCCGGATTCGTTGGTCGTCTCGACCATCGTGCTGGTCGGCAAGATGGTGATGAAGGGGCTCTCGGACCAGAAGGTGTCGTTGAGACCGGAATAGGAAATCCGCTGCGCATCGCGTGAGGGGTTCGGACCCTCAAAGTCGAACACGAGGCTGATGTGCTCGAAATCGATGGCGGTGTTGGCGTCGATGAATCCGAGGGTGATGCTCTGGGTCAGGCCAGCGTACACCGGTGCGTTGTCGTCATGACCAAGCCATTCAAGCCCTGTGAAGATGGCCGACGAGTCCTTCCTGGTGCGGAACGTGGCGTCGTCGTAGTTGAAGCCGTGCTCGCCCTGAATCTGCAGGATTTCATCGTCCAAACCCGTCACTTCGTAGTAGAGCGGGTTGCCTGCTTGGTCTCCGCCGCTCCAGAAATAGGACACCCGCCCCATGTTGGGGTTGCGGCTGTGATCAATGGTCGTGGCAAACCACTTCTTGTCGGACTCCGTGTTGTTGTAGACCAACTTGGTGACGTATTCAGAAGGATCAGCCTCACCGTTCCGGTTGAGGTCGTGGTCCTGTTCAACCCAGTAATTCAGGGTCAACTCCATCGGCACGCCAACCTCATCGTTGACCAAAACACGAACCGCCTGCTGGGTGGAAGCGGCTTCGTACGCTTCTTCCGCAGGAGCGATGAGCGTGCGCTCTGGCGCAGTGCCGTCAACGCGGAAGGTACGCGACCAGTCTGAATTCGGCGCCATCACGTGGGTTGGATCTTTCTCGTTGTACGTCTGCACCTCGTAGGTGATGCCTTCAGGGATGTCCAAATTTGGCACGTCGATGTTGATGAAGAAGGTCCCGTTGTTGTTTGAGGTATCCCGCGCTGTGGCTTCGACGTAGTTGTTTCGAGCGACGCGAACGTCGAACGCGCTGTCCAAAGGCGCATCATCGGTGTCCATGAACCACATCGCACCGGTGAAGTGCAACTGCTCACCGGCCGAAACCCACCCCTGGTCTGGGACGTCGTCACGGGTCAGTTCCCCGTCGTTGTCCCTGACCTTCAGGTAGCCTAGGCCGTAGGAGCGGTTGGCAAGAAGTTGGTTGTCGGATTGAAGCAGTGCAGGGCTGTATCCCGCAGAGCCGGAGTCGTCGAGGCAGTTCGTTCTGAAACCAACGCCACCGATGACCTCTTGCCCGTCAAACTGACCCATGTCCGGCATCTGGTCGGTCACGGTGAACAACCAGTGCACTTCGAGGATGCCGTTGCTGAGCACCGAATACGACGACGAATCGAGCTCGATGTAGTCTTCAGGATCATTGGGCGCTGGGAAGACATCGCCCGGGTTCCATGTCAGGGTCGGATTCGCTGAGGCACGGCTGGTCAACAAGGTCAAACTCGCTTCCTGCAGGCCATTGGCGTTTTCACCGATGATGTGCCGGGTCACGACCTCGTAGGGTTCTGCCCGCGCGTGGAGGACTTCGCCTTCGGGGATTTGGATGGCGAGGTTCACCGTCTGCATGGTGTAGGTCACCTCAAACGAAGAGAGGATCAGGCGCCCCGGCTTTGAAGAGACCAACGTGACCTCGAGGTCAACGTAGCCTGCACCCACGTCGGGAATCTTTTCGTTGAACTTCTTCAGGAAATTGGACATAGGGTCTTGGCTCTGAGCCGTTGCAGCCCCGAACAGTGCACCCTGCCTGTCCCAAATCTTCGAACCGTCAATCCTGAGTTCAACGTTTTCCGGAACGTTGGAGTGGAATTGGATGTGCAGGTCCTCGAGCGTCGGTGAGCGCAGCACAGAGGTGGACGAGAGTTCGATGCGGAAGCACTGGTAGTAGGAACCCGAGGTCAGCGTTTTCGATTGCCCCGATTGGGTGAACTGCTGCACGTTGAGGCTTCCAGCGTTGCATGACGCCGAGTTGGACCCGGAGGCCAAATTCACCCGAATGGACGTTCCCGTCGGCGTCGTGCCGTTCCAATGCACCGTGGCGGCAACCACCGTGGTGGTTCCGCCGGTGTACTGGTAGCCGTAGATGTAGCCGTTCCTCACGTACTGATTGACGTACTCGATGACCACACCGTCGAGGATGGGTGTGGCTTGTGAGGTACCAGAAAGCGTTGCTCGCCAGGTGATTTGTGTGCCGGCTGATGCGAAGTTGACCGTCTGACCCGGCGTCGCAGTCAACCATGTCGTGCCGCCGTCGTTGGAGATCTCAACCGTCACCGAAGTACCCGTGGGCGTCAGCGCGAACAAGCCTGCGAGCTTCAGCGATGAAACGGCATTGGAGATGGTCGTGGTGGCGCCCTGCACGGTGGCCGAGGTGCCGCTTGGCGTCCGCTCATCGGTCAGGACACCGTCACCGCCCATCTGGAATTGACGGGCATATCCGCTGCAGTACGAGACGTGATAGCACGTCCACATCACCTTGCCTTCGTCGTATTCCGCAAGCCCATAATGACCACCGCCAGCAATGTCCTGGTACCCTTCTTTGTTGAGCAGGCTGCCGACAAAGGAGTAGTGGTGGTGCCGGCTTCCCTGGACGTTGTATTCGTTCACCGTCACCCGCGGGAAGTTGACGTCAAGACCGGCAAGCGGATTGTTCGATGACCCCTTGTGGTTGAAATCGGCAGAGGACCCAAGGCTCCACGTGCCGTTGATCGAGGTGGGTGATGCGGGGTTAAGCTCCATCAGGTACTGGTTGTAGCTCGGGTACGAACTGGTGTCGTAATACGTGGCCCAGAGTTTGTTCGTGCTCTCATCAAAGTCCACACCGGTGATGTAGTAGGGGTAACCAAAGCTGTACGAGTTTCGGCACGTCCATGATGTTTCACTGACCGTCCACTTCGACATCAGATAACTCGAATAATGGGCCAACCAGACCGCGCCGTTGGAATCCATGGTCGCGTCGTAGATGTTGTAACGAACAGACGTTGAGGAGCATGACCCAGTGCTGAGGGAAGCCGTGCCAATGTAGGTTCCCGTCGTTGCATTGAACCGCTGAACGGTCGGTGTGTTGTAGAGGGAGGAGCTCGTGTAGCGGAATTGGTGGATTTCGTCCTCCACGACCACGTTGACACCGGCGTAGGTCCATGCCGCCGAGGAAGCAGCGCTGACCGACGTGAACCTCGACAGCACGCCGGTGTAGCCTTGATCGCCCAAGGCAACGAAGCCCCCGGTGGTGTTGTGCGTGGCCGTACCGACGCTGCTGATTGCACCGCTCGAGGTCAGCCTTCCCGAGGTGGTCGAGGGCTCGGGGCGCAGGGTAACGTCGGTGTTTTCCACCTGAACGTTGTTGCGGCTTCCGGTGCTGTACGGTGAAGGTGGTGATCCGGACCAGCTGCCGCTTCCTGCGCCGCCAAAGTGGCTGTCGGTGGTGAAGTTGGTGTACGTCGTCTGAGCAGCCTCGCCCACGAGGTTGAACCGGGCTCCTGTGACCTCTGCACCGTAGGGCAAGGTGATGTAGCCTGCGCTGCCTTCACCCGCGCTGTTGAAGGTGTGCGTGTAAGAAGTTGAGCCATCCTTGAACTGCGTCTCGGTCGTCGCTGCATTGGCCAACGGTGTGGCCAATGAAAGCAAGAAGAGGAGCGTGAGAAACACTGCCTTGCGCATGAAGAACCCTCATTGGCCCTACGGGCCTAAGAAACGGACGGTTTGTATTCCATATCAAGGACATGGTTACACGCGCTGGACCACACGCAACCGCAAGCGCTTTTTGATTGCGTGACCAAAGACTCCCGATGACCCTCATCCAACGGCTTTGGGACCGCGCCCACGGCCAGCATTTGGCCATCACTGCGACCACCTCGGGCGGGGGACTTGTGGCGTTTGGTGCTGCAGCTTTCCATCTCATCGCGTTGCGCCCTTTACCTGACTGGGAGGCCATGACTGGCCTTGCCATCAGCGTTCTCGTGATCTCAAGCTTGGTCCTTCTGGTGGCCGTCCCGCCGTTCCTTCGCCTCCGTGGCCATGTTGCAAGCCTCGAGGAAATCATGGCGACGAGCAGCATCGCTGAACGAAGGAGACGGCGAGCAGAGGGTGACGAAGCGGCGGCCGCCCTTGGTGCGGGCTGGGCGGAGCGCTGGAAGCGTTTCCTTGAAGACGGGCGCCGGTGACCTCGCCCCGTGGTGGATGAGGCGGCCCCCGAAACGATGTCCCTCACGAAACTCGCTCGTGAGGTCGGCATTGCCGTCGCGATGATCGCCATCCTGATCGGAGGTTTGTTCCTCCACACCGGCACAATGCCGCCCCTTGTTGTGGTGGAATCCTCGTCGATGGTCCACGATGAATCGGGAGAAATCGGGAGCATCGACGCCGGTGACCTGATCCTCGTGCACGGACGTGACCCTGCTGGCATCGTCACCTTCGCCGAAGCGACCTCATCTGACCACCCGGATTTCGGTTATGCCACACACGGCATGGAGGGAGATGTCGTCATCTACGAAAAGAACGGTGAGGAAGGCACGCCCATCATCCATCGCGCGATCCTCAGGGTGTTGGCGAACGCCACCACCAGCCCCGACCGCGCTGCGCTCTACGAAGCAGGGCACATGGTGTCTGAGTCGCACAGCGAGGAGCCCAGCGACGATCTTGCATGCCCCGACGGTGGCGTGTGGGACCCGACCCTCCGCGACGCGGATGGCGCGATGGGAACCTGCGTTTTGTCTTGGGATGTCCCCGGAACGCCCGTCCGCGATCAAAGCACGGTGAGCATTCAATTCGACGGTGTTGAAGCCGGGTACTACGATTGCAAGCGTCCCGCTCACGGGAACGCCGAGGCGCACCTGGTTGTGCATGAATGGCAACCGACCCACCAAGGCTTGCTCACCCTCGGAGATGCCAACCAGTGTTCGGTGGATCAAGGCCCAAGCGCCACCAACGGCTCAGCAGGCGTCCACGGACCAAGCGGCGTGGTGGAAGCCATCCGAACCGACTGGGTCATCGGACGTGCGGGGGCTGAAATCCCGTGGCTGGGAACCATGAAATTAGCGCTGTCATCGAGCGGACCAGGTGCGGTCTACGTCCCGAACTCGTCGTACATTGGGGTGGTCGCGGTCATCGCCACCATCCTCGCGCTCCCGCTGGTGGTGGATCCGGTGGTGCACAGGATTTTCTCACAATCGCCAGAACGCGAGGAAGCAAAACGGGAGCGAGCGATGGACCTGATGCTGATCGCGCTGAGCGAAGAGGAATGATCACTCACCGAGCGCTCGGCCAAGATCGGCCTCGCACCGTTCAAGGGTGGCACTGATTCCCTTGAGTTCCTTCTTTGCAGGCTCCAGGGTTGCCGTTTCAAGCTGCTTTGAAACCCGGGTGAGGCTGGCACGCAGTCCGGAGAGCTGCTGGGTTTGTGTCCTTGGTTGCGTCATGTCAGCACGCATTTCGGTGAGCCAGCGCTCAACCAGATTGCGGCCGTATTCGGGCGCTCGGCCTGCCCGGTTGCTGAAGGTGACCTCATTGGTACGGTGCCGGAATCGGATGCCAGCCCTCGGGGAGGGCGTGGCCTGTGTGGATCCGGGTTTCCAAAGGTCGAGAGGAATCTCAAGCCGTCCTTTGAGGACGGTCCGCTCGCCTTCGCCGACAAGGTGAATCAGCACCACACGGTCGTCGAGGCGGACGAAGCATTGCGTCATGGTCCCCTCTGCGTGCCATTCGACGCGGTCATGAACCTCTTGGGTCGGGTAAGCGTCCCGCATCCACCGCTCAATGCGACGTGGTTCGAGGGCCATGCTTGTGCCTGCCCATCACCCCTCTTGAAGGAAGCGACCGGCGCGGCACAGGGCTTCATAGCAGAGCAGGTTGAGCAAGGGGCGTGACCAGCACATGGGGTACCGTCGACTTTGGTTGGCGATGGTTGCTCTTCGCGTTCATCCTCTGGTGGGTGATGTTGCGCCGTTGGGAAGCCAACGGTACGCTTGACCGATGGAATGCTTCGCGCGCGCTTGGTTTCGTGCTGATGGTGCGCACCTCACGCGGACTGGGCGTCCTGGAGAAAGTGGCCAAACCAAGGAAATTCTGGCGTGCGTACGGCGAGGTGGCCACGTGGGTGTGCGTCAGCACCATGCTGCTGGCCGGGCTTTTGGTGGTGCTCAGCTTCGTGCTGACCGTCACTCAAGGCACCACCACGGACCCACCACCGCCGTCTGAACTCGTGGCCATCCCCGGACTGAATCCCGTGATTCCGCTTGGTTGGGGCGCCCTCGCATTCATTGTCGCCTTGGTGATTCACGAATTTGGACATGGTCTGCTCGCCCGCGGTCACGGCATGCGGGTGCGCGCCTTCGGTCTGCTCCAACTCGGCCCGCTGCCCCTGGGTGCCTTTGCCGAACCACAATCCGAGGAACTCCTGCAAGCGCCTCGACGGGAACGACTGCGCATGTTTGCAGCAGGACCTGCGACCAACATCTTCGCCGCGATGATCCTCCTGTTGCTGCTGGGTGGCCTCGCAAGTCAATTCGCAGCGGCCGAGGAAGGCGTGCACATCCGTGGTGTCGTGGTCGGCACCGGTGCTGAGGAAGCAGGCCTCGAACCATGGGACCGCATCGTGGCCATCAACGACATGCCCATCGTGGACGACACGTCGTTCACCGCGGCTTTGTCCACGCTGGAGGCGGGCGAGACGGTCAGCCTCACGTTGGTCAACCTTGATGGGGAAACCAGAACCGCTGAGGCATGGCTCAGCGATAAGCGAGAACACTTCGCGGAAGACGGCTGGACGGAAGCCCAGCTCGACGCCAACGGCATCGAATCTGGCGATGCCTTCCTCGGCGTTCAGCAGGTGGCCGACGGCACCGTCGGCATCGACCGCCTTGCCGGCCCACTCTCGCCCAACGTTGAGGCCGGCCTCGCACAGCGTCTTGTCGCGACGCCCATTCACGCCCTGCGCCTCATCTTCGTGCCCTTCGAACTCCAAGGTGTGGCAATGCACCCCGTGGAAGAGGGCTTCCTCGAGGAGGGTGATGGCATCGTGGCCAGCGTCCTGGGCGTCGATGGCATGCTGATCTTCGTCAACCTCTTGTTCTGGCTGATTTGGGTCAACCTGCTGCTTGGATTCACCAACCTCATTCCGATGGTTCCCTTTGACGGCGGTCATATGTTCAGGGACGTGACGCACGGTGTCTTGGAAGGGGTGGCTCGACTCGGCAAGCGCCTGAACCTCTGGACCATCAGCGGGTTGCGGACAGCCCACATGGCGTCGAAGGCCACGGGATTGACGTCGCTGGGGTTCTTCGGGATGTTGGTGATGATGATCGCCCTGCCCTACCTGCTCTGATCAAGCGCTGCCCATCCAGCGGGACATTTCAGCCACGCACCACTCTGGACATTCCACTTGGGGGAGATGGCCAATGTTTGGCACCACGAGCAGGTCAGAATGTTGGAGGTGTTCGTGGTAAAATTCTCCCATACGCACGGGACAAATCGAATCC
>PCBQ01000012.1 GCA_002731395.1 Methanobacteriota archaeon
GTACTTTGCGGTGTTGTCGCTGGTCCAAGCGATGATGCCGTCCGGTTGGATGACAAAGTAGGTTGGCGTCCCACGCACCTTCCAAGTGTCCATGGCGTCAAGGCCAAGATCGTCCACATAGGGGAAGGCATGGGCAGAACCATCCCGCAAGCTGCAATCTTGCTTGGCGCAGGTATAGCCACTGGACTTGTCACGGAAGGCCTCGATCTCCTCGCGTGACGAATCGTGACCCTGAATGTTCAACTCTGCCGCGACAGCGATGACGTGCACGTCCGAGTTGTCCCACTGAGGGTTCTCGGCATCAAAGAACGCATCCCAATCGCCGAGTTCACCTGCTTTTTGTACGCAGTAGGGGCAGTCTGTATCCATAAATTCCAGAATCATCCACGACCCGGGTTGACCTTCCTCCCACGTTTCGTCAAAGTAAGACGCCAGGTCAAAGTTCGCCCATCCCGCGCCATCGTAAGCCACCGATGTCAGCTCAGGTGCACGGTCACCGATGTCGGTGCCCGTGGCGACTGGGTCTGAGGTCACGGCGACGATCATCAGGCCTGCGATGACCAACGTGGCCACCATCAAAAGTGGGTTGTCCGTAATGCCAGCGGCGTCGTCCTCATGAAGGCGCATGTGCGAGGGGGGCCGGGGGTGCAATATCAATCCTGAGTCCCGGAGCGTGAACCAACAATCTCCTCGAGCAGCAAAGCCGCCGTGGTGCGCACGGCCTGCTCGCTCTGGCAGGTCGGTTCGAAGCCCGTGGACCTGAGGCGCTCAATCGCGAGCCGAGCTTTCGGTATATCACCCGCCCAGCCTCGGTCGCCTCCTGTGTAGTCCATGCGAGCGTTGAGCCCCATTACCTCGATGACGATTTCACCGATACGACGCACGGAGCAGGTGTCCTCCGTTCCCAGGTTGATGAGGGTCATCGGTGCGTTGCTGTGACCCATCACGTGAAGCATAGCGTCCGCGCAATCTTCGACCAGCATGTACGATTTCTCTTGGCGGCCGTCGCCAAGCACTTCGAGACGTTCAGGCGTTGCGACGAGTTTGTGGATGAAGTCGAAGATCACGCCGTGGGTGCCGCGTCCGCCGATGATGTTGGCAAAACGGAAAATCCAGGCGCGGAAACCGAAGGTGCCCACGTAAGCCCCAATGAGCCCCTCGCCCGCGGCTTTGCTGGCCCCGTACAAGGAGATGGGGATGCAAGGGCCGTGGTCTTCTGGGGTCGGCAAGGGCGCGCCTTCGCCGTATACCACCGACGAGGAGGCAAAGGCGATGTCGTTGACGCCATGTTGGCGCATGGACTCCAGAACATTGTAGGTCGCAATGGTCCCGTGGCGCAGGTCGGTGTCGGTCACACGCGTTCCAAGGCGGATGTCAGGGTTGGCTGCGAGGTGGACCACCCGGTCGACGCCGGCAAAGTGCGGCAATGTGGCGTCGTAATCGGTGAGGTCAACGATCTCGAGGGAAATGCGCCCGGCATCAAGATGGTGAGCCAAAAATTCTCTGCGACCGCTGGACAAGTCATCGAGAACGACGACCTTGTCCCCCTGCTCAACAAGTCGATCGACCACGTGCGAACCGATGAAGCCCGCTCCACCCGTCACCAGCCAACGCATGACGTATGCTACGTGGGGTCTGAATTCATCCTTTCGTTGGAGCCATGGGCTTCATGACGCTAGAGGTCGAGCCTCATGGTTGCCGAACGGCGGAGGGAACAATATGCCCAAGAACACAGAAACCACGAACGAAACGAACGAACAGGACACCACCAGCATGCTGGTGGGCTACGTCCGCAGGAGCGGCGCCGGTGGGGCGCTCAAAGTGTCCATCGACACCGAGGCCATCCAGGCCTGCTCGACTTACACGACCAGCGACGGCAGGGCCTACGCGCCCCTCGTCATCTCGTTGCGTGCCCTGCAGCGCGTGCTCGACGGTGAGCGCGCGGTGACCACGATCAGTCAACTGATCGATTGAGGCCGCACCGTGTTAGCACCAAACGCCCGTTGGCGCGGCCGGCGTCCCCTTGCTGCGGCAAGGGTGACGTCCACCACATCCACACATATGCAGACCGATATGGACTAAATAGGACCGCGCGAGCCCACTTCTTGTGGACAAGCCCACCTCGGAGGGGCCCCGCATCATTGCGGGGATGCCGGTCTTCAACGAAGAGGAGACCATCGGTACCGTCGTGATGCGTGCTTTGGAGCACGTTGATGAAGTCATCTGCATCGATGACGGATCGTCCGACGCCAGCGCCCGAATCGCCGAAGCCTGCGGCGCGACCGTCATCCGACATCGCGTGAACCGAGGCTACGGTGGCGCGCTCAAGACGCTGTTCAAGCACGCGCGACAGATGGATGTTGACGCACTGGTGGTCCTGGACAGCGACGGGCAGCACGACACCAACGACATTCCTCGTCTTCTCGAACCAATCATGGACGGCTCGGCGGACTTCACCATTGGATCTCGGTTCGTTGAGGGAGGCGGTGGCACACACATGCCCGCCTATCGCCGTCTGGGTATCCGCGTCATCACCGCCACGTCGAACCTGAGCAATGAACTCGGTATTCGCGACACACAGTCCGGTTTCCGTGCGTTCTCTGCCCGGGCTCTAGACCGACTCCGATTTGACGCAGAAGGCATGGAACTCTCGTTGGAGATGCTCGAGGACGCTCAAGAAAAGCAGCTCCACGTGCGTGAGGTTCCCACCGTCATCCGATATGACGTGCCCAAAGGCTCCAACTACACCGCGGTCTCACACGGCTTCACCGTGCTTTCATGGGCGTTGATATCTCTGTCCCAAAAGAAGCCGCTTCTTGTGCTCGGGCTTCCGGGCATCGGCCTTTTTGCGACCGGGGCGGCCATGGGCCTGAACGTGGCGCAAAACGTCACCAACACCCTCGACACCTTCCTTGGTGATGGATTGACCGCGATTTGGGTCGGGGTCCTCGGCCTGAGCCTCATGGCAACTGGCCTGGTGCTGCAGGGTGTTCGCAGCCTGCTGCGCCACCTCATCGTTGAACACTTTGGCATCGATTGAACCCGTCGAGTGCGTAGGTCCAAAACCCGGACCACGCTCCCCTACACATGGTGGATGAGGCGCTCCGCACGGAGACCCTTGCCGCCATGAAGAGCATCCGCAAGCTGAGCGACCGTGCTGCAAACCTCGCAAAGGCCAGAATGGAGCAAGGCTTCGAAGGCATGTACACGGCTGCCTTGACCTCGCCCCGAATGGTGGTGGTTGTGTGCCTTATTATCGCAGGCATGCTTGGACAAGTGGGGCTTTCCTTCCAAGATCAAATCGACGATGATGTCGAAATCTTCCTCCCTGACGATGCCGAGTCAACAGATTTGCTGCTCGAGGTCCGTGAAGAGTGGTCGACCGACATCGCCATCGTTTACATCCAGACGGACAACGCTAGGCTTGGGCAGGGTTTGGGGGACAACATCTCCGACGAAGCCATCCTTCGCGAGATTTCGTGGGTTGAAGGCGACGACGAAAACAAGAACTCGGGGGCCACAAGCCGAGGGATTGACTGGAACAAGAACGACCGTGGGCGAGAGGACGGCATCCTTTGGATCCTCTCACCGGCTCAGCTGATCAAGGAAGCCAACTCCGCAGACGGACGTTTCAACAATTCAATGTGCGAACATGGTGTTCAGTCTCGCATTCCTGTGAGCTTTGACTGTGACCTGCCTGGCGGAGGCGCATACGCAATTCCCGACCAAGACCGAATCGACGCATTGGTCGACAACCTCGGAGGCGCATTTACCGCCATGGTAAGGGACACCAACGATCTTGATCCGACCTTCGACAGCGACGAAGACGGCGACCCAACCAACGACTTGGACGGCGATGGCGTCTGGGACACAGCGGCCATCGTGATTGGCCTCAACCACGACCTCAACAGAACCGACTTCAACGACTTTGCAGAATTGTTGCAGCACGTTCAGAACGTCATCGACGACCGTCCTGCCGATCTTGACAGCACAGACATGACCGTCACCGGCCTGACGAAGGTGCTCGAGGACGTGAGCAACGAAATTTACGACGATTTGCTGAACATGCTTCCCTTCTCTCTGCTGTTTACCATCGGCGTCATCACCGCCTTGCACCGGTCAGGCAAGGTCGTCATCATCACCGGATTGCCCATCGTCATGGCACTCTCAGTGACCTTTGGGACCACAGTAATCCTGAACCTGACTTTGACGCCGATGATCGTCGCAACCTTCCCCATCTTGATCGGGTTGGGTGTGGACTATGCTCTGCATATGGTCAACCGCGTTGAAGAGCGACGTCGTCACCACATTGACGCTGCACACAGCGAAAACATGCTTCGCCGAAGGCGTGGTGAAGACGAACTCCCAGTCCCTGACCTTTGGGACATGGCCCTCTACCGCACGTGTGTGCTTGAGATGACACGCTCAACCGGTCTTGCTGTCCTGCTGTCAGCGTTCACAACCGTGATCGGTTTCTCGGTCCTCATGGTCCCGCAAATCGTCGCCGTGACCCCCATCCGGTCGGTGGGCGTCACGTTGGTGCTGGGCATCATTTCCACGCTGATCTTCAGCCTCTTGCTCGTCCCAACCTTGGCCTGGCTGCTTCGTTACAGCAGGAAATCAACCCCAGCAGCGTGGGGGAAAGTGGGTCGATCACCCGTCAAGCACTGGTACGCCGTGGTCGGGGTGGCCTTCCTGATTACCGCGGTCGGGGTGGCGAACCTCGACGCGTTGTCCGAACCAATCACCGGATCCAGCGAAGCTCCTGACGACATCGCATCGCTGGACGCCCTCGCCACGTATTCGCAGCAGTTCGACTCAGGTCAGACTTCGCTCTTCGTGTTTGACGCCACCATGCGCAGCAACGACAACGGCACCGACCAGATTCGGGACATCCCCGTGCTGGACGAGATTGACCGGGTCGAAGCGCTTGTGTCTCAAGTCGAATACACCAACACGACCAGCATCGTCCTTTTCCTGAAATCGATCCCAGTCAACATCGAACTCACGGATGGCGTGACCCTCTACGAAGGCAGCCTCTGGGACCTCCTTCACGAGCCGTGTTGGGAGTCAAACGATCCGCTCGAGTGCCATCTTTGGCTGACCCTTGACGCCACTGGCCCTGACGGACGGGAAGGACTCCGACGTGACATGGTGAGCGTGGTGTTCGATACGTTGAGCCCAGAAGTACGGTCCATGTTGCTCAATGAAGCCGGCACGAAAGCCCTCGTGTACGTGGATCAACCGTACATGAACCTCAACTATGCCGAGACGCTTCGGGATGAGATCGACGTCATCCTTTCTGAAGAGACCCAATTGCAGGACACGCGCTCATCACGCCTGACAGGTGGCCTTCCTGTCTCCCTGGACATCAACGAAGGCATTCATGACACGCAATCCAGGACGACGATCATCACCATGGTGGTCTTGACCTTGGTGCTCATGCTGATGTTCCGTAGCCCTCGCATTGGTCTCTACACCATGATTCCTGTCGCCGTGGTCATCTTGTGGCAGCCGCTAATGATGCGCAGCGGAGACGTCAACGTGAACATCTTCACCGCGATGATTGGGACCATCGTCTTCGGCATCGGCGTGGACGATGCGATTCACATGATGCATAGGATTCAGGAAGAGGGCGAGACGCCGACCGGCCTGGCGCATTCGGTTGAAAGCACCGGACAGACGATTTTCGAGACCTCGATCACGACCATCGCAGGCATTTCCGCCGGCTTCCTTGCCGCATTCCCGGGCTTGGAGAATTTCTTCGGCATCATGGCAGCCCTCATCGCAGCGGCCTTCCTGACAAGCTGTTTCCTGCTCCCCGCGTTGCTGGCTGCAGAACGGGACATCATCTCGCTCATCCGTCACAAGAAACGTGGTGTGGACTTTGGCGAGGGCGTCGTCACCGGCGAACACATGACGGCCCTCGACGCTGTGTTGGAATGAGGCGGAGGGAGTGGGGAGTAAGCCCCTTTCTGTTCCCGAAAACGGTGACCGCATTCAACTGTGCACCCTACCCGCCCCTCGGCGTGCCGCGTCGTCAGGGCTGTCTGGGCTTGCTCCCATGGGGTTGCTCGTCTCATCGACCTCGTGGAAACCTCCGCCTTTCGACATCATCGTTCAACCCACGCGTCGTTCGTTTCTGCTGCATTGACCTGACCGTCTCCGATCTGCCGCTTGTGCGGCCCATGTGCACCGTGGAGAGGGGACTTTCCTCAGAGTCTGGCTCTGTCAGCGGTCCTCCCACTCCCTCCGGGTTTGGGTGGCGCCGCTTTCCACTTGAACGCATCCCTTCAGGAGGACTCGCGTGAAAGGCGGAAAGCAACGATGCCGATCAGCGCGACAATGAGGAGCACCAAGATGCTTCCAACGCCACCTGCAGGTCCGCTGAACAGCCCTTGGCCGGAAGAAGCATCGATCAGGTGCGTGTCGCCGACATGGGTCATTCCGTCCACGATGATGTACTCGAATCGGACGGGGCCCTCATCGAGCGGAACCCATGTCCCGTTTTGCACCGCCACCTCGCCCGCACCGATGTTCACCGAACGGGCATCGAGACGTGTCCGTGAGCCGTCGGCTTCCACCACTTCAACGATGATTTGGACGTCGCCTTGGCCGCGACCAGAGTTGAGGATGCTGTAGGACCAAGCCAGTTCACCGCCCTTGACGGGGTTGACCAGGTCTTCCGAGGGGTGGCCATCGAACACAACGTCCGCCACGCGCTGTTCGAGCAACCACACGGCCAGCGGATCGGCAAGCGAATTCCCAATCGGGTCCACGGCTTGACTTGAGAGATCCTCGCCTTCCACCCAAACCCGAAGTTCGAGCCGTTGCATGCGCACATCCTCGGGTAGGGCGCTGTCCACGTCGATGACCGCGCGGAGTGGAAGGTCAGCGCCGCTCAATCGGGCCCCTCGAAGGGTCATCGGTTCCAAGCCTTCAGCCAAGACTTCCCCCGCGAGACCGAATCCACTGACCATCACGCGCCATGCGAGGTGAACATCACCGAGGCCGATGTCTTCGTCCATGCGCACGTCGATGACAAGGGCTCCCCAATCCGACTCGGGCAACGGTGCACCAAGCGCCGGTGAGGTCAGGGCGCTCACTCGGGGAGGCTCAGTGTCGACCATGAACCGTCTGACCACGTCATCCGCGCCTCGAAGGACAGCACCGTCGGGTGGATCGTTGATGCGGAGGAGAAGACTTTGGCTCCCAGCCTCGTCGGGCACCTCCAAACCAATGAGGAAAAGCCCGTCAAGTGTTGTGGCGTTTGCATGTTCTGAACCGAGCGTGGCCTCGACCTGCAGGGGTTCAAGCACCGTTCTATCTGATCGTGCCCAAACGAACGATGACGACACCTGCAGCTCGGCCCCTGGACGGAGTTGCGCTTGGCTCTCACCGAGTTCTGCACCGTCGAGTTCCACCACGAGGGAAGAACGATCGAGTTGCATTTCACTTGACGCGCGCCAGCGCAACACATCGAGACGGTCCGTCGAGAATTGCCCCCCACGGTCTTCAACGCTTACCGAAGGCGTGCGCGCCGTGGGGCTGGGATCGAAACCCCAATCCAGGCGCATGTCAATGCGGAGGTAACCTTGGTCGCTAAACGGCGTTAGGCTCGAAGGTGAACCTTCCATCCTGCAGTCAAGCACAGTCAGGAAGGGGTGGACTTCGCTGCAACCGTCATCAGCGGTCCATTCCACCACGAGTTCATCGTTTCGCTCGAGGTCAAGGTCCACGGTCACGCGCGCCAAGTCCTGAAGGCCGTTGCCGTCACCAAGCGGAATGGAAAGCGTGACGGGCTCACTTGGGTGCAGCCAGGTGGGTGAGCCCACCGACCACGATGCGCCAGCGTCGTTGCCCACCGACGGTGCGCCGTCCTGGTTCACCTGAACCATGGACATCGGTGCGGAAATGTTGCCGGCATCCTGCAGGACGTTGCCTGCTTGGTCAGCGATATCGTACCAGAAGGCGTACCAGCCCCCAAGCGGGGCGCGTGAAGCATCGAGCGTGAAACCGTAGGAGCCTTGGAGGTCGGTGAGGCTCTCTGGGACCGAGAGGTCGCGCTCGACGCTTTCGCTGGCTTCGATGATTCCATTCCCGTTCAGGTCGTCCACCCACGATCGCCAAAGATGGACGTGTCCATTCGAGGGCAAGCGCGGCCGGTCACCGATAAGCAGGCTGTGTTCGTGCACCTCGTCCGCGGGCAGATGTGCAGTAGCTTCCGTTGAGGTGGAGAGAAGCAGAGGAGGCACACCGTCCAGCCCAAAGGTTCTGGATGAGTCCACGGCATCCGCCCGGTCTTGGCCCTTCAAAGGCTCAACGTCGATGCGCACCTCAACCTCAGGTACGAAGCTTGGCGCGGTGAAGGGGAAGGATGCATGACCACCGATCAGCGAAGAAGTCGTTCCAATGTCGACACCGTTGAGCCTCGCGCGAACCAGCACATCACCCATGCGTGGGCGTGCTGCATCGGGCAGGTCTTCGAATCCAACTTGGATGTGGATGGTGCCAACATCGCCGGGCGCGATCCAAGGTTCGCTCGGATGGGCCCTGTAGCCGCTGGAGGTTTCAATCCACCAGTCCTCCAACCCCACATCCGGTTCGATGCCCATGGCGGAGCCTGCACCAAAGGTGCGAGAAGCAGGGAGCATGGGTCCAGCAGGGGAGACAAGCGAAATGGAGAACACGGCGCTGGTCTCGTCCGACCAAGAGACTGGGAGGAAGAAGGCAGCATCCACCCATGCCTCAGCACCGCTGCCTCCCAGCATGAGGTGCCCATCCGCATTCGGCATGCTCCACAACAGGGCTTGACCCGTTGTGCTGCAAGCACTCATTGCCTCGCCGGTCAACGGCAGGGATGACACCGGGCACGTGACCTCCGCTTTTGCGCCTGGAGCGTGAAGGACCAAACGAACGTCCCAACCTTGTGTGAGCATATCGTTCGCAAAACTGGTGGTGCCCAACCGTGTTGCATCGAAGGTGGCGTTAAACCGGTACGCCTGATCACCTGGCACCAAGGTCTCAACATCTGGAGCCATGGACAGGCCGAGGACCTCGACCGAAGACGTGGTCCGAACGTCGTCAACGGTGAACTGAACCGCGCCGGGTGCATCGAGGGAAACTGGGAGAGCGACGGTACGCACACCGTTGGAGGGCACTGCCTCACCAAGGGCGCCATTGATTGCCACCACCAAAGGATGGCCTGGAAGCAGAGAAGTGGAAAGGACCCCGCTGTAGGGGGCGAAAAGACCGCCAAAAACAACGGCAGCATTTGCACTTGTGGGTCCGCTCAAGACGGCTTCAACCCGAACAAAGTCCAGACCACTTGGCCCTTCATCGCGCTGACCGCTCATCGCGCTGTTGAGTGCTGCGAGGTCGGTTGCTGAAAGGTGGATTTCACCCGCGTCCAAGAACGGCCGAGCATCAAATGCTGGGACCACCGTGTTGCCGTTCATGCGCAGTTCAAGATCGAGGCGATCCGCTTGACCGGTCATCACATCAACCATCATCGAAAACGCGTCAACGCCATCCGCTGGCAAGAGGAACGGGAAGGACACCTCTGAGCCGCTTGAGACCGTCCCTTCGGACCAATGCCCGCCGCTCATGAGGCGGTCTTGGAGCCCAAGTCGACCGTGTGCAGGATCGACCAACCCCCACTCTCCAGTCCCGTCCGCTCCGATGTCCACCATGGCCCCGCTGGGTGCGGGCGAGGGCAGCAGATCAACCTCGAAGTGCTTCAGCGTCCACAACGAGTTCCCACCATCGAGACGTATACGCAGTTCAGCGGTGTGGGCAATGGCATCCAGGACAACCAGCCCACCTCCATCGGGGATTTCGGTCCATACGCCACCGTCCAAGCGCACATCGAGGGCGCCACCGTTGAGGTCGCATGAATTGCGAATGGCGCCAATTCCAGAACGGTGGGTGGTCAGAGGGCTGGTGAACGTCGAGGACCCGGAAAAAGCACCGTTCGTAGGGCTATACACACCGGCCGAAGGCGCGTCGGTGCCGGATGCGTCGGTCCACGTGGCCAGAGGTACCACGTCGAGTTCATGCAGCATACGACCGCCATAAGCGATGGAGCCGAGGCTCGGCCCACCTTCAGTACCCTCCTCCAGTTCAAGATGCAAGCGCAACAGTGGATGTTCAGCAGCGTTGATCGCGCCGAGGTCGATTGATGTCACCCCTAGATCGGTGAAACCCGGGACAGGGGTTCCCGTCATCGCGTCGAGGATTGTGGCCTCGAGAATTGCGCCGTCTGGAACGTCCGCGTCCATCATCAATCGTGCGTGCGGGGCTCCAGCCACGTCCGGGCCAAATGGTGCAGACGTCCACGAGCCCTCGCCGGTCCCGGTGACACCTCCACTCGGCTCAATACGCACGTCATCGATGTTCCAACCGGTGAAGTGTACGGAGTAATCCGTCATGCCAAGGCCAAATCGAACGGCAAAATTTGGGTTCCCGGCGACGTGGTTGGAAATGTCGTAGGTCTGCGAAGTCCATGACCCTTCGTTGATGGTCCCCGTGTTGGTCCAAATCTGAACCCAGTTCCCTTGAGCGTTCTTCACCTGCACATAGACGTGATCCCACGAGCTCGACTCGATGCCGAGGCGCCGCATGAAGCTGAGTTCCCAGGTCCCCGCGCATCCATTGCACGCGATGTCGGGCGACGTCGCCCAATACGTGGTTGACATGTAGGGGTAGTTCCCATCGTACGTGTACAGCGCATTCTGACCAGAAAATACCCCGCCTGTCGAACCGAGGGTGGAGTCAAAACCATGCTTCCACACGTTCGACCCACCAAGGGTCCAGCCGTGATTGGGGTCTTCGAAATCCCAAAACGCTCCATCGGGAAGGATGCCTAAGGTGCTACCGTTCACGTCAACGCCGTCGTAAACCGCACCCGATGCATCGAATTCAGAAGCGCCGCGCAGATCTGCACCCGTGCTCCGACCGAGCGCGGCCGCCTCGAGGGTCAGGTCCACCCGAGCGATGGAGCGCCCGTCGTCCACGTCGACCTCAACGCGGTCGTCGAGGCCTCCATCGGCCCCGCCGATGACGATGGTGGACGCCTCACCAATGGCGGGTGACACCGTGCTATCGGCCAGAGCAGCAGGTGTGGCCGGGGCCCATGGCATGGTTGCCATGAGGAGGACGAAGAGGACCGCAACAAAGCGTCCGCTCGTGGCCATGGTTCACCACCATCTTCCTCGCCATTGAATGCTTCGGAGCACCTTCGTCGAGGGGCAGAGCCTTTGGACTGGGGCGGTTCACATAGTGGCATGTCCATCGACGATGCAAAACGTCTGGCCGGCATTGCAGCATGCGATGAAGTCCAAAGCGGCATGAAAGTGGGTTTGGGGACGGGATCAACCGTGCATCACACGATCGTCGAACTCGCTCGCCGGTATCACGACGAAGGCTTGGACATCGTTGGCGTTCCAACCAGCCTCGCGACCCACGCGCTCGCCACCGAACTCGGACTTCCTTTGGTGGAACTCGACGACGTGGAAGGGTTGGATCTCGTGATTGACGGAGCCGACGAAGTCGACGCATCGTTCCAATTGATCAAGGGAGGCGGAGCTGCACTCCTACGAGAAAAACTCGTGGCACAGGCCTCAGCGGCCATGGTCGTCGTGGCCGATGACCGAAAGATGGTCGATACACTTGGCGCTTTCCCACTTCCCATCGAAATCACGCGGTTCGGTCACGGCACCACTCTGCGGGCCATCATGGACCTGCTGGGGTGCAAAGCTGCAGTTCGTATGGACGGTGATGCACCCCTTGTTACGGACAACGGGAATTTCATCGTTGACGCCCACACTGGTCCACGCTTGACGGACCCGGTCGCCACCGAAGCGGCGCTGCTCAGTTTGGCCGGCGTCGTCCAAGTCGGCCTGTTCATCGGCATGTGCGATGTGGTGCACCTTGCTGGACCGTCCGGAGCAGAGCGCTTGGTGTGCTGGAGTGGCCGCTTGACGTAAGCCCGCCGTGGTGATTAAATACGGGCGCAAGGAGCGTGCGGTGGGCCTGTAGCTTAGTCAGGTAGAGCGACGGACTCTTAATCCGTCGGTCGCGGGTTCGAACCCCGTCAGGCCCGCTCAACAACGGAGCACCACTGAGGCTGCCGACCGCGGTCATGTTCAAATGGCGGGTGAGGCAGCCACCGCCGGGATTCGCATGAAGACGACCTACATCGGGGCGATTCAATCGGGCGAGCATGACGGTGAGCAGGTCACCCTGAAGGGGTGGGTGAAGCGAAGCCGAGGCAACAACAACCTCCGATTCATCGTCATGCGCGACTCGACTGGGACCATCCAGTGTGTGGTCAAGCGGGATGTGGTCGGAGACGATGCGTTCACTGCGCTGAGCGAGGCCTTGATCGAGTCCTCGTTGGAACTTGTCGGTGAGGTCAAGGCGGACGAACGGGCCCAAGGCGGGCATGAAGTCAGCGTCTCGTCGGGAAGCGTGGTCGGAGGCGTCAATCCCGACCGCCCCTTCCCCATCACCGAATCTGCCATGACCGCGGCCGATGGAGGGGAAACCGAATTCCTTCTCGATCATCGACACCTGTACCTGCGCACCTCGCGCATGACCACGATGTTGCAAATCCGTTCGTCGGTCTTCGGAGCCGTTCACGGCTACTTCCGAGACCTGGATTTTGTCGAGTATCAAGCCCCGAACTTCGTCGCTGGCGCGGTCGAAGGAGGCTCAACCTTGTTCGAGGTCCCTTACTTCGGAAAGAAGGCTTACCTGACGCAGTCTTGGCAATTGTACGCCGAAGCCGCCATGCCAGCCTTGGAACGCTTGTACACCATCGCGCCGTCCTTCCGTGCGGAAAAGAGCAGGACGCGACGCCATCTCACCGAGTTTTGGCACGCTGAAATGGAGCTTGCTTGGGCGACCAACGATGAAATCATGTCCCACGGCGAGGGTGTCGTACGTCGGATCGCGAAGACGTTGCTGGACGAACGCAGCGATGAATTGGCCAGCCTCGACCGTGACCTCAACCTCGTGGCTCGATACGCCGACAACCCCTACCCGCGCATGCGCTACGACGAAGCCGTGGAAACCCTACAAGGCATGGACATCGACATCGAATGGGGCCAAGACCTTGACTACAGCAAGGAAAAGGTTCTGACGGCTGATTTCGACGTGCCTCATTTCCTGACGCATTATCCAAAGGTGGCCAAGCCCTTCTACCACCGTGTTGATCCCGAGGACGATGCCTACGTGTTGTGCCACGATCTCTTGGCCCCCGAGGGCTATGGCGAGATCATTGGTGGTGGTGAGCGGACGTGGTCTGAAGAGGAAATTCTCGCTCGCATCGACGAAGAGAACGTCCCACGTGAACCCTACCAGTTCTACATCGACACCCGGGCCTATGGCGGCGTGCCGCACGGTGGCTTCGGCCTCGGTGTGGACCGTGTCGTGAGTTGGCTCAGTGGAGCGGACCACATTCGTGAGGTCATTCCCTTTCCGCGTGACTCGCGACGGGTCACGCCCTGATCACACAAGGGGCAAATCGAGACCCTCGAGGTCAACGTTCTCCTCTCCATCCACGGCTCTCGCTGACTTGGTCACATGACCTCTGTCCTCTAGAATGCCTGCCGTTGAGCCCTCATCAGCCTGCTTTGAGGCCCGAGCGGAAAGCAACATGACCACCGCAAAGGCCGCGACCATCGGAGTCAAACAAAGAACCGCGCCGTCCGCGAAACCTCGCACTTCGATGAGCGGCCCAGCAAAGATCATCGCCAGCACGAGAAGCGCGAAAGAGGCCAACAAAGGCCAAGCAGCACGTCCACCGGCGGACGTGCTCGAGGACTCGGCCATGGGTGGAAGGGCACCACGCTGTTGATGAACCCGCCCCAACCTGTTGAGTGCATGAGCACCACTTCCGGATGGCTGATGACCGCGGTGGCCCCGTGGGGCGAGAACGCAGAGGATGCGTTGGACCAGGCCTTGGTCGACCTTGGCCTTGGTGACGTGCGTTACGTGCCAATGCAGGGCGCCATGCTTCCACTCGGCTTCCAACCCGTTCCACCCCGCCCCNTACCCATGGGATCGTTGGTCGAGTGCCATGTGGCCAGCGCATACGCATGGAGCGGTTCNAGCGCATGTGCAGGCGTAGCCTACGCCATGGCTCGAACGCCTGAAGGTGAACCATGCACCATCGTCGCCACGATCACCACNAACACGGATTTCGAAGAAACAACCCTCCTCCTACGTCGCAACCTGCAGCGTCGTTTGGCATCNAGAGACCTCGAAGTGGAATCTTTTGACTTGGCCGTGGACGAAGTTACCGCAGGCCGTGATCATCATGGTGTGGCCGTTGCAGCGCTGATTCTCCCAGATTCCCTGTCAAACCTCGGCAACCAACGCACTGGACCGGTGCGAAAGTCGATGACGCGCAGCGCCCAGGAGGCCATTGACGCCGCACAACGCCGCGTCGACACCAAGGCTCCTGCCGCCAAGGCCCTGCGCCCAGGAAACCGGACCGATTTCAGTCTGTGAGGGAGAAGCGTGAACGACGTCTGGCTCGTCGCCCGATGTCCGTCTTGCGCTGCGTGCTTTGGTTCGAAGGGTGTCGCGCATCGGTGCCCGCACTGTGGGCACAGGTCACCGACGCCCATGGAGGTGGTCGGACGGGCGAATTCCGCTGCCGAGCTCCAGGTCAAAGTGACCTTGGCCAACACGCCAGAAGAACTGCGTGACGAGCTGAAAAAGCGGATGGGAACAGCAACAACGGGGTTTGATTCGCCTGAGGACGATTCCCCCAAAATTTGGTTTGCCGCCTTGCGCGACGCGGCCACTGAGGAAGGCCACATCACGCCAATGGCCCTTGCACATGCACTCCGTCGGCGATCATCCAACGCAGAGGTCCCCACCGTCATCGAGCACGCGATGGCAGCTGGGCTCTTGTTTGAGCAGGAACAGGACCTCTGGTGTTTGCTCGGCGAACAACGGTCAGTTTGAAAGCAGGAAGCGTGAGCGCGGTGTACGGGCACGTAGTGTAGCTTGGCCTATCATCGGGCGTTTGGGACGCCTGGACCCAGGTTCAAATCCTGGCGCGCCCACCAGCATGCACGGAGCGATCGAGCACGTGGGCGAGCGCCCACCCGCCCGGAAGGAAGGCGATGTACGAGACTGGCACGAGGCCCGCTATCACCACAAACAGCGACCCCCAACCGGCGAGATAGGACAACAAAGCAACGCTCAATGGAACACGTCCTGGGCCGTTTGCAAGCGAACTGAACGCTCGACCGTGATGCTCCCGAACGAACATGGCGCCCACACTGAAGAAGAACCGAAGGGGGCGAATGCCCGAGATTTCCTCTCCATACACCGGGCGAACCGGATGTGTAGCCACACGAAACCCGTGCCTTGACCAGCGGATGAAGCGGTGGTTGACGTAGCCGTAACCCGACCACACAGGATCGTCGTTGGTGCGCGTGAGAACCTCATGACGCACCACGATGAAACCGCATTGGGCATCACCCAAACGGCGTCCAGAAGCAAGGGTGGTCAACACCGCAAGACCTCGGTTGGCAACGCGTCGAAGCAGCGGCATCACGCCTTTGACGTCGGGATGAGCCAACCGATCTCCCTTCACGACGTCGGCCTGTTCGGCGACGAGGTGGTGACAAAGCGGAATCAAGTCGTTTGGGTCCATCTGGCCGTCCCCGTCCATGACGGCAACAAGGTCATCGGCGTCCAACACGTTGCTGAGGTGGTTGAAACCCATCGCGACAGCCGCGCCCACGCCTTGCCCTCCACGCTGGAGCACGACGACATCATAGGGTCGATCAGCGCTGTTCACTGCCTCTATCGTTCCGTCGGATGAACCGTCGTCGACCACCACCACCATGTCCACCTCAGCAGGCAAGGTGCGGAGTGCAGTGTCGATGTGAGACGCTTCGTTTTGTGCGGGCATGACCACCACGAGACGGCGACCCTCCCACATGCTCCGCTGCGAACGACGGCTCCACATAAGGTGTCTGAACCCACGAGATGAGGCCGATGATTGATATTCCCAGTCGTCGCGGCCTTGGCGTGGTTACACCCCGTCACCGCTTGGTCCTGATCGGATCAAACCTCGAACTCCGGATCGTGTCCATCATCGTACGAGCCAGAGAATCCGTGGACGAGGTTGTCCTGCTTGATCGAGGTTCCACCGACGCCACCGTCGAATTGGCCCAACGCTTGGACTGCCCCGTGCTGACGCATGTGGAAGAGCACATCACCGCTGCAAGCCTAGCATTCCTGCTGAAGGAGGCTGGGCTTAAAGACGCAGAACGTACGCTGTTCCTGCGTGTCAACGATGCATGGCGCTTACGCGATTTGCCCCTGTCGATCAACCGATTGCATGAGCGCTGGGACGTGCACGTCTCTATTGTGCTCGGAGATGATGAAGGTCCACCTGAAGACGTCGTGCTGCTCGACGCCGACGTTCAGCACCTCCAAGTCTCTCCTGCTGGATTTGCAGCACTTGCTGCCCTCGGACCATTGGGCACGGCCATGGACCTCCCCGAGGACCTCTCCGTGCGTGTCAGCCGGCACATTGCCCGCCCGAACGTGCACCAAGCCGAATCACTGGCAAGCGCCTCACGCATGGCCCAGATGTTCTACTGGATGCTTGAATCCAAACACCCCCTTGTCCTGATTGGACTACCTGGCTTGGTGCTGTTCGTGCTTGGCATCAGGCTCTCCGGGAACGTCATCGACCAATTCAAGGAACTGAATTCCACGTCCCTTGGGGTCACGCTGGCGACCGTTGCCGTGACGCTTGTCGGACTTTTTGCTCTGATGACCGCTGTGTTGCTCTGGATCATGGAAAAGCAAGTTGCTAGCCTTCAACACCAAGTGGAAAGTGAAGGTGGCATGGCGTGATGAATCCGCCTGCCAACGGCCTGCTGTGCCTTGACATGGACCGAGTTCTTGTTGATCACTTGTCCACCTGGCAAGTGGTCTACGACGCGATTGGCGCGGATAATTCGGCCTCGTTCAACCTGTACAACCAAGGTAAATTGGACGAGTGGACGTGGATTAAACTCGACCTCCGCCTGATTGAAACGGCTTTCGAAGCCATGGATGGGACCAGAGCACGAAACGACCGTTTGGACGACATCCTCCTTGCAGCGCCCATGATGCAGGGTGTCGATCACCTCATCCAAACCGTCCTCGATGCCGGTTGGCACGTGGCCATTGTTAGCGGGGGCGTACAGGCCACAGCGCACAGGATCGCAGCTCGATTCTCAACGGGAACCCCATGGCGACGACGGTGGGGTGGCATCGAGAGGCGGTACGCGATGGAAGCAGGCCACGGCTGTGACAGCCGCTTGGACGTGTTCACCAACGGTTGGTTGCCTCGCTTGAGCGAAGACGAGGACGGTCACCTCCGTGAACTGGGTCGATACCACGTGCAAATGGACGGAAAAGGAGCCCTGGTGCGCATGCTTCAGCGGCGCTACGGCGTAGATCGCGCGCGAACCGTGTCGGTCGGGGATTCCGCGGGCGACATCGGCATGTTCCAAGAATCAGGGCTCCCAATCTGCTTCAACCCATGGGACGAACGTCCACTTCCACATGCCAAGGTCGTCGTCGAGGAGCGTGATCTTCAGCACGTCATCAACGCCATGGTTGACCATGGTTTACTTGATGAACCGTCACGCGGGGTGTGAAGGTATGGACGATGTGACATCCATGTGCGTTGAGTGCGGGTACATCCCGGGCATGTTCCTTCCCGGCATTCCATGCCCGGAATGTGGCGAGCCGATGGTGTGACCTTCAAAACAAGCGAACCGTCTCGAGGTTGCGCGGTGCATAGGTCCGACATCGGTACCGCTCACGCAGGGTTTTGCCGAGTTCGTTGCACTTGTGGTAATCGCCGTGGTGGCACACGATGGCCTTCGGTGTGGGGCTCATGTGGTCAACGAAGTCAAGCAGCTGACGCCGGTCAGAGTGGCCGCTGAATCCGTCAATGGTGACCAATTCGATGCCGATCTTGACCATTTCAGTGCGGCCGTTGATGAGCATCGGCACTTCGCCAAAGCCCTTTTGCAGGCGACGGCCGAGGGTGCCTTCCGCCTGGTAACCGACGAAGCACAACGAATTGCGGGTTTCCGAAGCCCAGTGCTTGAAGTACTCCATGACTGGACCTCCGTTCATCATACCAGAAGTCGCAAGCACGATGCAAGGGCTTGTGTCCATGATGATGGATTCCCGCAAATCACGCCCTTGAACTGGGCGGAACCATTCGCTTGTGAAGGGATTCTTGCCGTCGTCGGTGAGCAGTGAGCGCTTCAGCGAACTGGTGAGGTAGTCTGGGTGAGCGGCATGGATGGCCGTCGCTTCCTGAATCATACCGTCCAGCCAAACTGGAACCGGCTTCACGTTCCCCGCCCTGAAGAGGTCGTCAATGGCGATCATGACCTCTTGCGAACGGCCCACAGCGAACACGGGACATATCAGCTTCCCGCCACGATCAATGGTCCGTGTAACGATGTCTTGCAGTTCCATCGTGGCTTCCTCACGCGAAGGTTGGTAGTCTCCGCTGGCGCCGTAGGTGGATTCGATCACCAACGTCTCGCAGCGAGGGAAGCGGACATTGGCTGCATCGAACAACCAAGATTTCTCGTACTTCTGGTCACCGCTAAAGACGATGTTGTGCTTGCCATCGGCGATGTTCAGGTGTACGGCAGAGGAACCGAGAATGTGGCCTGAATTTTCGAAGGTCATCTTCACATCAGGGGTGATGTCCGTGGTCTTGCCCCAGTCAACGTCGACCACGTGAAGCATGCACTGTCGGATATCTTCCATGCTGTATGGAGCGCGCTTTCCTTCTGCGCCGCCGACCTTCAGGAAGTCCGTTTGGAGAAGCAGCATCATGTCGCGGGTGGGTGGCGTGCAGTATACAGGACCGCGGTATCCGTACTTGAACAGCACAGGCAGCATGCCGGCGTGGTCGAGGTGGGCGTGCGTCAACACGACCGCGTCAAGTTTGTCGAGCGGAAGTGCCTCTGGCGCCGTGAAGTATGGCATGGGGTCAGTGTCGCTGGCGATGTTGACGCCGACATCGATCATCACGCGGGATTCGTTCGTGGTCACCAAGTGGCATGCGCGACCCACCTCGCGATAGGAACCCAGTGCTGTCACGCGCGCCCAAGCCGTCCCTGGGCGCGTGGGCCGGTGTATGTTGAGCCCGAAGTTCTTGAGCAATTTGCGCCGCTCTGTCGCGTTGGCTTCGCGATAACCACGGATATCGTGGATGGTCTTTGACAACACGGGGGGCGTTCGCTCAACGCGCACGAGCCAGCCGGTGGTGTCGCGAATTTCGTTGAGCACTGCGCCCCGACGACCCACCGCTTCCCCTGGATCATCGCAAATGAGCGTGATTTCTCGGAGGCATGCATCGAAGTACGTGTGCTTCAGTCCTGCAGCCGCAGGGAGGATGTCTTCGATGGCGCGCTTGGCGTCTTCGGGTGAAATCATGATGTCCTCGGAAGGACGCAATACAATGGTCCGACGGACCCGCTTGGCGATGCGCCCGATCAATCCGTCTGCTGCAAAGCGTGCGGGCTCTGACGTGACGATGGCAATGTCGCCTGCTTCCAATTCAACCGTGTAGTCGAAACCCTTGGGGACGATCTTGGCCACTTCGTCTTTCAGTTCTTTGAAGCTCATTCGCATGATGAACACCTTACCGGCTCCCCCCACCTCGTCGGTGGTTGGAAACGGGAATTGGAAAGGCCTCAGCGGTGTGAGGCAAGGAGGGCGTCGATCTCAGATTGATCGACGAGTTGGAATCCGTCTTTGGCGGTGATGACCGCGAGGTCCATGCCGTTGCCGCTGGCCGCGTCGCGCTGGCCGGAGGCGCTAAGGGCGCGGGCAGCGAGGAGCACTGCTTCGTTGCGCGTCATGTTGTCGCGGAAGCCGTCTTCCAACACACCATACATGTACGGCGAGCCGGAACCGGTTGCACAGTACACGTCAGGTATCGAACCGCCGGCGGAGTCGATGGAGTACACCGAGGGCCCGTCAGGATCGACACCGACGATGAGCAGCTGAACCCAGTGGGGGCGTCCCGAGAGGATGTTGGCCGTCAAGGTCGCAGCCCCCTTCACCGTCATCTGCTGACCGCGGCGGAGTTCGTAGAGCGCAACCTCGGCTGCGAGGGTGCGGGAGAGGGACTGAGCGTGTCCGACCAGACCGGCGGTGGTCAAGCCGAGGTTGTCACCGATGCGGAACAACTTCTGGACGCTCTTGTTGGCCACAAAGTGACCCATCGTCGCTCGGTGGTCAGCACCGACAACGGCCCCGCCGTCAAAGGTGATACCCACCGTGCTGGTACCGGTCTTGAGAACGCCTTCATGCTCGCCCTGAATCATGGTTGCTCACCTCCGCGACCCCGTAAGAAGCACGGGTGCGTGTTGAGGACTGCTTGACGGACCCTTATGAATCCGCCGTCATCGCAGGCGAGGCTTCATGGGACATCGACACCAGCACGAGCCATGACCCGCCGTGTGGACTCCGATGAGGGGCAATCCTCACTGGATGCCTTCAGTGGTGCTCCCGCCGAGGGTCCACGAACACCCGTAGGTTCACCTCTTGAGCAATTCGAGATGCCGAGCCTGCGCCAAAACGCCCGACGCGTTCCTGAAGCTCCCACCGTGCCCCATGCCTACCTCGATCTGCGCAACTTGTACCCCGATGCCCCGGTTCCTGCTGCTCCCGGCGCACCGGTCATTCATCGGGCATCGCTGGCAAGCCGCGAAGGCATCGGACAAGTGATGGATTGGGCCGCATTAGGCCACATCACCCTGCTCGACGTTGCTCCATTGTTTGGCCGTCGAGACGATTTCCGTGCGGCCTTGGACCACCTGTCTTTGTTCGTTGAAGATGACATGGGCGGAAGATTGCTGCAACTCACAGACACGCGGATTCTGGTTTTACCCCCAGGCATCGAAGGCGTCAGAGGCGTGGAAGACGCGGCCGAAACCGTCCGCCCAGAGGGCGACGGGAGGCGGTGGTGAATGGAGCAAATCGTCGATGCACCGTGCCCCACCTGTGGTGACGATGAGGGCCTTCGCCTGCGGACCCACATCGATGACATACCATACTTCGGTGAGCACACCCAAGTAACCCTGCTTTGTCTTGCGTGCGGCTGGCGCCAAACAGACCTGATTCCGGCTGAAGCGCAAACACCCACAGGTTGGACCTTGGCGCTGGCAGCGCGCGAACACCTGACAGCCCGAGTGGTGCGGTCCACAGCCTGCACAGTGCGGATACCCGAGCTCGACCTCGAGGTTGCACCGGGCGCGTCATCAACCGGATACGTGTCAAACGTGGAAGGTGTGCTCCAGCGCTTTGTCGACGTGCTTGACATCGTGGAGCGTGACGTCGTGGCCCACGGCAATCGTGCCGAGGAGCGCTCCGCTCTGGACCACTTGCGGCTAAGGCTCGCCACAGCCATGGCCGCTCAATTTGATGAGCCACTCACCCTTGAGCTCCTCGACCCGAGCGGTCGTTCTTTGATCCTGCACGACGACGCTGAACAGCGCACGTTGACCGATAAAGAGACCGAAGACCTGCCGATGGGACCGGAGCCTCCGGTGTTTTCGGCCTGAGGCCTACCGAGCATCAGGCGCGAGGAACTCGGTCACCAGATGGGCCGTTTCGTCACGGCGCTCTGCGAGTTCACCCAACCACACCTCGGCCCTGTCCAAGCATGCTTGCTTCATCTCACCGGCGAGGAGGGACCCTGCACGGTAGGATTCTGCCAGTTCCGCGAGCACGGCATCGTCCTCTTCGAAAAAGTAGGCCATGTATTGGAAAGCAACGTCACGGTCCGGGTCTCCGCCAAGTCGCCTGTGCTCTTCCACGGTCGGTTGTCCACCCGAGAAGGCACGGCGGATTTTCTTGGCCACCTTCGCCGGCTCATCGCCAAGGAAGATGGTTGAATCCGGTCGACTGCTGGACATCTTATCGCCGTCGAGGCCGACAGCGAAGTGGTGGTAGGTTGACGCAGGCGGCATCAGACCCATACCTCCCAGTTCTCGCTCAAGACCGAGCAAAGCAAGGCGAATGGCAGCGATATCGCGTTTTGAGGCCGAAGGAACCTCGACCGTCCCGTGTTTTGGATTGGGACGCAGGTCGCTGAAGCCAAGAGCGTCGAGGCGCCTCACAATCCGATCAAACACGCTTTGGCGTGCAGCCCGGTCGACGCGCCCGTTGGGCTGTTGCCCAAGCGCAACGGCGTTGTCGTCTTGGACGGAGAGGGCGACGGTGAGCCCAGCATGCTTGCCTTCCTTGAGGTTGAACCAATTCGTCTTCGAAGCCAGACCTCGCGTGAGGCGAAGGTGCGGATCCTGGTCCACGCCCACAGGGACCACGATGGGACGGAGGCCTCCAAATTCATCCGTCTGGGGATGCAAAATGTCCCCGGCTTGCACCAAAGGAGCCTGGACGTGGGCAAGGTTGGTCTCTCCCTTGAACCCGTAAATGGCCTCAAACTCGGACAGGTTCGTACGGCGGCCAAGCTGAAAGCCAAGCCGTTGCACGATGGGGCGTGACGATTGGAAGTAGACTTGAGTGCGCTCAGGATCGAGCCCCAAAGCAGCGTAGTTTGCGATGTACTGCTCCAACGCGACCTTCCGACCTTCCTTCAAATCCACCCCCCGCGTGGCTTGGCTTTCGAGGTCAGCAACCGCAATCGTCACGTCACCCCCGCTCTTTTGGAACCAGCGCACTTGTTCAATGACCATGGAGTGCCCAAGGTGCATCCTTCCTGACGGCATCAAGCCCGTCAGAACGCCGAAGCGCTCCCCCTTCCTTTGCGCATCGAGGACCCCTTCGAGGTCACGGTGAGCGAACACAATACCACGGCGATGCAGCCTGGTCGGGTCGGGAAGGTCAACACCTTCCATGCGGTTCAACCCGAATCGGCTGATGATGCCTTCATAGTCGGTGGATTGAGCGCTGCTCCACGGATCAATCTCCATGCGTCCACCTCAGGTCGTGGCGGGACGCGTCGGGGATGAAGGCTTCGTCACTCCTCCTCAACGAAGGCGCGTGTTTTCGGGTGTGGTGCAAGGGCGGATGTTCCGTCGTCGGTTCGGATAAGGTGCCGCATCGCGACGATGGTTCCCGCTGCGGCCAGCAGCCCCACCCACGGAAGCCACGGCATCTCCGGATCGGCATCTCGGGGGATGACCAACCAAGTGAAGCGAAGCTCTGGCTCATCGTTGAAGCGCTTGCTCCATCGGAACAAGTCCCATGTGTCGTGACCGGCAATCGTTACAGCGACATCAAGTCCATTCCATTGGTCCGTCATCCCAAGGACGTCCAAATCCCCTCGCTCAACAGGTGCATCGTGGATCAACACCATGCTCTGACCCACGGTCAGGCTCAGCAGGGTTTCNTTGCTTTCCGNGCGAACGCCGATAGCGGTGTTGCGGACCCCCTCGAGGTTGGGTGCCGTCTCGTTCTCAAACAACACTTCTGTGACGGTAGCGCCATCCGGTGGGAGGTACCGCCATGTGGTGGGCACCTTCCATGCCTCCGGGTTGGTGGACGCGCAGGCTATGGTGTCCTCGAGGGTGAACGTGACCTTACGTGCGTCCTCAGGGTCAACCACGAGCACAAATTCATGGCAGCGCTGCACGGCCCAAGTGGACCAAACCTCGCCCCATGTGGTGAACCACACATCGTCTCGGGACAAGAGAAGGTCGGTCACTTCGCTGTCATGCCGGATGGTGGCGTCGTTGACGCGCCCAATCCAGTACATGTTGACCAGGCCGCCGGCATCAAGTTCGGCCTCAAGCGCATCGATGTCAGCCACTTCTTTCTCAAGTGAACCGCCACGTCGCCCAAGGTTGTACCAATCCTCTTCGTACAGCGGTTCATCCTCGGCGTTGTGCCATGCGGTCGTGGTCAGTCCAGTGTTGTCCCCATGAATCACAAAGCCAAGTCCACCGAGAAGGGTATGATCGGTCGCGGGTAAACCTTCAGGCGTGTACAGGGACATTGGCGCCTCGCCCCACACCGAAGCAGGCGTTCGCGCCGTCAGGTAATCACGGCACGCCGTGGCGACGGCCCCCGGGTCGTTGGCCCAACTCAAACCGGGCATCCCGTAGCAACCGAACTCATCACCTGCTTCGATGCGTTCAACCGCCATGCTGGTTTCCAACCAACCGTCCTCTTCCCAAGCCTGGGCCGCCGCAAGCGGGGCCGTCACGGGAAGGATGAGGACCGCGAGCAGGATGAAGGCCACTGCTCGCTCCATGGCAACCACTACGGGGCCCATGATTTGAGCCTTGCAGCGTAATCAGCGCAAGAAGTTGTTCGCACCGGTGAAGGTTGATACCACGGGCTTGAATGGCGTTGCGTGAGCGAAGCGCGGCAGGAGGCTTGGGCGACCATTGTCGCCCGAAGTGGCATTCGGTCCGCAGACACGGTCGAGTTGAGGTACCCGAACTATCGCAGGATTCGGGTCCTGCTCAATCCCGTCATGCGGCTTTTCCTCAGGCTGCGCATGAACGGGCTTCACCATGTGCCACGGCATGGTCCGGTCATTTTAGCCGCGAACCACATGTCCCACGTTGATCCCATCATGGTCATCATGGCCACGCGACGGAAGGCCCACTACCTTGCCAAGGACGGGCACTTCGTCTCCGGGCCCAGGAAGTGGTTGATGAACGCCACCGGTCAAATCGAAACCCACCGCGAAAGTGGGGCACGCGAGGCACTCTCAAGCGCTGTGGCGCTTCTTGAAGCAAGCAAGGCCGTCGGCATTTTCCCCGAGGGCACCCGCTCCAAACGCACCGAGGAACCCTTTCTCCTCGAGGGGAAAACGGGTGTCGCACGGCTTGCAGCGACCGTACCGCACGCCACGGTGATTCCAGTGGCCCTCGTCGGAACGCGCGACATGATGCAACCCTCAACACACAAGTTCCCACGCTTTTGGCGCCGAGTGCACATCACCATTGGACGAGGCACGACGTGGGAAGATTGGCTCTCACACGCCAATGGTGCAGGTCTAGAAACCGACGAGGTCGTGGCCATGGCGACCATGAGCGATGACGAATTGGACGCGAAGATGGCTGTGCTGCAACGGCAGTTCACCGACCAACTGATGGCCAGCCTGAAGCACCTCGGAGCACCTTGACACCGACAATCCTCAAGGGCCTCTGCACAAAGTGGCCAGCATGCAAGCCTACCTTGACCTGCTGCAGCGGGTCCTCGACGAAGGCGTGCCGAAAGGCGACCGTACGGGGACCGGGACACTCAGCGTCTTCGGTCATCAGATGAGGTTCGACCTCAGCGAGGGCTTCCCCTTGGTCACGACGAAACGCATTCACATTCCCTCCGTGGTGCACGAATTGCTTTGGTTCCTCAAGGGAGACACCAACGTGCGCTACCTGCAAGAGAACGGCGTCCGGATTTGGAACGAATGGGCCGATGAAAGCGGCGATCTCGGTCCGGTTTACGGCAAGCAATGGCGCCGGTGGGTGGGCCCAAATGGCGTTGAACACGATCAGGTCGCCGAAGCCATTCGACTCATCAAAGAGGACCCAAACAGCCGGAGGATCATCGTCAGCGCTTGGAACGTGGCGGACCTCTCGGACATGGCCCTGATGCCCTGCCACGCCTTCTTCCAATTTCACGTCGCTGACGGGCGCTTGAACTGCCAAATGTACCAACGCAGTGCGGACGTCTTCCTCGGCGTGCCGTTCAACATCGCCTCCTACAGCCTCTTGACGCAGATGATGGCACAGGTGTGCGGCCTCCAGCCAGGGGTTTTCGTGCACAGCTTGGGCGATGCCCACCTGTACAACAACCACCTTGAGCAAGCACGGTTGCAAGTGACGCGAGAGCCTTTGCCCCTCCCGACGCTCAACCTCGATCCGACGATCGCTGACATCGATGCCTTCACAGCAGAACACATTCAATTCGTTGGTTATGAGCACCATCCGCACATCGCCGCACCCATTGCCGTCTGAGGGCCTTCCATGCCGCTGCACCTCATTTGGGCCGAGGACGAGGCGGGTGGTATCGGTCAAGACGGTGATTTACCGTGGAGGCAACGCACGGATCTTCAGCGCTTCAAGGCCCTCACCCTCGGTCACGCCGTGGTGATGGGCAGACGCACGTGGGAAAGTTTGCCCTTTCCCCTCCCAGGACGTGAAAACCTGGTGCTCACACGCGATCCGTCTTGGAGCGAAGATGGAGCGCAGCGGACCACCATGAAAGACGTCGAAAGCCGATCGGATTCAGGGGAGGTTCTGTTCGTCATCGGCGGGGGAGAAATCTACGCCCTCATGCTCAGCGACGCCAGCGTGATTCATCGGACCGTGGTACACACCATCGTGCGAGGGGCCGACACCCATGCTCCTGCCTTGGACCCGGAGGTTTGGACCTTGGAATCCTCAGAGATGATCGCCGCTCAGAACGGGGACCAGCACGACCAGACCTTTGAGCAATGGACCCGCTTGTGATCACATCCACATGCCTTCCAGCAGGAAGGTCACCAAAGCGACCGAGACCATAATCGCCGATGGCAACATGGCGCTGAGGCCGCTTTCCATGTCACTGAAGGCCAAGGCTTCCGTTCCACGATGAACGGTGACGATGTGTCCGAATCCGTCTCCCTCTCGCGTCAATTCAGGCAAGGCGGAGGCCAACGACTGATCCACCTGTTCGAACATCAACTCCTCCTGCGTGCGAGGTTGGGCATAACACGATGCGAAGAAGGGATCTCCAACGGTCCATCCGTCGATGTCCCACGCGTGCGCAGCACGCAGGTTCCGCACCCTTCCTCCGGGTCGACGTCGCGTGGACCACAGGCTCATGTCGGATTGCGACCACTCCTGAATGCGGCGCCCGTTGGTCAAGAGGCTCGGGTGAACCGCCATCCCTCCGGTGCCGTCATGCACCAAGGTCGGGGAGCCACCAGATGCAGAGCGGATCAGGGTGTAGGCGCTTCGGCTCTCCCATCGACCGCCGCTCACGTTGCCGTCTTCGTCACGCTCCTCGACCCATTCTTCCCAGTTGAACTGATGACCGTACCTCCACCCCCAATCCGCAAGGCCATGCAC
>PCBQ01000013.1 GCA_002731395.1 Methanobacteriota archaeon
CCAAGTTGTTCCGTTATTTGTGGACAATTCAATACAGAAATTGTCATATGAAGAACCTTCCAGATCAAATTCTAAACGTGTTTGGATTTTTGATCCAGAGTTTGTAGTGGAAAGGTTGACTGGACTCTCTAATGCACCTTCTGCATTGTTGCTGTATGAACATGAGCTAGATGTCTGAGTATAGCAACCATGATGCCAGAAACCAGCAGAATTACCAACATTGGTAACGGAAAAATCATCCAAAAACCATCCGGGCCTCTGAGTATTGTTATTATCTGTCCACACCTGATATCTGAATTGCATGTACGTTGCATTTGTAATTCCGGAAATGTTGTCCAAATTGAATATTGCAGTCGACCAACCACTGTGGTTGCCATCGCCAAATACTGCGAATCCAGAGCCATTAGCTCCGTTAGGCACTGTCGCATTGGTTGAAATCGATGAAGGATAACCTCCCGCAGGCTGTATGTAAGTCCAAGCACCGTTGTCCAGCTTGTACTCCACCCACGCACCATCCATCGCATCTAGGTGGTGCCAATGAGAAAATGACAAATTGAAATTACTGATTGGAGAAGGTATTGAAAAAGACGATGCTGTGAGGGTCCCCGCTGAATTAGAAGGCAGCGGTTGACCAGGTAATGTTGCAGCCACAACACCTCCATCTGCTGCCGAGGCAGGAACGTAACCATGCGCTAGTGTCCGTGTGGAACCAGAGACTGGGCCAGTCATGCTAGATGGATTAACTACGCCCCATATTCCGCCAGTATTGGACCATGTACTTGGTAGTTGCAAACTTGCTGATGAGAATGTATTGACGTTAGATACCGCTGTGTCGGGTGTTAGAGACATTGCACCGTCAAATTTTCCAACCATTGTATTACTGAATTGGCCTGCAGTAAAGTTTCCAGGAAGATCCTCGCCAGTCCAAGTTTCACCATACCCGTCTTCTAAGTAACCACTCTCATCAATGTGTAGCCATGCATCGATTATAGTAGCATTGCCGGGAACCTCGAAAGCGTCTGAAATAGTCTGAGAGTTACCTGACAAGCCGGAAGGTCCGTTCCATTGACTAGTACCTGCAACCGCAACATGACTAATCATCAATATCGTCAGAAACAGCGCCAGGGGGGGCCTCAATGACGAATTCATGGTATACAACCGGACCCTACGGGTCCGTCGTATCCTATCAACTCTACCATGAGTTAATTATGAGCAAAACAGATCATGGAGCCACCAGCGAGAATCGAACTCGCGACCTCCTCATTACCAATGAGGTGCTATACCGCTAAGCCATGGTGGCGTACCCCCGGCCACCTGACGTTGTGATATAATCGATTCGGATTTAGTAAAGAAGAATTTTGACCGTTTGGATTAAACATGGAATGCTTGTCGGCGAACTTGCGGCCGAGATCGCATAGCCTGGTAGTGCGCGCGACTGGAAATCGCGTGGGTCCGTCCCTCGGGAGTTCAAATCTCTCTCTCGGCGCCTTTCACGACCAGATGTCGACCTGCTCTTGGCACCCCTCAACCCAGGACGGGCCTCGAATGAAGGGTGCTTCAACAGCCTCAAGTGGTTTCACTGTGGTGCCATCGGACCACGTGCCCATCGGGAGCAGGAGCTCGTGGTCGAGCAGATGAGCTTCAGCAAATGACGACGTGAACGTGTCGTTTCGTTGCATGGCCACCAACCATTCGGCTTGAGCGTCAACACGGCGGTAAAACGCATGGTCGGCCAAGGTGTCATGGACCGGTGTCGAAGCGAGGTAATGCGATGCAATGAGGGGTGGAAAACCATGCCGATCGCTTGGTATCCGCATCAACACGACATCAGCGATATCTGCTTCTTGGTGCCAGCGCATGGCATGACCAACACCGTGGCATGGATCTACGCTGGTGTCATCTTCTGCGATGGCGACATGCACCAACGTGGCGTCGGGACGAGCCGTGAGGGAGCCGTAGATGTCCGGGTCGTTGGCATGGGTGTATGGCTGCTCAAGGTCGACAAGGAGGGCCTCTGTGGCCCAACCACGTTCCATTGCCGCAGCCGCGACCATCATGGCCATGCCTGCACCAAGGCTGTGTCCACCGAGGTAAAGGGCGGACGGATCGATCACCGCTCCCATGAGCCATCCCGCCGTGTCGGCCTCTTCACTCAGCAGCAATTCGTGTTCCAACACGTCCATGGCGGAGGCCATGGCGTCCATTCGTAGTGCGTGCTGAGGATGGTTCGAGCGTCCACCCGCGACGACGGGCTCCTCTTGCCCTTCGATGATCAGGTGCGACGGGTAGGCAACATGCACCACCACCATCCCTTTGGCCGCCAAGTGCTCGGTCCAGTCCGTGTAGTCGGAAGCGAGCGGGGCTCCAAATCCAGGGAACACGAGTCCGAATGGCACGCGGAGACCCGGTGGTTCCACGGTATACACAGGCCATGTCACCGTCATGCGGGACACCACATTGGGGTCCTCTCCCTCGAGATGAGTGAGCACCTGCTCGGGGATGGTGTAGGACATGGTCGTGGTTTCGGTCAGAAAAGGCCCTGGTGCGGCTCCATAACCCTGAGCTGGCGTGGGGGGAGGTGTGGGCATGAGGTTCATCGCAGCAGGGAGTGCGGGGGTGAGGGCAAGCAGCGCGACAACCCCCAAGGCCAAAGCTCCCTGCTTCAGGATACGCTTGCCCTCCTTGTCCAGTCCCCACATGAGGGTGATGGGCAAGATCCCGAGCGCCATTCCTGCTGGTGCGAGGATGAACGCACCACGGTAGAACCCCCAGTTGAGCAGCACGTGGGTTCCAAGCAAGGCCAAACACCATCCCATTAGGCCGACCCCGATGAGGCGCGTGATGTCCTTTGCTCGACCCACAAGGTTGCGCTCAACCAACGTGAGCACCGCAACCAGGCCGAGGCCGACGAGCAGCCACACGCCCTGCTCACGGAGGAGGAAATCCAGCCACAATGCTCGAAGCGCGGAGGGCCAAAATGCGTCAGCGGGTGGTTCACCGTCCAGGAGCCTTATTCCAATCGGAAGCAACTCAACGCTCATGCCGACCGCTGCAACCATCCACCACGCCCAGAGGGGCGTGGACGCGTCGACCGGTTTGGGCGACGTCGCTTCCATGGTTCGAACGGTTTGGTTGTGGACTTCAACCCATGTTTGGGGCGTTTGGGCATCGCGAAGCGGTTATATCCACCCTTCAGGTGAGCCGAATCACGCCACCGTGGCTTAGCGGTATAGCACCTCATTGGTAATGAGGAGGTCGCGAGTTCGATTCTCGCCGGTGGCTCCATCTCCCCCATTCGCGCTTTCTGAAAGATTCGACCGTCAAGCATTAAGGTGCGATTTTTACAACAGCGTCTCAGGAGGGTTACCTCTCCTAGATGGGATGCACGATGAACGAGCGCCAGCAAGGCATTGACATGAAGCAAAGAGTAAACGAACTACAAACGCAGGTGGAGGACCTGAAGGCCCTCGTCAACACCCTGTTGAGCGTGATCTGTGAGGAACCCGATGGCGAACACTCTGGAGCTGCCCCGAAACCTGCGGGTGGGCCAGACACGGCATACTGCATGTGAGGTTCAGCCTTTCACCACGACGCGCGGCGAGAGTTTCGCCACCCGTCGCGCAAGTTCTGCACGTTCGGTGGCGTCAACAACATCGTCAACCGGCTTGTATGCTTCTGGAGCTTCTTCAGCCAACCCGCGTTCTGTCCCGTGTTTGAGGTGAATCCCAGAGGCTCGAAGACGCTCCATCAAAGCCGCCACATCGACTTGTTCGCGGGCCGCTGCCCGCGAAAGCCGACGCCCCGCGCCATGGCATGATGAACCAAAAGCGGGATTCATGTTGGTTTTTGGAGCGGCCAGAAGCCAAGACCCCGTGCCCATGTCCCCGGGGACGAGCACGGGTTGACCGGTGGGCTTGTGTTCGGGGCAGAGTTCTTCATGGCTCCCGGGGAAGGCACGCGTCGCGCCTTTCCGGTGTACGCTGCATGTGCAGCGCTTGCCGTTGATGACGTGTTCCTCATCCTTCGCGATGTTGTGCGCGACATCGTAGACCGTGGACCAATCAACGGTAGTCTTGGTGTGAACTTCCAACGCGGTGATCAGACGTTGAGCCAGAACCGCCCTGTTGGCAAAAGCATAGTTGGCAGCCGCTCCCATCGCCCCAAGGTAAGATTCAGCCTCGGGTGAGTGTCGGGGTGCAGCGGCCAACTGTCGGTCTGGGATCCACCAATCGTATCCTTCATGCCGCCAACCGCCGTCATCAGAAACAAACTGGCGTTCAAGATGCCGTACGTGGTCTGTGCACACCTGATGTCCGAGCCCTCGACTGCCTGAGTGAATCATGGCTACAAGTTGCCCTTCAAACAGCCCCCATGCCTCTGCTGTTTCACGATCGACGACTTCCTCAACGGCCTGCAATTCAGCAAAATGGTTGCCGCTGCCCAAGGTACCCATGCTGGACATACCTCGCTCAAGTGCGCGAGCAGACACGGCGTCAATGTCGGCATCCAAACGACCGTTCGATTCCAACCGTCGGTGGTCGTCAACTGCTCCAAGGCCAAGATCTGCCGCTGCAGGTGCACCTTCCTCGAGGACGTTCATCAGGTCCTGCGCCGAGAGGTCCACTCCGCCACGTCCGGAGGTCCCTGACGGTACCCGGCCGCCGAGGCGTCGTGCGAACTTTGCCGGGTCTGGCAGATCGTCAGCCATCATGTCGAATGCAAGCATGCGTACGCCACAGTTGATGTCAAAACCGACCGCTCCAGGACTGACCGCGCCGCCCTGCTCACCCGCATCATGGTCCGTAGCAAGAACACCTCCGATGGGTAACCCGTATCCGTAGTGGTGGTCGGCCATCGCCCAAACGCGCCCAACTGCACCCGGCAATGTCGCGGCGTTCACCAGTTGTTCTGGTGCACGTTCATCGCCGCTGAGCAGACCCTGAAGGTCCGATCCCACGATGGCGGCATCGGTCACCATGCGCCCGTGCTTGGCGATGCCGATGACTCCGGGGCCCAAGGGCTCCACGTGGTCTCTCCAGTCCGCCATGGGTGGTGGTGTCCACACGGCATCTTCACGCTTTGGACGGGCGAGGCTTCAAGGAGCGGTGTCGTGACCACACATCAGGGAGCGACGATGGAAGGCCTCAGGTTCCAGACCCTCATCGACCGCGGTTACGACCGCCGGACCTGTGAGGTCAGCGGCCTGCCGTACTGGTCCTGCGATCCAACCCGGACGACAAGCGGTGACACCGATCAGGACCCTTACACGTTCATCGGCCATCCAATCCTTCCGGGATTTGATGAACGCGGACATGCGCTCAAGGAGCGGATGCGTGAAGCGTTCCTCGCGGCTTTCGAGGCAACAGACCACACCCGGGTCGAGCCTTATCCCGTTTTGGCGCGGTGGCGTGACGACATCCATCTCACCATCGCCTCGATTGCCGATTTTCAACCGCACGTTACCAGCGGCCTTGCGGAACCACCGGCAAATCCACTGACCATTTCACAACCTTGCATTCGCTTGACGGACGTCGACGCTGTCGGACGTTCTGGCCGGCATTTGACCACCTTCGAGATGATGGCACATCACGTCTTCAACCGACCAAATGATGGCGTTGAACACTATTGGATTGAAACCTGTGTTGACTTGTGTCATCGTCTGCTGACCGACACCTTTGGCATCGACCCCACGGAAGTGACCTATGTCGAGAATCCATGGAGCGGCGGTGGAAACGCAGGTGCTGCCGTCGAGGTCATCGTGGGTGGGCTGGAGCTCGCAACGCTCGTGTTCATGGACCTCGAGGAACATCCAGAGGGCGACGTCGAAATCAAAGGACTTCGATACCGCACGATGCCCTTGCAGATCATCGATACTGGGTACGGGCTCGAACGCTTTTGCTGGGCGGCAGCTGGGACGCCAACCATCTACGAAGCGATTTACCCAGAATCCGTCACATGGCTGAAGTCCTTGGCCAAGTTTGAGGACGTTTTGGCCCGATACAAGGACATCGATGTCGAGCGTTTGCTTGGGGAATTGAGCCGGCTGAACGGGATCATGAACATTGAAGCGGGCGTTGATGCCGATGCCCTTCAAGCCACGTTGATCGAACGTTTGGCTGAGTCGGGTGTCAACGTCGACCTCGAGGTGCTGACCGCAGTGACCGAACCATTGGCGCGCATTTACGCGATTCCCGATCACCTACATGCGCTGGCGCACATGCTTGGCGATGGCCTCGTTCCGTCCAATGCCAAAGACGGTTACCTCGCCCGCATGCTCGCGCGACGGGTCCTGCGAATGGCGAATGAACTTGACGTTGGCGTGACGCTCGCTGAGATGATGGCTCATCACCTTGATCATCACCTACCGCACCGGAAGATGAAGCAAACCCGTGAGGGCATGCTGCACATCCTCGATTTGGAAGAAGCAAGGTACAACGAGATGATGCGAAAGTCAGACCGATTGGTTCGCAAAGCGCTGGAGTCCACCCCGATTGACGCCACATCCGTGCATGACGACCTTCTGTTCGAGCTCGCTGACGTCCATGGCCTGCAACCAGAAATCGTGGTTGGCGTCGGTCGCAATGCCGGCTGGGAACACCTCGTACTTCGGGCCGGATTCGCCGCGGAAATGGCTGAGCGGCACGCCCGCTTGGCCAAGGAAGCGGCCACGTCAACCAAAGACGCAGCGGTGGTGGAAGACTTACCTGACCTTCCCGGCACATCGCTGCTGTTCTACGACGACGTCCACCTTACGGCAATGGAGGCCAGCGTGCTCGCATGCAAGCAGTTGCGTCCTGATGCAGTTGAGGGTGCAACGCATGCTGTGGTCTTGGACAAGACCTGCTTCTATCCCGAGGGCGGTGGTCAAGAAGGCGATCAAGGTCGTTTGTCCACCGAGGCNACCGACCGACGCGTCCTNGACACCAGGAAACAGGGTGAACATGTGCTCCACCTNGTCGATGGGCCGATGGAGGTCGGAGACCTCGTTCAAGGCTCACTCGATGCCGCNAGGCGCCGACAATTGATGGATCACCACACCTCCGTCCACATCGTTGGCGGTGCAGCGCGTCGTATTCTTGGACCGCACATNTTCCAAGCAGGTGCCAACAAATCCGTGGACAGCGCCCGTCTCGACATCACNCATCACACCAGGCTGCAGCGCGAAGACCTCGATGCCATCGAGCGTCTTGCAAACGACGTTCTTGCTCAAGTGCAACGCACAGAAAAGACCGAATTGGATCGTCGCGATGCGGACCGAAAGCACGGATTCGACCTGTATCAGGGCGGTGCACCGAAGGGCGCTTCTGTCCGTATCCTGCGCATTGGCGACCATGACATTCAGGCGTGTGGCGGCACCCATCACGACGAGCCTGGCCGTATTGGTTCAATCCGAATCGTCCGTTCATCCGCCGTCCAAGACGGTGTGGAGCGTTTGACGATCGTCGCGGGTCAAGCTGCTTTGCGGTACGCGCGGCAACAAGATGCTCTGCTCCGTACTGCATCGGATGCCCTAAGCGTGACACCTGAAGATTTGCCACGAGCTGCTGAGCGATTCTTCACGGAATGGAAGGACCAGCAAAAACGCATCAAGCGCATGGAACAGGAGATTGCAAAATTGCGTACCAGCGGCGGTGACGGAGGTTCCACCATGGTGGATGGCGTCCGTGTCATCGTGCAAGAGGTGGACGCCGACCTCAAGCAACTGACCAACATGCTCGGTGCGATGACCCGAGATCCTGAACAACCGACCGTGGCGGTGTTGGGCTCCCGCGAAGGCGGTGGTAAACTCCTTGTGGCCGTTACAGAGGGGACGGTTGCAGCAGAACGCTATGATGCGGTCACGCTCTTGCGTGCCATTTCTCCGCACATACGTGGGGGCGGCGGTGGCCGGCCCACGTTCGCTCAAGGCGGAGGTTCTCACCCAGAAGGGCTCCCGGATGCTTTGGCAGAAGCCAAGTCGTTGCTTGGCGCCTGATCAGCGTTTCAGATGCGATTCCAGTGCGGTTTTATCGAAGAAGGACACCGCTTGATCGTAGGCCTCGTCGGGCGAAAACCACGCACCTTCAGCGATTTCTGAGGGTTCCACGTTGATGTCTTGATCCCCGGTTTCGGTTGAGGTATACGTGAAGGAGAGAAAAGAGAGGCCCCGCCCATCAAACACGCGTTGGGTCACCACTGGCGCGCTTGCTTCGAGGGTGATGTTCAGGCCGAATTCTTCGAAGGCTTCGCGGATGCAGCCCGCTCGGGGGTGCTCATCATGGTCAAGGTATCCTCCTGGGAGCGTCCAATGGCCCACGAAGTGCCCACGAGCCACACGCCCCATCAGTACCTTTCCCTCACGGTTGACGACGATGGCTTTGCTGACCACGCGATGGAGGCTCCGATAGACGCTCTCCCGAGCCACGGGATGAACCGCATTGTCGCTGATCAGGTCATCTTTCCAAGGCCAGGATTCAGGCCAAGACACACGGGGGTATGCCTTGAGGACTGTGACGCCGTCCGAGACGTCATCGAGGTTGATGCGGCGCGCAGGGCCATGTTCGATGCTCATGGATTTCACTTCAGCGGGTGTCGGGAACCGCAGCGAGGGTGACTCAACCAACCGCCCGCGTTGAGCCGGTTGAGGTCCACGGCCCTGCTCGTCGACAAGCAGGACCTTGCCGTCATGCTCCAGATGAACCACGACGGGTGGATGGTTCATGATGTCCTGTCGACCCTCACCGGCATGAACGATGCGGTCTGACCAGCGCCACCTTCTTGGACGGGACCGAACGTGGAATGGCATGGGCGTTGAGCAGCTGCATGCGGACCGGTGGGCGAAAACCTACCTCATCGTTGATGAGGAAGCCGGCGTCGCTTCGTATGTCGATCCGGTGTGGGACACCATTGATCAGGACCTTGCCATGATTGAGTCACGTGGCCTCAAACTGCTCCATGCCATCGCGACGCATACCCATGCTGATCACATCACGGCATGCTTTGCCATGCGGGAGCGCACAGGTTGCGATTACGTCATGTGGCATTCAACCGCCTCACTTGGCGTGAATCACTTGGTCGGTGAGGATGACACGCTTGAGGTTGGCACGCATACTGTACGCTTCCATCACGCGCCCGGCCACACCAACGATTCGATGATCGTCGACGTCGCTGGGCACATCATGACGGGTGACTTCCTGTTCACTGGCGATGGTGGCGTAGGCCGTGATGACCTCCCAAGCGGGCGAGTCGACGACCACTGGGATGCTTTGGCCGTGCTGTCACGTTTCCCCGGAGATTCCATCGTCTGTACAGGACATGACCCACCGGGTACCACCATGCAGAGCCTCGCATGGAACCGGGCCAACAATCCTGTGTTGAACATGACTTCATTCGATGAATTTGCGACGTGGCAATCCGAAACCAGCGCTCGATTGGGCGGTGTTTCGAAGATCAAAACCGCGCTTCCTGCAAACATTTTCGCAGAGATTCCTGAACGTGTGCCTTGGCTGGAATGAGCACCAACGGCGAAAGCCTAGGTTTTGGCCTCATCACAGGCGTCCAGATTCCAGTTTCGCGTCGTTGATCTTTGTCATTTTCAGGTCCTAGGTGTCGCATGCTGCTCAGGAACGCTCGATACGGCACGTCCATTTCGTTCAATGGCGGTCACCAATGGACGCAATTGTCAACGATTTACGGGTGGTGATGCGTCACAGAAGCGGCACGATGTGATGATTTACCTCCATCCTTGCGAAACGATGGATGTTTGGGTCACTCACCACGTGCAAAAGCAATCATCCTGTCAATCGGGATGTGGTCCACCGTGTCTTTGCAGTAGTGGGCCTCCACCACGCGACCCTCTTCGTCGATCAACACATCAACAGGAATCGTGGACATCCGGGAAGGTGACAACGTTCGAGGGAAATACCCCTTGAGGGTGGCGGCCATGAACGTCAAAGGAGAGCGCATGGCTCCCCACATGAACCGGGCAAAGGATTTGTCCACACCATGCCGTTCAAAGTGCTCGTAGGTTTCGTCAGCCACCAGGACAAATGGGACGTCCCGTCGACCCATACGCTTCCTCAACTCGTTGATGTTGGCGTCGAAGACACCGACCATCACCGTGTCATCAGGAAACTCATTCCACCGCTTGATGAGCCGATCAATGCGGATGTTGCAAAAGGGGCATGAGGCGAACCTGAAAAACGTGAAAATCACCCGCTTGCCGCGAAATTCTTCCAAGGTGATGTTCCGGCCATCCAATGCGGGTAGCGAGAAGGTAGGCGCCTCATCTCCAGGCTTAAGCCGATTTGGCATGCGCGTGAATACCTGAGTCCGCTCTTGATGTCACCGTTAGAAAGGTGGCGTGTTTAATCTCTCAAATGGACGGGCGCTTGGGAATTTCACCGCCCGTCTCCGAGCGCGGTAGGGCTTCAAGATCTGCAAAGGACATCCCGCCGCTGACCAGTTCTTTGCTCTGCTCTTTGCGCTCGGCCATTGACATCTTCGCTCCAAACACCAGCCTCCCTTCTGCGCGTGTCAGGTCGTAGGAAATCAACGGGGAAAATTGGTCCATGGATTGGGTTTCAAACACGTCTCGAACAGACTTACCTCGGACGAGGGCATAGCCCCATTGATAGGCGAAACCAACCAAGGCTGCACCATACAACACCGCGATGACCACGGCCGAGAAGAGCACAGGGTTGCCGTTCCTCGTTTCTTCCATCATCGCCCGAACCAGCAGGAGCACCAAACCGAATCCGACCACAGGTTTCAGCAGCGAATCAAGCCAGAGGTCAATCGGTGTCAGCGAAGCATTGGCCGGGTCGGCGAAGACGAGATCGGTTTCGAAGGCCGCCCCGAGCACGCCGACCAGCGCGAGGAGCACCACGTAGAGCAGAATCGCGATGAGCGCTTGGATGCCGGTTGAATCGATGCGGAAGGTCCACAGGACGACAAGCCAAGCGAAGAGCCCCAGGAAGGCCAAGCGTGGCGCACGCTGGAAGTGACGCAGGTGGTGGGAGAGTTCCATCACGTGTTCACGCGAAACTTCACCCGTGTCCAACGTCCGCGGGATGTGGATGATTTGCCAATTGGTAACCCGGCGTAGGATGTTCAGGGCTGTGGCCAGGAGGTTGCGCCGTATGAGCAGAAATTCCGTGGCCATGAAGACAGGGAAGGCAAGCAGGATGACCGGTGCGGCGAGCAGGAGCGCGATTGGAAAGACAAACAAAGCAGGGAGGAGGATGAAGTGGCCAAGGCCGAGTGGGTAGATGGTGTCCGCCTCGAGTAGACGTTGACGTTGAGGGCTGATGCCCGCCTCCCTCGCCCGATCGTTCAAGGCTACCCGAAAGGCTTCGAGAGGCATGCCAGCGTGCAGGATTCGTCGTACGTCGGCACGGTAGCTCATGTTGTCGATGGATGAGCCGACCCGTAGTTGCCACGCGATGCGAAGTGGAAGCGCAAGGAGCACTGGGATGAGCAGGATGCCCAGTGCGGAAGCGAGGGCGTCGAATCCCGGCTCGTTCGCCACGATGCGCTCACAACCCTCCACCCTCTGAATGCATCGGATGCAACCTTGATGTTCCGTCGGAATAGACCACCATCATGCGCATCGCCATCACGGACGGCTTGCACCCTGACGCCATCGCAAAATTGCGCGCCGAATGTGGAGGAGAAGTGTCGGAGCTTGAACCTGAATCGCTCGGCGTTGACGGTGGCCGTTCCATCACGGCGCTCATCGTCCGAAGCCGCACCAAGGTGACCGCAGATGTGCTGGCCTCTTTGCCGGATTTGAAGGTCGTTGGCCGAGCGGGTGTGGGCGTGGACAACATCGATTTGGACGCCGCAACGGCCGCAGGTGTCCGCGTCGTCAATGCTCCACGAGCGTCCACACATTCGGTGGTGGAGTTGACCATGGCGCACTTGCTTGGTTCCGTCCGCTTCCTTGGCCCATCAGACCGTGCCATGCGGGAAGGCCGTTGGATCAAGAAGGATGCCAAGGGCACAGAACTGTCGGGCAAACGGCTTGGTCTGGTGGGTTACGGACGCATCGCTCGGGGTGTGGCAGCCGTCGCCGTGGCGTTGGGCATGGAGGTGCACGCGTACGACCCTTACCTTCCCGATGGTGTGGACATTGCTCCTGCCGTCTCCCTGCACGCAGATCTCGATGATCTATTCCGGTCATGCACCCACATCAGCTTGCATTGCGGTCTCACGTCGGAAACCCATCACATGGTCGATGCTCGTCGGCTGAACCTGATGCCACAGGTCGGTGCAGACGGCGTGGCGTGCGGGGCCCATCTGGTCAACTGCGCCCGCGGTGGTCTGGTTGACGAGTCTGCCGCATCCGAGGCCCTGGGTAACGGAACGCTCGCCAGTTTGGCCCTCGATGTGTTCGAGGAAGAACCGGTTGGTGACGGTCATCCGTTGGTTCAACACATGCGCTTCAGCGGCACGCCACACATCGGTGCTTCCACGCATGAAGCCCAACGCCGCGTTGGGATGGACATCGCGTCCGCGGTGCTTGAAACGCTTCACACCGGTTCTTGCCCGACCGTCGTCAACCGTGACGTGCTCTGATCACTTCACCTTCAGGCCCCCCTCCCTCCGTTGCCTCCTCCATAGCGGGTGGCGTGACCAGGGCATGGGCCGAAGTGTACCGACGTGGCGTGTGCGTGTGGATCAGGAATTGCAAGCTCTGGACCCGTACCGCCGTTTGCTGCCTCATGATGAACAGGTGGTGTTCGATGACCTGCTTGCGCATTTGCGGCAGCGTCGCGGCGTTGCCGGCATGCTTCCCGCCCACGACCCTTGGACGCCATTGCTCCTGACGGCCCTGCTTGAGGCGTGGGTTCGTCTTCGCTCCTTGGAAGATGCCTTGGAGGGACGGGATGCGGCCTAGTTGGTTGCTCGACGTGCACGACGAAGGCACAGGTGTGCTCACGGCATGGGTGCGTCAAGCGGGAGGTCCGGCTCGCGCCCTGCGCTTTGTCACCCCCTGCTTGCTTCACATCACCGCCACTCCAGAACGGCTCCGCGCGCTTCAGGTGTGGCTTGACCAGCCCGAGGTTCGGTTGCATCATGGCGTCCTTTCGAGCGATGCCATCGAGGCTCCAGTGGCACTCGGTGGACCCATGCACCCGGTGCTCGAAGTGACGCTCCGACGTCCTCGCGATCGTCTTCGGTTGGCCCGCACCGTCGACGATCGCGGACTGCATCGTCACCACACCCTGCTTTCGGTTGACGTTGATCCAGTACAAGCATGGTTGACTTCCCATGGCGTCGAGCTCTTCGGTGGAGTGCGGATCATCGAGGATGCACTCATGCCATGTACGTTCGCGGGCGTCATGGGCGACGTGCGTGTCCTTCGTGTGGACGCCGAATGGGACGGTCCGTTGCACGATGGACGCTTGTTGGCGGCGCGTCTAACGGGGGTTGAGGCCGTCGGTTTGGAACCCTCTGGGCCAATCGACGTGGTTCCACTCGAGGATCCAGAAGGGATGGAACGGTTGATGGAGGCGTTCGATCGCCACGATCCAGACGTTGTGTTGACAGAAGGGGGTGATGCTCACTTGCTGCCTGCTTTGCGTCAGCGTGCCGAGGCGTGGGGTGTTCACCTGCGCCTCGGACGCTCAACGTCGGTCGTCCCGACCCCCACGCGACGAACCACGGTGCGGTCCTACGGTCGTTTGCTTCGTCGAGGGGGGCACCACCGACTGGAAGGCCGCGTGCACATCGATCTGGCCACGAGTTTCCTCGGACGCGAAGCAGGGTTGCCAGGGCTGATTGAACTGTCACAAGCCTCCGGTCGCCCCCTCGATGCGGTGGCTCGGCGCTCTCCGGGTGCGGTCATCAGCGCGATTCAGGTGCGTACGGCCATGCAGGACGGCGTGCTGATCCCGTGGCGAAAGAACCGACCCGAGGACACCACGACGGGATGGGAACTGCTTCACGCCGATCGTGGTGGACTGCACCTTGATCCAAGACCAGGGATTCATGTTGATGTGTTTGAACTGGATTTTGCCAGCCTCTTCCCAAGCATCATCGCCACGCGGAACATCTCGCCTGAGACCCTTGGATGCACCTGTTGTACGGGCAGCGGTCAAGCCCCCTTCGTTCCCCTTGACCCCGATGAAGCGAAGCGCTGGTTTCGGAAGCGTACCGTCAACCAGCACCTCAATCCCGCTCCGGTTTCATCCCCGGCGGCGTTGAGCGTTCCCGGTCTTGAGCTGTACACGTGCCTCCAGCATCACGGTTTGCTTGGTCGAGTGGTCGCCCCTCTCATTCGCCGTCGTTCTGAACTCAAAGCTCAACGGACTGGGCCTCGCGACGATGCAGACCGCCGACAGTTGGCGTTGAAGTGGCTGCTCGTGACCTGCTTTGGCTACACCGGTTACCGCAACGCTCGTTTTGGCCGCATCGAGGCTCATGAAGCGATTTGTGCATGGGCTCGCGAGGTCATGCTGGAAGGTATCGAAGCGGCTCGGGCTGACGGGTGGGACGTGGTCCATGGCATCGTTGACAGCCTGTGGATCACCGACGTGTCGGGACGTTCCAACGATGAGCGGGCGGTGGCGGCGCAACGTTTGGCGGAACGCCTCGGAGCCAAGACAGGCATTCCCCTCGACGTGGAAGGGCGTTACCCCGTGTTGGCTATCCTCCCTCGTCGCTCCGATGGTGCTGGTGCGTTGACGAAGTACTGGGGCTGTGGGACCCACGGTGTCAAGGTTCGAGGCATCGAGGCGAGGCAACACTCCACGAGTCCCTTCGTCAAGCGTTTCCAAAAAGAGACACTGGAGGCTTTGCGTCACCACGTCTTGGTCCACGGCGTGAACAAGGAGGCCCTCGAAGCGCTGCTGCTTGAGGCCCATGACCATGCTCGGACGTCGTTGATGAGCGGCCATGTCCCCTTGGTCGACCTCCTCGTCGCTCAGCGGGTCGAGCGAAGCATGGAGGAGCGCACCGTCAACACAGTGCTGCAGCGTGCCATGGCCCGTTCTTCCCGCTTGGGATGGCCGGTCGCCCTTGGGTCACGGCTGCGTTTTGTGGAGGTGGAAGACAACGATGACGGCGTCGTGTTGGCGACCGAGTTGGAAGGCGAGGACTCAACACGTTTTCGACCCGCCCTCGAAGTCCACGTCCGTCGTCTCGACCGAGCGGCATGGTCGCTGCTCGCGCCTTTCGGTTGGAATTTGGAGGCGCTCCTGCGACCACTCGGCCAAGGTCGGTTGCCGGTGGTCCGAAACATGAGGTGAACGCAACGGTTGGAGGAGGCGCCACGGCGCTTGCCCACGACGGATCTTCAGCCTGCCATCGCGTCCTGCAGTCACTTCGACCTGGCTTTGCGCCATGTGGGTCAGCCGTTGTGTTCGCCACCGGTGAGACTCGGGTCCATGACGGCCATGAATTACGATGACCGTGGTGGCGTTGCTGTGCACGGTTCGTTCGAGATCACCGCAGAGATGGCGGACCAAGTCGCGTCGTTCGCGTGCGCGAAGCTCAACGTCATCGAACATGGCCATGGGGGCGTCGACCACGACAAGCCGGGAGCCGCTGGACTGGACTTCGTTCGGAAGCCGGGCCACCATGGCCGCGCATTGGTGTGCGGTGAAACCTCGGGCCACACGCAGCGAACAAAGCGCACGTGGCCCGACACCCAGTTGAGTGAGCCAAGGTGAGAAGCGCCCGGGGTCCAGCCTGCACGCTCCGTCAATCCAGTGAACGACGTGGCCGCTGGCCAAGGCGAGGGCCACCCACGCCTCTGCCACAGGGCGCGCCTTCCTTCCGTGTCCACCGTCGCCCAGCAGCACGTGAACGCCCGGTTGGCGTGGACGGAATTCGGCTGCAGCATGCGAGCGAAGCGTGGGCGCAGGATGCATGATCTCACCGGACCTTCGCGTCCGCCCGAGAGGGTGGTGAAGCCTGCCGACGGCCCGTCGTCGGAAGTGAAGCGCAGGCCTCAAACACCTTCGACGCGGAAGGCTGGACGTGGACGAAGGGGGGAAGATTCTGGTCCACTGTGACTTGGACGCGTTTTATGCGGCGGTCGAAACCCTTCACCGAGGGCTTGATCCAAACGTCCCATTGATCATCGGCGCAGACCCGAAATCCGGCCGCGGGCGAGGCATCGTCAGCACTTGCAATTATGCCGCACGCGCGTACGGTGTGCGTTCTGCCATGCCCATCAGCGAAGCATGGAGGCGTTGTCCTGCAGCACCTGCCGGACCTGCCATGTACGTGCGTGGTTCACACCGCCTCTATGCTCGTGCTTCACGCCGTGTCATGACCGTGCTCCGCGCGGTTGGCGGCCCCTTTGAGCAAGCGAGCATCGACGAAGCGTACCTCGACGTGACCGAGGCCACAGGGGCTGATTGGGACAAGGCCTTGGCCTTGTGCGAAGGTCTTCAGCGGGAGATTGTTGACGCCACAGGTCTGACGGCATCGTTCGGTCTTGGACCAACGCGGTTGTTGGCGAAAATGAGCAGCGAGGAGCGGAAGCCACAGGGGCTTTTCCGCCTCATGCCTGGGGACGCTTCGGCGTTTTTTGAGGGTCGATCTTTGCGTGAGATTCCCGGCATCGGTCCTGCGACGGCCACCACCATGCAGGAGTGGGGCGTCCAGACGGTGGACGAGGCCTACGGTCTGGGCGAGTTGGCTTTGGCTCGCATGGTTGGACCACGGTTCGCTGCTTGGTTGATGGCGGTCGTGGAAGAACGCACCAGCGATGACGTGAGCGTTTTGCGCTCGCGAAAGTCCATCGGAAAAGAGACCACCTTCGAGCGCGATCAGCACGATGAGGAGCACGTTCTTGAGCAGCTTTTGGCCTTGGTGCAGCGTGTCATGGAGCGTGCTTCCGAACTGGGCGTCGTGGGTCGGTTGTGTGAAGTCAAACTCCGCTACAAGGGCTTTGACACACGAACGCATCGCCGGTCCATACCCGTGGCCATGGACGACCCCTCCGTGTTCAAGAGCCTCGCCACGCGATTGTTCGCCACCAGCCTCGAGCGTGAACGGCCCGTTCGGTTGGTCGGCTTTCGTTTGGGTGATCTGGAAGATCCACCCACGCGACAGGTGACGTTGGAACGGTTCAAAGCTGCCTCAAGCGAGACGGTGCATGGACGTAAGCACGGGCCGGAAGGCCTCGAGTGACGTGGGGAGTTCCATGCCTCCGATGGGTTGGTTCAGCGCGATGCCTTGTTCCCGTTTCGTCGACCAGACTTGGCTGTTGAAGGCGGTCAAATCACCGGTCAGTTGGCGCAATGCATCGCCTTCGTCCTGACCTTCCCCAAATCTCTCGTCGATGTGTTCGGGGAAGGCTCGCGCGTCAACGCTCGAGGTGCCGTACACGGTGGTCGTGATGTGGTGGGTGAAGAAGGGGCACACCGGAGTGAATGCAGTCAAGGTGTCCCGAACCACACGGTGAAGCACCCAAGCCGCCGTGTTGTCATCGTCGTAAAGTCGCGTTTTGACCATCTCAAGCCAATGGCTTGGGAGAACGCCCGTCAGGAAATTCTTCAGCGCTTGCGTGGCGGTGTAGATGTCCAACGCAGCCCATGCCTCTCGCGCCGTGGCCATCACCTTGTGGTGCTCTGCCAAAATCCAACGGTCTTCGGGTTCGAGGTTTTTCGGGGCGGTTTCAAGGTCATCTGGGACGTCGAACTGAGACGCGAAGCGTGCGACGTTGTAGACTTTGGTCAGCACGCCGAAATACTTCTGTTCGATGTCCTCCGGATTGATTTGGAAGTCGTCACCCACTTGAGCATCGCACGCTTTCCAGAGGCGGAAACATTCGCTTCCAATCTTGTTCGCCTTGAGGGCAACAGAGCCGTCGGGTCCCTTGATGCGCCAACTGCCTGTGCGGCCACCGGCTCCACATTCGATGACGGAATCGGCATCGATGCCGTTGCCAAGAGATTTCGACATTTTTCTCCCCCATGGGTCCATGCCCAAACCGTCAATCCAGACGTGTTTGAACGCCGGCCGATCGAGGAGAAGTGCGCTCTTCAGCATGGTGTAATACAGCCATGTGCGGACAATTTCCTTGCCTTGGGGTCGAAGGGCGGTCGGGAAGCATCGTTCGAAGCGATCGTCGTCCTCAAGCAAACCGCTCACAAAGAGGTTGGAGTTTGAAGAATCCATCCAGGTGTCGAAGACCTTCTCTTCGCCGACGACGTCGCTCAACTCAGAGGCAAGTTCGTCCCACGTGCCGAGGAAAGTCCGATCGTTTCGATCAAGGACGCGGCTGCCAGATGGGGGGTCTTGACGCCATGGTTGGACGTAGGTCCCCTTCGGGGGCACGATGACCTTCGACCCTGAATCAGCATACCACACTGGAATCTCTGTGTGGTACCACCTTCGACGAGATATCGGCCAATCGATGGAAATGTTGTCCATCCAGTCCAGCAGGAATTGGCGGTTGCGAGGGGGGTGAAACTCCACGTCTTCGACAAGTTCCCTCAGGCGGTCCTGCACGTGCGTCTGCCGGACGTACCATTCCTTGAGGAGGATGATCTCAACAGGGTTCTTTCCACGTTCTGAGACTGGCACCTCCTGGTCTTTCTCGATCACAGCGGCAATCTTGCCCGATGCTTCCAAGTGCTCGATGGCGGCCTTGCGGGCCTCAATCACGGTCATTCCAGCCAGTGGGCCAGCCAACTCGGTCATGCGGCCTTCGAGGTCGATGGCTTGGAACGGGTCCAACCCCAATTCACGGAAGACGGCCACGTCGTTTTGATCCCCAAAAGAACAAACCATCAGAACACCAGAACCAAATTCCATTTTCACCGAGGGATGGGTGCGCACTTCGATCATGGCGTCACGACCGTCTGTTGGCATGGGAAGAGCGAGGGTCTGCCCAACGAGGTCGCGGTAACGGTCATCATCGGGGTGCACAACGACGACACCGCAAGCGCAAATCATCTCAGGCCGCGTGGTCGAAATGACCACCTCCTCGCCCGTGTTGGTGTGCCATCGCACGTCAACGAGCTTGGTTTTGCGCGTGACCCGCTCAACCTCTGCATCGGCGATGGTTGTGCCTTCCACAGGGTCGTAGATGTTTGGCCTCAGGTCCTCAATCACGTCACCTTGCTCGAACAAATCGATGAAAATGGCCTGCGTCACGCTCCGGTAGTCCGGGGCATCGGTGAGGTATTCTCGATCGAAATCACATGAGAGCCCAACGCGTTTTGCGGTGGTCCGCATGGCTTGCGTGAAGGTCTCAATCGTTGACGCGCACAGTTCAAGGAACTCCCCGCGGTCGTAGGTTCTCATTTTGCGCTTCGTGTTTTTTTCCACGGTGAATTCGATGTTGATGCCGTTGCGGTCCACGCCCCATGGAAAGTAGACTTCTTTGCCGAGCAGGCGCTGGCTTCGGGCGATGACGTCAATCATCGAATACTGTGCGACAGCCCCGATGTGCCACGTGCCTGAAGGATAGGGCGGTGGTGTGTCAATGACGAAGGGCTCGCGTTCGCTGTGCGGGTCGAAAGCATACCTTGCGTTGTATGCATCCGGGTCGCTGTAATGCGCTTCCTGAATGCGCTTCTCGAGATCGATGCTCCACCGCTTCTCGTTAAGTCGTGGGGTGGGCATCGCGGTCACCATGCCCAGAGGGCGTTGTTGCCTCGGGTCGCATCTCTTCAAGCCATCCCATCGCTGCGGTCTTGGCCACGAACCCACACGCACCGGCAACAGACTTTCAAACGGCGTGCACAGAGCAACAACCGGATGGGCAAGGACGACGGGTCGACCGGTGGCGGTGCCGCTTCCGAGGGACGTCTCTCAGCGCTCCGTCGTGCGGGCCGTGCTTCCATGTCTCGGCGGGCCTCCGAGGTCAGCGGTGCGGTGAAGAATTTCGACGCCAAATCTGCTGTTGATGCAATGTTGGAAGCACCCTCAAGCCTGCGTCGTGAATGGCAACGCACTGGAGCCATAGGCGCCATAACTCGGTTCCCGCTGCTGACGGTTCTGGCCTTCTTCGGCATGACCTTGTTTTTCGTGTCACACTCTGGTTTTTTGGACAACACAGGTTTTGACCAAGACCCGGACAACCCCGCACTCAACGTCAACGGTGACATGGAGGTCTACCTGCCGGACGGGTCGGATGTGAGTGCGCTTATCGCCAAGGTCGAGGAAGACTGGACCACTGACGTGATGGTCATCTACATCGAATCGAACAAGAACAACATCACAGACCAGCGGATCCTCCAAGAAATCAGTTATGTCGAAGAGACCCTGAACCCGTACATTTCAGACTCCGAGTTGGATGACGTCATCTACATCCTCTCCCTATCGACGGTGATCAAAGAGGTCAATTCCAGTGCTCCGCGTGTCCGAACGGCCCTCATCGAAGAATTGGGGGAGTCAGCATGTCCGCCCGATACCGATGATTGTGCAAGCCGAACCGCTGCACAGGCCCTCAATGAAATCCTTGAGACGACCGACGTCGGGGCCCGAGCCATCCCGACACAGGGAACCATTGACCTCATCGTTCGTGAGATGTATGAGGACGACGGGACACCGACACCCGGATTGGACAAACTCGCGCGCAACACCAATCCGTGCACCTTGGATGGTGGGCTTTGTGACAACGACGAGGATTCCCTCCTTGACCGTGCCGTGATGGCCATTGCGGTCACCGAAAACAAACCGGCGAAGCAAATCATTGAGGAAACCCAAGGCCAGTTGGACGACATCTCCACCAAGAGCCGTCCCTGCTTGTACGACGAAAACGGGGATCCAAACGCTGAGGCTGGTCTTTGCACATGGGACGATTTGGGATTGAACATGACCTTGACGGGCCCGGTGCCCATCACCAACGCGGTGACGGAATTTTCCTTCCAACTCTTCTGGGACATCTTCCCAATGGCCGTTGTCTTGGTGGCGCTTGGTTTGTTCATCTTCCACTGTGACTTGCTTCAAACTGGTCTGACGGGGATACGGCCTTTGCAAGGCATCAAAGTCGTCAGCATAGCGGGCCTACCGACGCTTTGCGCCGTGTTTTGGACGATGGGGATTCTTGGTTGGACCAATTTTGAGGTGACCATGACCGTCATCATCGTGGGACCAATCCTGCTTGCACTCGGCGTCTCGTACGGCCTCCACATCACCAATCGATACGCCGAGGAGACGGGAACCAAAGAAGAGAAAATTCGCGCTGCCATGTCATCAACCGGCCGTGCAGTTTTCTTGTCTGCCGTCACCACGGTGATTGGGTTTGTTTCCCTTGTCTTCACCCCCATGGCTCCGATTCAAACCGTGGGGATTGCCCTCTCTGGTGGCATCGTTGTCGTGTATTTCTTGACCATGTTCATGGTCCCAAACCTCACGATCTTGTTGGATCTTGAGAAACCCAAACACCCTCCTCTCTCCGCGTTCAATGTGGTGGTTGAAGTTCCTGTGCGTCGCTCGGGTTGGGTGCTGGGTGTGTTCCTCGTGTTCATTCTTGTTTCAGCAACGGTGGGCCAGGCCAACGTTGAGGAAAACATCGACCTGCTTGGAATGGCGCCAGAGGATGAACTGTCCGTCATCAAAATGAAGCAATACAGCGACGAATTCAACGCTGGACAGGTCGGTATGGTGCTGGTACATGCCAACGTAACCGGCAACATCAATGACGAAGATTCGAGCAACGACGACCCCGCTGCAATCCTAGAACAAATTGAGGTGCTCGAGACCAAAATCAATGAAGTCGACAACGCTTCTGCCGTGTCCATTGTCTTCTTGATGAAAGCAACCGGCGTGGCGGTTTCCATCACCGGTGCTCCAATCGCGGAATTCATCGATGAGACGCCAGGCATACCGGACGAAGTCAAAGACACAGCAACGGCTTTGTTGAACCAAGAGATCATCGCCGACGCATCGTTTTGGGACGTCTTGACCAACCCCTCCCAGTACAACTTGCCAGGCGACCGCCAGTCGCAGATTTTCCTGCTCAACGTGTTCTATGCGTCCATCACCGAGGAGACCTTGCAGGTGTTCATCAACGAGCACTACGACCGGACCCTTATTTTGGTCGACATGCCATTCATTCCTGTAGCGGACACGGCGGTTAGCGTTGACGAAATCAACATACAAGCCGCAGCCTTTGCAGGTCCAAAAGGTGAATACGCAGAGGACATCACTGGCGTCGCCGCAACCGCCATCGAAGTGAACAAACTGATCGTGGACTCCCAATGGCGGTCTCTTGCCTTCGCGGTTGTGTTGACCATCATCACGCTGGCCATTGTGTTCCGCGACCTGAAATACTCCTTGCTGACCACTTCCCCCGTCATTGCCACCGTTGCCATGCAGTGGTTGGTCATGTGGCAACTTGACGTGCCTCTTTCACTGGTGACGGTGATGATCGGTTCCATCCTGGTGGGTGTTGGTGTAGATTTCTCGATTCACATTGCAAACAGAATCCGTGAACTGGGTGGGGGCATCGATGCGATTCGAACCGCTGCTGTTGGGACCGGAATGTCGCTTGCAGAGGCAGCCACCGTCACAAGTCTGGGCATGATGACCGCATACCAAATCCCAATCCCAGAAATCAAACCTTTCCTGACCGTGATCTTAATCCTGCTTTGGGTTGCTGCTGCGGGAGCGCTGGTCTTGCTCCCGGCCATTTTCGTGGCTCTCGAAAAGGCTGGCGTGACAACGGTGGGAGGACAATCTGCCCTCGCCACCAAGCTTGGTCTTGGCCGCAAGCCGTCTCTCGTTGAGGACGTGGTCTACGACGCCGTAATCGTGGAGCGTTCCGGCGATGCGTGGTGAAGCGAGGATTCAATGACCGTGGTGACCCCCCGTGATCCATGAGGTCACTTTGGCTGATGAAGTCCGAGCCCCACGTCTATTCGTTTGAGGACCTGGTCGCTGACGGTCAGACGCACTGGGACGGTGTGAGGAATTACCAAGCGAGGAACATGATGCGTGACCAAATGAAGGTCGGTGATCTCGTGCTCTATTACCATTCGAACACCAAACCTCCGCATGTCGCAGGACTTGCTCGAGTCGTTCGTGAGGGCTACCCTGACCATACCGCGCTGGACCCGTCGTCGAAATATTTTGACGCGAAAGCCACCGAGGAAAATCCCCGATGGAGCATGGTCGATCTTGCCCCTGTGGCCGCTTGTCCGGACATCGTTTCCTTGGAGGTGATCAAGGAAGATCCTGCTTTTGAGGGGATGCTTCTGATTCGCCGCGGGCAACGCTTGTCCATACAACCGGTGGAAGAGCATCACTTTCGACGTGTTCTCATGCTGGCTGGCTTCGATGTGGACGAGATGATGGAGGCATGAAGATGACCCAGGGTGAGGTTCGTGCTGCGGCCAGGGCCTTGTCCATCGAGTATGCGATTCGCGACGTGGTGGTCCCGGCCATGGCCCTTGAAGCAGAGGGCCATGATATCATCAAACTCAACATCGGCGACCCCATTGCTTACCCAGGCCTTCCGACACCTCAACACATGGTCGACGCATATTCGGAGGCCGTGCAAAACGGCATGAACGGGTACTCTCCGTCGTATGGTCTTCCTGCTTTGCGTGAGGCAGTAGCAGAGGAGGAGCGGAGCAAAGGTTGGCCCGCGACATCGGACGACATTTACGTCTGTCACGGTGTTACTGAAGCCCTTCAACTGCTCTTCGCAGCGGTGCTCGAAGAAGGTGATGTCGTGCTCGCTCCAGGGCCTCATTACCCACCTTACATGGCGTACCCGCAAATGTACGGAGCGAGCACGGTCGAATACCACCTTGACGCCAACGACGGGTGGAAAATTGACCTCACCGACCTTGAATCGAAAATGAGTGAACACGTTCGCTTCGTCGTGTTGATCAACCCGAACAACCCGACCGGGAACGTCGCCACGCCAGAAGAGGTCGATGCTGTCCTAGGCATCGTCAAGGATTGGCCACAATGCATGGTCATCGCGGATGAGATCTATGACGCTCTGGATTTTACGGGCCACCATGTGTCTGTGGCCAGCCGTTCAAGCGACGTGCCCGTCGTGACCCTAAATGGCGTCTCCAAGGTGTTCTTCGCACCGGGTTGGCGCATCGGTTGGTTTGGTCTTCATGATCCACTTGGAACCTTGGGGGAGGTCAGGGAGGCGCTTGAACGCCTGCTTCGTTCGCGTTTGTGCGCCTCGACTCCCGCGCAACAAGGTTACCTTGCAGGATTGACTGGCGACCGGTCGTGGATGGGTGCATACATGGACCGCGTCCAAGCACAACGTCAGAGGTGCTTGGACCGAATTGCTACGATTGAGGGTCTTGAGGTTGAAGCCCCAGGAGGTGCGTTCTACATGTTCATCCGCCTCACAGACCGTGCATGGGCATCGAACGACAAACAATTCGTGTTGGATTTGCTTCATGAAGAGCATGTTCTCTTGGTGCATGGGAGTGGATTCAGTCCACACAGAGGCAAGGGACACGTTCGATTGGTCTATCTTGCCGACGTTTCGGTTTTGGACGAAGCCTTTGACCGCATTGATCGCTTCCTCAACCGGCACCGTCAAGCAGGCATAACGGAGATGGATTCTTGAGCAAGCCTTGACCCCCGTTGATGCATGAACCGAGCGCTAGCAATTCTGCTGGGCGCGGTTTGGCTTCTTCCTGCTGCAGCAGCGCAGGTGGTCATCGTTCAACCGAGCGAGCCAAGTCCCGAACTTGCGATTCCGTTCAGCATCGCCGTGGTTTCTGCACTTTTGCTCTGGCGTTGGTTTGTCCCACGCCAGCTTGCATCCCTCCAAGTGGCGTTCGAGATTGACGACGACCTGTATGAAGTTCATAGGATTTCAAAGACGGTTAAGGAAGCCCGTGAGTTGCTTGGTGAGCGTGCGGTCAGCAGGGGAGCAATCCTCTACATGATGGGCATGACTGGGATTCTGCTTCTCATTGCGGAATTGGTTTTTGATCCCAACACCTTCTACCAACCCAACTTGTTCCTCATCGCCTTGCTGGTTGGTCTGCCCATTCTTGTTTCGCCATGGGAGACGCTAAACGCGCAGTTGATCGGTGTGGGAAAATCCAACATCAGAGTGGGTATTGTTTCGAGACTTGGTCGCCTCACGACGCTTCCTTTGTTGTTGGCGGCGTTGGTTGGAACTGTTTTTCTCGGTCTACAACTTGAAGGACAAATCACGCCAGAGTGGATCGCCATTTCCATGCTGGTCTTCATGGGCCCAACTATCATTGCTTACGGCCGAATCATGGGCGCTTCGTGGAACGTCCTGCTTCTGAACAAATGGAGGTCGTTCCGTGGTCAGACCACAGCCATCGATCCCGAGCGGCCGAAGTTCGTCAATCGGGTCGTGGCCGTTGTCCTCGTCCTTTTCCTGTTCACCATGCCGCTGACCGCCCTGAACGGTATCGTCACGGTGATTTACGTCGTTTCTGTTGAGCCCACAAACAGCGAAGAGATGCTCAACTATGGTGGTATCATCGGTTATTCCATCTACTCAAACATCGACCTTATCATGGAAATCGTCGGACAACTCGAGGCGCTGAAGAGTCTCCCGCAGGTGCTCTCGTTGTATCTTTCGTTGAACGTGGCCATCGTTGGTCTGGCCTTTATTTTCGAACTGACAAGGAACCTGCTGCTCGGGGGACAATCGTTTGGAGGAACCTTTGGCGTTCAACTCGCCCCTCCACGTGACATTCGTAGTGAGGTCGGTGTGCGTGGAAAATTGGTTGCCTTTTGCTTTGCTGGGTTCTCTGGATACACCGTGCTCTTGCTTTTGTTGGTGTGTTACAAAGAGTTCGGGGACGTCATGCCGTACACGGATTGGCTGGCATCGCAGGCTTTCGACGAGGAGATGCGCCTTCTGACCACGTGGATGTTCATTGCGGTCGGTCAAGCCATTTTCATGTTGACCTGGTTGGCTTCAATCAGCCAATTTGGCCGCCTCCGCGGTCTGCGATTTGACATCGATCCGGATCAACGACGGGACGGTGCAGTCATGCTTACCGAGGGCAACAACCTTCGCATGATGATCGATAAAGCAGCGCAGAACGATGATATTGACATGCTGCGACGCTTGCAATCAGCCGACTTTACTGACGACGAAGCGCTCATCCGTCACGAGAAGGCCAGAGCAAAAATGTGGGAACTCGCTTTGCGCGGGTTGTGGCCTCAAGCCTCGGAAGAGGCAAAGAAAGTGCTCGCACAGTCCGGAGGCGATGACGATGAGTCTCGCCTGCTTTTGGCGGCATCCTATCTCGCCAGCCGTCGATTGGACGCTGCCCGTGAAGCGCTCTACGGTCTTGAGCAACCCGAAGGTTACGACGAGCCAGAATTGATTTCTTTCCTGTGCGAGTGGCTGGATCCGTGGCATGGTCGTGTGGATGAAGACGACATTTGGGACTGGGAGAACAATTCCACCATCGACCATCTCCAAGACATCATGAAGATGCTCGAATCGTGGGACCCAAACCCCGACACGATGAATCGGCACGACGACCGTCTCACACGAATCGGTCGCATTTCGCGCGTGGCCCTGCTCCGTGCTCAGCGTCGACACAAGGAGGCCCTCAACCTCGCTTTGGATTGCGTTCGATCCGACCCGACAGGTGTTCGACCCAGAATCGCTGTCGCCCTTTGCCTCGTGGACCAAGGCCGCTGGCATGAAGCAAGAACCGTGCTCGATGAGTTGAATGCAAGTGACCCCAATGACCCACGGGTGAAGAGCCTCATGGCGCTCATGGGCCACCATCCGGACATGGAAGAATTTGAGGTAGCAATGGCGATGGAACCACGCGCTAAGGGCCGAAATTACCTCGATGAGGCACCGATCAACCCGATGGCTGGGGCGCTCATAAGAGGAGGCTTGGATGAAGCGCTGACCGCCAATGCGTTGATCGTGGCGCACGAAGCCGTCCGGCGTGCGGTCAGTCCTGGTCACAGGACGTCACCACTGACCTTCCTCATTCACCTGGGGCTAATCGTGCCGATGTGGGGTATGGGGGCTGCCTACCTGGCTACCTTGCGCAGCACCACGGTGGGTGTGGGCGCTGCGATAGCGTTTGGTGGTCTTCATCTGATGTACATTCGTCTCCTCCAACAACAGCGTCACGTTGTGAAACAGCGCGATCAACGCATGATGATCGAACTTGGCCGTCGATTGAAACGAAAGAGAGCCGTGCCCTCTGAAGGAAACACGCCGATTGGAACGCACCTCATCTTGACGGGTCTCTTGCTTACGGTCAATGGCGTGGTGCTCGACATCGGTTTGCCCGCTTGGTTGTCCTCACGGAACGAGGAGGTGGCAGACCGCTCCATGCAAGCACGCCTCAAGCGGAGGGCAGCGAAGATGGAACGGGCAAAATCACCGCGAACCAAACCTCTTGGACGAGGTTGGTGGCTCAAACGAGAAGACCCAACGGACGGCGGGGCCGCACTCGACGCGCTGATCGGCCCTTCCGCCTACCGAGGTCGTGCAGCAGCTGAGGGATTGAAGCAAAAAATCGGGGGCAGCATTGTCGGTGGACCTGCCCGACGCCTCTCGGTTTCTGACCTGGACATGGCTGGACGAGGCGCCCCGGTGAACACCCGTAAGTCTGAGCGGTTTTCCGGTGTCGGTCGACCTCGTTGAAGGCCTTGGAACGTGGCGCTGTCCTTCGATTTGCGTCGAACAACGCACGTGAAGTTCTATAACCGGCGCGAGGCACGGACAAAAACGGGGTCTTAGCCATGGCCATGAATCACAACCAGATGGCGTACGTCGCCATCATTACGACGCTTATTTTCGGCTCGTTGTTCGTGGGAATCAGTGGATTCTGGCAAACCAACGAACGCATTGGTGACTTCGAAAGTGCCGCTGAAGAGGACATCTTTGGCGAAGGCACAGAATCAGCGGAAACGTTGGATTCCGATGGAGATGGTCTTCCTGACACCCTCGAGCAAACCCAGTACGGGACCCTCATCAACGACCCAGACACCGACGGTGACGGAATGTCAGACGGTTGGGAAGTGGCTCACGGGCTAAACCCACTCGACAACGGGGAATCTGACGATATCACGCTCGATCCCAGTGACACCGATACCGAAGACGCCACGAAGAAGAACGAGACGGATGCTTGGCCGGATCCCAACCAAGGACCAAACGGCGATCCTGACCGCGACGGCTTGACCAACACGATCGAGCAAGATTTGGGAACCGACCCCCAGCGGGCGGACACCGACAACGACGGGTTGAACGACCGCTGGGAATCCCTCTATTCCACCGTCGTCACCACGGTCGGTGGCGATGTGACGCTTTTCGACCCGTTGCGCGGCAACTGGGACTGCCTTCTCATCGATGCCGGCACAGAACAGGCATTGGAGGACTACTACGACGATGCAAACGAGGAGGATCCGTCCAACCCAAGCTGGGACGACTTGGCCAACTCAGAGGGCAAGCACTCCTGCGACAGCGTCCTGGACACCGACGATGACGGGCTACCAAACTGGCTGGAGGAAAAATACGGTACCGACCCCACCTCTCGGGACTCGGACCAAGACCTGATTGACGACATCGTCGAGGTCTCAACACAACTGGTGAACATCTTTGTGGGAACCGGCGAGGAGTGCAACGTCGCCTTGGTCCAATCCATTGACCGAGTTGCACCGTTCCAAACGGTGGAGGATGCGTGGTTCCTTGGCGACATGGACGGTGACGGTTTGCTCAACGGCCCATCCGACTGGGACACGGACGGCGACGGCATGCCGGACGGATTTGAGTACTGCTACTCCCACCTGACCGACCTCACCGAGGAAATCAAGACGAATCAAGGCCTTGACGCCTCCATGCTTCTCGACCCAGCCAACGCCTCCGACGCGTACGGCGATTGGGACGAAGACGGATTAAACAACCTTGAAGAATATCTGGTCGCGGAATCGTTTGGACCGACCAACTTCACCTCGCCGTGGCGCATTGACACCGATTTGGACCAGATGCCCGACGGATGGGAATCCAGCAATGGGCTGCATCCTCGTGACGGGACCAACGGTGACGAGGACCCTGACAGGGACGGTTGGGACGCTGACGGCGACGGGGCCGTGATCTATGCTGAACTGGTCAACAGCGTGACCGTGATTGGTGTGGACGTGGAATTGGATGACTGGGTCATCGCCAACCAAACCGTCGCACGCGGCCAAATTACGCTCGCAGGCGGGAACAAGCAGACCGTTTCGCTTGGTTCCCCCGTTGACGGCTACGTCTACGACATTCACGTGGCCGTGGGCGATGTCATCGAGTCTCGACTCGACGTGTGGATGGACATCGTGGAACCGGAGGAGCAATTCACCAACCTGATGGAATACAACGCGCGCGACCGCGATGGCGACGGTCTTGCCGACGGTCGCTCGACCGACCCACTAGTTGCCGACACGGACGGTGACGGCCTCCGCGATGGGATTGAGGTCATGGGCTGGGAGATCTTGGTCGTCAACGTCGGTGTGCAACGGATCATGGTGACCAGCGACCCTGGGTTGTACGACACCGATGCCGATGGCCTCTCTGACTTCATCGAGTTCAGTGAACTGTGCGATACCGGTTCGAACGCCTCCAACCCCGATACGGACGGTGACGGACTCGGTGATCAGGCCGAAGCCCTGTCCGGTTTTACATGGGAAGGGGAGTCCTACTTCACCGATGCCTGCATGTTTGATACCGACAATGACGGCCTGGAAGACGGTGAGGAAGTGATCGCAGGACAAGACAACTTCCTGACCCACGCCAACAACTCGGACACCGATGATGACGGCCTCAAAGACGGCAACGAGGTGCTCTTTGTGCCTCGACCTTTCCAAAAGCCGACCAACCCACTCATCAACGACACAGATGCGGACGGAATGCTGGACGGCTGGGAGATGCAGGTCAAGTCGGCAGAAGACAACACCAATTCGCACAGCCTGTGGGTGGCTGCAAGCTCGTGGTCTCGCCCAGGCTGCGAATCGAGTCAGACCAACAACTGCCTCATGGAACCCGGCGGGTACATGTGGCAAAATTACCTCGGCGGATTCGTTCTCGAAGCGAAGTACGAAGTCTGGCAGATGAACCTCAGTGGATTTACCATCCCTGCCAATCCACTTTGCGATGGATGCTCGGGCCGTTGGGCCCTCGACCCGTCGCTGGATTCCTTGGCCGACGCCAACTACGACGTCGACAACGACTCGCTCATGAATTCCGCTGAGGCGCCAGATCGCTGGAACACGAATCCTGTGGACGACGACACGGACCAGGACCAGTTGCCCGACGGCTGGGAAGTGCTCTACAGTCAGTTGGCCCTCGAACGCGGTCTGGTCGACAACCTGTCGATTGCGTCCACTGGCGCCCGCGGCGTGATGGATCCGTCCATGGAAGACAGCGACCTCGACGGCATCACTGACGGCCTAGAAGATCCTGATCGCGACGGGCTGAACCGTAGCGGTCTGGTGAAGAAGTACTGCCCAGGATACGACGACCCCACCAACAGCAAGTGTCACATCAGCCCCGACACACCAGATGGTGTCCGCTTCTACGACAACCTGGAGAATTACACGAATTTCGAAGAATTCCAAAACGGAACGGACCCTGTGACCAACGACACGGACGGAGATGAATGGAACGACGGGCCTGAGGTTTACTACCAAGATCACGACAACGACGGGATGGCCACCGGGTGGGAGTACCACTTCGAATTCGACCCGTACGATGCTGCAGACCGTATGGTGGATACCGACGGTGACGGGCACGTCAATTATTGCGAATACAAGTGGGACACCAACCCAAGGAACCCCTTGTCGTTCCCAGGTCAAGGCCAGTTGTGCGATCCATTCGCTGAGTGAGCAGGCGGCGTCATGATGGTCCAGGCACGGGTCATTGTTCTCATTGCCGTGCTCCTCTTGCCATGTGTCCCTTTTGCACCCGCAGAGGAGACAACCTCGGGTCAGTTTTCCTTCAATCACGCACATGGTGAGGTTCACACAAGTGGCGTGTTCGAATTAACCGGTACGTCGACAATACCCCTCAATTCCGTCACGTGGCAGCTCATCGATGCCTCAACAGGGATCGTGCTCTTCGACGGCTCCTATCTGGACAAAGTCACTCCAAGTGGTGATGCAATGTGGACGTGGTCGCACAATCTTTCCGTCGTTGATGCGGGATGTTCATGCAGATTTGTCGTCGATTTCGGAGTGGATCACGTTCAACCGTCTGAGTTGGTGGTGTTTTTTGGAAGCGCTTTTGCATGGGCGCCTGTTTGGTTGTCACAGCCTCTGGATGACGTTGTCTTTACAGATTCTGGAAATCGTTCCTTCGAACTCCCTGTTGTTTTCCCACCTGATCGAGCGAATGGTTCTGTGGTTGAGATGGAGCGATGTCCCTCGAGCAGCGGTGGCGTGTGCAAATCTCCCGCTTCGCTTCTGAGCGCTGATCTCACACAAGATGGCTCGTCCACCTTTGTCGAACTTGTACCCCAAGAATGGATGCCTGAAGGCCATTGGTCCGTCACTTCGGTGACGGTCGTCGATAGCGTCCTTTCTCGGTCTGCTTCCTTGTCATGGCACGTCCTGCATGACAAAACTGCTCCAGAAGTCTCCATCGAATCTGCTTCTTCGGCGAATGAGTCCGACCGTGTCTTGGTGGTGGTCAACGCAACCGATGCCACAAGCGAGTTGGTGTCGTTGGTCGACTTACGAGCAACCTCACCAAACGGGGCAGTTACCGTTCTGGATGCTCTTGCAAACAGCTCGGAATTCACCCTTCAGCCTGAGGTGGCTGGCACATGGGACATCGTAGCAACGGTTCGAGACGGTGCCGGTTTGACTCAAACGGCCCACCATGCATTGAATGTCGTAAACCTCCCTCCAGTAGCGGGCCTTCGTCTCAACGGCGCTGTGCTCGAAAACGGCGATGTGCTCCAGGTCAAACTCGGGCAACCCTTGGTCCTTGATGCCTCGACGTCAAGCGACACACCCAGTGACATGCTGCGCCTCAACCACGTGTGGTGGATTGGGGAAGACCTCCGTCTTTCAGGCGTGGAACAACTGACTGGCGAGAGATTTCAGGAAACAGGGACATTTGAGGTTCGTCTCGAGGTTGTGGACGACGACGGTGCAATGACGGACATCGCCTTCACACTCGAGGTAGTGGACGATGCCGCACCGCTTCGAGATGCTGTGGTGGTTGGCCCCCTCGTCCTGGTCATCATTGGCCTTGGTTTTGCAGGTCTGTTTTTCGTTCGCCATCGCAAAGACCGGGCCAACATTCCAACGTGGCCAAGCGAGCCTGAACACTGAACTAACGAGCAACGCTTGATAGCATGTCGCCTCCTCCTACAACCATGTTCGCCGGGGTCTTCAATGACCTGCCCCCCGCACCGGGTGCGTTCAGCAAAAGCGAGGTTCGTGCGCGTCAAGCAAGGCTGACCTCAGGTTTGTCCACAGACACGCTAATCTTGCTCCCAGCACCCCACGAATCCACTCGGTCGAACGACGTTCACTACCGCTATCGGACATCGTCTGATTTGGTGTACTTGACCGACTGGCACGAGCCCGAATCAATGGGATACGCGTTCCACGATGGGAGCAGTTGGGTGTGGGGTCTTTGCGTCCAACCAAAGGACACCCTCAAGGAAATCTGGGAAGGCCGCCGCCTTGGTGCTGAAGGCGTTCTTGCCCTCGGCATGGTGGACCGTACTCACAGCATTCACGATCGTGACGATGTGGTCCGCGACCTTCTGCAGAACGTCAGTCGCGTCCTCCTTCGCCAAGGCATCGACACGTCGCTGGACGAATTGGTTCGTGTCGCCATGACTGAGCGCTCACGTCCCCGGCAGCAACTCGGCACTGGCCCAGTGGCCCTTGAGGACCCAAGCGCCCGAATCGCTGAACTTCGGCTGAGAAAGTCGGCCGAAGAGGTGGCCATGATGCGTCACGCGGCAGAGATTTCTGCGCGTGCTCACGTTGCTGCGATGAAGCTCCCATCGCAGGGCCTTAACGAGCGTCATCTCCAGGCTGTGGTCGAAGGCGGTTTTGTTTATGGCGGAGGTGACGGGTGGGCGTATCCCTCGATCGTCGGTTCAGGTGTGAACGCCACCATTCTCCACTACACCGTCAACAATCAACCGTGCAATCTTGGCGACGTCGTGCTGATTGATGCCGGTACTGAATACCAAGGCTATGCATCAGACATCACGCGATCATGGCCTGTCGGCGGGCGGTTCTCGGAGGCACAACGGGAACTGTACACCATCGTCCTTGATGCCCAAAAAGCTGCTATCGATGCCTGTCGGGTGGGGCAACCCTACAATGCGCCGCACGAAACAGCAAGGCGCGTTCTCGCTGAAGGCCTCATCTCCATTGGAGTCATCAACCAAAGCGTGGATGAAGCGCTTGATCTGGAAACCGGTGAGCTTCGATGGTGGTACATGCACAACACAGGGCATTGGCTCGGGCTCGATGTGCATGATGTGGGGATCTATCGTCCCAAAGGCGAACCGCGTCTGCTGGAAGCTGGCATGGTGCTCACCGTGGAGCCAGGTCTGTACTTTGGTGCATGGCGTCCTGACGTGAGCTGTCCTCCAAAGTACGCCGACATCGGCATCAGGATCGAGGACGATGTCTTGGTCACTGAAGATGGCCCAGTGGTGCTCTCAGACGCATGTCCAAAGGAGTTGGACGAGATTGAAGCAATCGTCGGGGCGTGAAGCTGTGTGGTCGTCGATTCTCGAACGTCAAGCACGGTGGACGCCTGACGATCCGACGGCCGTTCGCTTGTCTCCCGAAGACGCTGTGGTGCTTTACGAGACAGCGCCTTTGCACGCGCTCATGAGCGCTGCGTTGCAACGACGACAGTTGCAGGTCCCCGGAGGCGGTGTCACGTACCTCATTGACAGGAACGTGAATTACACCAACGCCTGCACCATCAATTGCCAGTTTTGCTCCTTCTACAGGCCAGTAGGTCACGATGAGGTGTACACACAAACCATCGATGAGATCTCCCAGCGGTTCGCTGAGTTGGAGGACATTGGCGGAGTGCGTGTGTTGATGCAAGGAGGCGTAAATCCAGATTTGCCTTTCTCTTGGTACACCGATATCCTTCGGGAACTTCGTGTTCGGCATCCCACCATCGATCTTGACTGTTTCAGCCCCATCGAGATACAAGGGATGTCCGAGATCACCGGTTTGGACACCATTGACGTCCTCCGTGCGCTGAAGGATGCAGGAATGCACGGTTTGCCGGGTGGGGGCGCGGAGATGCTCGTGGAGGGTGTCCGTCGTGACGTCTCGCCGAAGAAAGGTGGGCCGCAACAATGGATTCGAATCATGCGGGAGGCGCAATCCCTCGACCTTGTCACGAGCGCCACCAACGTGTTTGGTTTTGGCGAGGGTCCAGAAGAACGGGTCGAGCACCTTGCTCGAATTCGTGCGATGCAGGACGAGGCCATCGCACGGGGCGAACGTCCGTTTACCTCATTCATCGCTTGGCCAGTTCAGCTCGAAACGAATTCCTTCGGGCGGAGGAACCGTGGTCAAAACCGTGTGGAACTTGGTGCAGGTCCGTCCGAATACCTTCGTCATGTGGCCGTTGCTCGGCTGATGCTTGACGTCGTTGACCACATTCAAGCTTCGTGGCCGACCATGGGTGTCGATGTCGCTCAAATGGCCCTCCTCGGAGGTGCAGATGACATTGGTTCCACGATGATGGAAGAGAACGTGGTCTCCGCTTCAGGCACCTCAAAAATTTCGGCCAGTGAGCGTGAACTGCAACGGCTCATCCACCGTGCAGGATTAACACCTCAACGCCGCAACAGCCGGTATGAACTGCTCGAAACACCCTGCGATGACATCGCTGAGCTTGCCGCTCCAGTACCTGTGCTGGTTTAGGATCGAATCGGTAGCGGGACGTCGTACACCACCCAAATTTCAGCGTGGATGTTCCGACCACCGGACTCCGTCTCACCGGTTGGTTGGTATTCTGCACCATTGAACAGACCGCGGTAACTCAGCGTTTCTGTTGCACCGGGCGTCACCCAATCGGTGATGTCGTAGGTCCACTGCTTTACGTCTTGACCGGCGCACCATCCTGCTCGACCGAAAGGCCACGAGCCAAATTGGTTGGCTACCACGCCGCGTCGGACTTCCTGTTCGCATCCAGTGTTGCTGTACACAATCGGGTGCCACTCATACGCGGTGTTGCTTCCGATGGTGAAGTGGTGTTCATGGTCGCAGAATTCCGCACAATTCGCATCGTCTTTTTGGAATCCATGTCCTGTGATGGTGGCGACGATGCGGACGCGTGATGCATCGGTAGGAATGTTGAGCGTGTGCTCGCGGTCATAGAGCAGAGGATCATTGTAACTCCCATTAAATTGGCCGCCAGTGAAGGCAAAAGAAGCCGATGAGGGCCGATGATCTACCTCGCTTTCTCCCCACCTCGAAAAGAGCAGCGTGATGGTCAGACTTCCACCGTTCGCTCCACGGTAGGTGAACCTGCGGTCTTCGCCGTCCTCTAGCATGAAGAGGTAGGGTGAGAGATCCGTCAACCAACGTCCTTCACGACCGTAAGTGGTGATCCAACGTGTAAATTCTGTGCCACACTTGGAAGAATTGTCTCGGTTGCAGATGCGCAGGTTCGCTTCGAAATCCCACTCGTGGCAACCTGCATAGCCACCAGCCGAGGTTTGGTAGCGGTCTCGGCGCTCCGAACACGCGTGTTCGTGAAACATTTCCATCGTATCGTA
>PCBQ01000014.1 GCA_002731395.1 Methanobacteriota archaeon
TTCCCTCATCACAGTTTCCTGCAGTGTGAAGTTTTCGCGCCTGCTGCACCCCGTAGGGTCTGGATTCGTGTCTCAGAATCCATCTCCGGGCGATTGCTCCCACAACCCGTACGCGTCAATGGCTAGGGGGTCCTTTACACCCCCTACAACCTGATACGCCGCAGACCCATCCTGTGCCGTGACCTTTGATCCACCCACCGTTCCAGGCGTGGTGGACTATCCGGTATTATTCTCAGTTTCCCGAGGTTATCCCGGAGCACAGGGCAGGTTATCCACGTGTTACTGAGCAGTATGCCGAGCTCCGAAAGCTCTCGACTCGCATGGCTTAATCGAACTCCAATAGCGGTCGCCTCTGGCAGGATCAACCAGATTTCTCTCGTTTTCGATCCTTGGGACGATCACAACGTCGCTAAAATTTGTCTTTGGACTTGACGTGGTTTGAACACTTGCTCCTTGCACGATATACATCGTACATGGATCACCTACCTGGCCTCGAGCGAGCTCCCGGAGGGAGGGTTCTCGAAACCGCGTATGCTTCGGCGTCTCATTGTGCGGTGATGGCGGCTGTCATCACCCCGAGGGGCTCTGCCGCCAACGCCGTTCCGCACAACGCGAGCAACACACCGACAGACCTCCCCTATATCAACATGGTGGGGGGAAATCAAGGGCAGAATCGAGGCACTGCTCCGCTAAGATTGGGGCTTTTTCGCGACTTTCGAATGCGGGAAACGAGCCGAACGTTACGCCCATGATCCTCAGGAGAGGAAAAAGTGGTCAAAGGGTGCAAACAAACGGTGCACTGCAAGGTCATGAGACCCCGATGAATTCGCGGAGCATCGGGTGCATTTCCATGGCTTGTTCCTTCTGAATCTGCTCAAAGGTCCTGAGAATGATACCCACAGCCAACAGCAAACCCGTTCCAGTGGCGTTCCCGACGGTGCCCAGGAGGTCAGCGCCGGCAGCCAGCAGGCCAACGAATGCGCCGGAGAAGTAGGTCACAGGTGGGATGTAGTTCTCGAGAATTTTCTCGAGGACCTTGGGGTTCTTCCGGAACCCAGGAATCTGCATGCCGGTGCGTTCAATTTGCTTGGCGACGTCCTTCACGCCCATGTTGGTGGTGTCGATCCAGAACTTCGCGAAGACCATCGAACCCACGGTCATCAGGGCGACGTAGGTGATCACGTGCAGGACAATCTGCCAAACGGTGTGCCCGAAGATGTCGCCTTGCTGGTTCAACAGCGGAATCAGCCAGTCATTGACGCCATTGACCATGCTGGAATACCATGCAAAGCCTCCTGAGGGAGTGGTTTGGCCTGCTTCGTAGGTCCCGATGTATGCGGACAAGGAGAGGAAGCCTTCACGCCCGAGGAAGGGGGTCCTGGAGAGCACAGGGTGACTCCAGAAGAGGAGGGTGAACATGTTGATGTTCGCCAACAACGCGGCCATCAAAATCACGGGGATGTTCGAGGCGTACACCAAGCGAATCGGGTACTTTCCACGGTGTCCACGCACCTTCCCGTGGGTGAGCGGAAGCTCTAGGCGGCTTGATTCAGCGTAGGCGACCACGAGGAACACCACCACCGACGAGAACAGGGCCGCCACTGGGTTTACGTGAGTCAGCAAGATGGTCTCGAAGCCGTTCATCGAGACCATTTGTGCATTCGTCGATTCCCGGAACATGTAGAAGATCATCGGCAACGTTCCTGCGGGCGGGTTCTGTATCGAATATGGGACACCCGATGTCGTGGGCAGCCACGAGAGGGAACCCACGAAGGTGGACTGTGCCACACCCGCAGCAATGAACAAGGAAATACCTGAACCGATGCCCCATTTGCTGACCAGTTCATCGAGCAAGAACACCAAGTACGAACCCGCGAACAGTTGAGCCACGATCACTGCGTTGGCCCAGCCGAGACCATAGGCGTCGATGAGGAATTCAGCAGGATCGAGGAAACCGTAAGTCTGCGGAATGGACTCAATTGGGATCATGATGAGAACAAGCAGTTTCTGCACACCTTGGTACATCGCCTTGTCTTCGCTGTTGGTCAGGTCAAGACGGATGATCTTGGCACCTGCAAAGAGCTGCATGATGATCGAGCCGGTGACGATGGGACCAATGCCGAGGTGCATGATGGAACCGGAAGCACCGGCCATGATGGAACGGAAACCGCTGAACAGGTCGAGCGCTTGTCCAGACAGACCGAACAGCAGCACGTTGGTCATCGCGAAGTAAATGCACAGCACCAGGAAGGTGGTCGTGATCTTGTCGCGGAAGCGCACGTGATGGTCTGGCTTTTCGATGGACGGGTAGACGTCAACGAAGCGGTGCAGGGCGTACAACCGGCTGCTCTTGTCCCCTTCGTAGAGGAAGCAGGTGATGGTGGCCGCTGCACCAAAGCCAAGGATGTAGACGCCGACGAAAATGAATCCAACGGCAGGATCGTAGCCGCCCCATGCCTCAGGACGTGCATACCATGTTCCGATACCGATGAGCGCCAGCCAGCCGAGCATTTTTCCGTAGCGTCCAACGACGGGGACCGTCTTGAGGGACTCCGGCATCTCGATCATAAAACAGGCGAGGAGGTAGAGGAGATAGACCACAGCGAGTCCGATGCCAAAGAGCGCGGCCTCTTGTGGTTTTCCGGTGCCGTCGAGTTCCTCCCACTGCCACCAAATGAGCATGGCGAAGTAAAGCACGGCCGCTGTGATGTAGCCGGCTGGAATGGGACGTTGCTTCATGGTCTCACCCTTGTGTTTCTCTGCCAGGTCATGCGCTCTTGAACGTTCAGTGCGCATGGACCTCCAAATCAGGCTTCGTCGTCCCAGTCGTCGTCGTCCATCTCGACGCTACCCCCGGCAGCTTCGATTTTCTCGACGGCCTTGGCCGANGCGCTTTCGACGGTAACGCTNAGCGCGGACGAAACNCGCCCGGAGCCNAGGAGCTTGTCGATGCCAAGCTCGGTCAAGTCAATGCTGTCAGCACCGGCAGCCATCTCTTCGAGCTGACCAACGTTGACCGTCACGCTAACGTTTCGGAGGGAAGGGTCGCGGTTGAATCCGTGCATGCCCCAGTGGTTGGGCATGTACTTGATGCGCGTCATGACGCGATGCTTGTTCATACCAGCGTTTCCGCGGCCGCCACGCTTTCCAGCACCACGGCCGGCCTTGTGGCCACGTCCGTTGGTGCGGCAGCGTCCTCGATGCTTCTGTGATCGTTGTCCCATCATCTCACCTCATTGTTCCACCATGCGCTCGATGAGCGCACCGATTGCATCGCCACGGGGGCCAAGGGCTCCTCCGTTGACGTGAGAACGCTTGATGCCGCCCCAGCCTTTCGACCCGCGAGGCGGGTGAAGGCGGAAGACGCGCTTCATGTTAGGAACGTCCTTCACGGTACCTTCGCCGGAGGCGATGGCGCTGGCCATGGCCCCAATGTCGGCGTGAACGCCGCCTTCTGCAACGGCATCATCGGTGAGAGGAGCACCGCCAACCATGCGGCCGCGGTGGCGGAGCATGGACTCAACGGTGCCTTGGTCGGCTTCGCCCCACGTGATGTAGTCCTTGGCCTTCTGGAGCATCCCACGGTACTGGTCGTTCTTGGGGATGATCACGGCGTGGTTCACGCGGGTAAGGTTGAGGTGATGCATGGTCTCACGGATGGACCGCTCGACCTTCACGTCACTTCGTACTCGAACAACAATCCAACTCATCAAATCGCCCTCCCGTAGGTGATGTGGAGACGCTCTCGCTGCTCCTGGGTGACGCGGGTGGTGTTCAGCGCCTTGAGGGCGTTGAAGGTGGCCGCGGCGTAGTTGATGGTGGTGCGGGTTTGGCCGCTGGTGCGCGACAGCACGTCGCTTACGCCAGCCAACTGCAGGACGCGCTTGCCGGTTTCACCGATGACCAAGCCCTTGCCGGCCGCAGCGGGCATGAGGGTCACGCGGGTCGAAGCAGAGCGTCCCTTGACCTTGAAGGGCACCGAAGTACCCGGCCCGGCCGAAGATTCCCACGAACCGTTGCCACGCTGAACGCGGATGAGGTTGAGCTTTGCAGCGGTGATGGCCTTCTCGATGGCCTTGGGGACTTCCTTCGCCTTGGCCATGCCAAGACCGACGTAGCCGTCCTTGTTGCCAACACAAGCCATGACGTTGAATCGAACACGGCGACCGGAGTCGGTCATGCGCTGAACCATGTTGACCTTGATCACGTCGTCCTCGAGACCGGGCAAGAGGGCGTCCACGACCTGAACTTCACGGATGGGCAGACCGCTGGCAAGCGCCTGCTCGTAGGTCACGATTTCACCTGCCATGACCTTCTGGCCAAGGCGGGTGCGGGGTTGCCACTCACGGAGCGCGAGCAGAGGGTCTGGACCGCGGCGGCGACGGCGACGTGGGCCGTCCTGAGGCGCTTCTTCCTGCGGGGCGAAAGCCTGCAGAAGGCCGGGAGCCATGTTCTGAATGGGGTTTTCTTCGCTCATGTTCAGTACGCCTCCTCAATGCTGGTGCGGCAGGCTTCCACCTTGTCCGCGATGGATTCATCGATGTGTGCGCCGTTGACGCGTTCATCTTCGGGGAGCACATCCTCGCCGTGAGGGACCTCAAGGCCAGCATCGACCATGCCACGCAGGGCGGCATAGACGCGGTTACCAGGGGTGCTGGCGGCGAGACCAATGTCGAGCACGGCTTCGTCGTGACCGGCGGCGAGGGCCGCCTTGCCAAGGGCAAAGCCGACGAGGTAGGAGGCGGGGACGGACTTCTTGGAGAGGTCCTCGGGCCATCCATAACGCGAGGAAAGGTCGCTTCCCGTCACGGTGGCGACAACCACATCCCCGTCCTTGTGGTATGAGGTGATTTGAGCGGTGGTGCGCGTGTTGGAGATCCGAACGACCGCGCGGGGCATCCCGCTCTTGAGCAGGCGGAGTCGGCGGCGGTAGTCGGTGGTGGCCGACAAACGGCGGCGGAAAATTGTACGACGACGTGTGTGCTGCATCAGGCCTCACTCTCCTTGAACTGGACGCCTTCGACGCCCATCTGGGTGCGCATGTGCGCAATGGATCGGTAAGAACCGCCCTTTGCCTTGAGGTAGTAATGGCGGTAGGTGTTGGCGTCAAGGGTGCCTTCAGTGCGGAGGTCCTTGAGGACGCGGCGCTGGGCGCGGATGGTTCGCATCCAGCGGTTCTTGCGCGGGTTTCGAGCGTTCGCGGTACCCTGACGCTTCCCCTGACCTTTGCGGCGACCCTTGCGCTTCTGCTCCAGACGCACGCGGGCACGAGCACGAGAGGTTCCCTTCACAGGCTTGGCCTTGATGATGCCCTGGTCGATGAATTCGCGGATGTCCTCGGTCTGGACGGCGCTCGCAACCATGTCGATGTAGTCCGAGTTGATCCACACGCGGTGGACGCCACATCCGAGAATTTTGGCGGCAAGTCGCTTTTGATTGGTCAACTGCATCAGGCATCCCTCCGGCGGTTGAGCACGCGGATGCCGAGTTCATCAGCACGGGCGTGAATGGAAGCGCGCTTTCGTCCGCCAACAGCGGAGCCGACACGTGCGGCTTCGACGGCGGGGTTGATGGCGTCGAGGTCGGCCACGTTGTGAACCATCACCTCAGAGAATCCGCTGGGGTGGAGACCGCGTGCGGCCGCGACTTTACCGTGACCGACGCGGACGAGCGATCCTCGGTACTTGAAATTGCGACGTTGCTTGTTGTCCATGCCCTTTGGCTTCCGCCATCCGGAGCGGGACAGGCGGGCGTAGCGGAACCATTCGGTTCGACGGAACGTGGGCGTCTTGGCCTTTTGAGCGGCCCGCAAGGCAAGCGCCTCACGGGTGGCGTCGTCGAGCACCGGCTTTTGGCGAGCGGTGTGGAGCTCGCCCTCGCCCTCGTCGTCCCAATCCTCGTCGTCCCAAGCGTCGTCCTTGGCCTCGGGAGCCTCGGTGGCGTCTGGGGCCTCCTCGGTTGGAGCGGGGGCCTCGTCGGCGCCTTCGAGGCGAGCGATGAGGTCCTTTTTGTTCCCAGAGACCGGGAGGTCGCGTTCCTTGAGCAACTCCTTGAGTTGCGCGACAGTCATGCTGCTGAAATCGTCGGACATCTTGATCACTCCTTGGCAACGCGGTAGATACCGTCTTGGAAGACGCGGCGGTCGCGGTTCTTCACCGTGGTGCAGCGCTCGATGTTGGCAGCGGTTTGGCCGACCGCTTCCTTGTCAATGCCGCTCACGATGACGTCGGTCTTGTTCTCCACGCGCACGTCAACGCCGCTGAGGATCGCCGCGCGACGAGGCACGCGCTCACCAAAGTAGTTGTTTACGACGAATTCAGAACCTTCGACCTTCATGGTCATCGGGAAGTGAGAATAGAAGCAGCGCAGGGTGTACGAAAAGCCCTCAGTGACGCCCTTTACCATGTTCTTGATGTGAGCCTGCCAAGTGCCGGCGAGGGCCTTGTCCTTGCGACGGGGCAAGTCGGTGCGCACCAGAAGACCCGCGCCGTCCTGCAAGAGGTCCACTCGGCTGCTCTGGAATTCACGGGAAAGTTCGCCTTTCGAACCCTTGAGAGTCAACACTGTGCCCTCAATGGTTGCAGTGACGCCTTCAGGCAGGTCAATGGTGTGTTCAATTCGGTCAATCTTCACCATGGTCTCACCTCAATACACGAAAGCCAAGAGTTTCCCACCAATGCGGGCGTCCTTGGCTTCATAGTGGTTCATCACACCGGAACTGGTCGAGAGGATGAGGAGCCCGAAATCCTGGGCGGGCAGGTAACGGGACTCCCACTGCTCGTACTCCTGGCGACGCACGCTGTGGCGTGGCTTGACGGTGCCACAGCGGTTGATCGCCCCACGCAGTTGCACCGCGTAATGGCCGCCACGGCCGTCCTCTTCGCGCTCGTACTCGCCGACATAGCCGGCCTTTTGCATGATGGAAAGGACGTTGCCAAGCAGCTTGGAAGCCGGGGAAAGGTCAACGGTCATTTTACCGGCCTGTTCAGCGTTGTGAATCTTGACCAGTGCGTCGTTCAGCGGATCAAATTGCATCGTTCATCCCCCTCCTCAGTTCAACTTCCTGAAGCCGATTTCAGGCCCCACGTCTCGGAAACACTGGCGGCAAAGGCGCAGCCCGTGTCGGCGAATCAATCCACGGCGGCGGCCGCAGCGGCGGCAACCGTTGGTTCGACCAATGCGTTCTCCATGATCTCGTGCCATCTTACTCACTCCTCCATGATGGTCAACCCGAAGGTCTCCTTGAACCAGGCGCGAGCCTCGTCCGTGGTGACGCGGTGCTGCTGTCCGACCTTCGCCTTGTGGCGGCGGCGTCGTGAGACGCGGTGGCCGGGGCGCTCGAGCACCACGGTGATGTCCATGCCGAAGATACCGATCTCCGGGTCGTACTTTTGCTCGGGGAAATCCGTGTAGTCACGGATACCAAAGGACAGGTTACCAGAGCGGTCAAAGTTCCATGCTGGGATGGTGTTCTCACGGACCCAGAAAGCGTCCTTGAGGAAAGCCATGATGCTCTCTTGGTCACGCATGGTCACTTTGCAGCCGATAGGTGCGCCCTGGCGGACCTTCAGGTCACGGTTCTGGATGCGGCCAAGCGTGCGCTGCGGGCGGACGCCCGTCACAAGTTCGAGCACCTTCTCGGCGTTGAGCAACCTGTTTCCACCTTCGCCGACGCCGATGTTGACGGCGACCTTGGTGATGCGTGGCTGCATCATGGGGTTGGCGGACTCGCTCACGCAGCCACCTCCGTGGTCGGCAAGTCTGCGGAACCAACGGCAAACACGTTGCCGACGGTGGTGCCAAAGTCATCAAACTGAACTTCATTGGGCATGCTGGAGCGCTTGACGATGTACTCCTTCACGTCAGCAAAGCTGCCAACGTGCACACCACCGATGAGGAAGCAGCGCGTGCCTTCTGCGAAGACGATGTGCTCAAGCACCTCTTGTTCGGGAAGGGAAATGCGCACGGCGTCGTGCGTCGCATATTGCGAAGCATCGTCAACGAGGATGTTGCGGCCATCATGCAAGTTGACCTGGGTCTTGCCGCCCTTGACGGTGGTCTTGCCTTCGACTCGGCAGACCTTCCACGCCGCGTCAGACGCGGGGATGGGGCGGTAGCGAAGACGGCCCTTGTGGTCGAGGATGCAGCGGTAGTTGTCCTCGCCAAGG
>PCBQ01000015.1 GCA_002731395.1 Methanobacteriota archaeon
GACGATGACGACGACGATGATAACGGCGGCGGCACCCCCGGCAACGGAGGTGGCGGTGGAGGCTCCAGCGGCGTGGACACCGACAACGACGGAACGAACGACAATCTCGACGACGACGACGACAACGATGGCGTGAACGACAACGCCGATGCCTTCCCTCTCGATGCAAACGAAACGACCGACAGCGACAACGACGGCGTGGGCGACAACGCCGACAACGACGATGACAACGACGGCGTGGTGGACGACAACGACGCTTACCCAAACGACCCGAATGAGCAATACAACTTCGACGGCGATAGCGTCGGAGACAACGCAGACACGGACGACGACAACGACGGCGTTGAAGACGCCTATGACGCCTTTCCTTACGACGCCACGGAGTGGTCGGACCACGACGGTGATGGCCTCGGCGACAACGCCGACCGGGACGACGACAACGACGGCGTGGCCGATGATCAGGACGCCTTCCCTCTGGATCCGAACGAATCCAACGATGCCGACGGAGACGGGGTCGGGGACAACGCCGACAACGACGATGACAACGACGGCGTCAACGACGATGAAGACCAGACGTTTGACAACGAGAACGTGCAAAGGGCGGATCACGACGGTGATGGTTACCCCGACGATGAGGACCTGGACGACGACAACGACGGCGTCAACGACGAGCTCGATGCCTTCCCGAAAGACCCGTCCGAGACCGCCAATTTCGATGGCGATGCGGTCGGTGACAACGCGGACACCGACGATGACAACGACGGTGTGCTCGATGAGAACGACGCCTTCCCCTTCAACGCAAGTGAATGGTCGGACAACGACTTGGACGGCATCGGCGACAACGCGGACAGCGATGATGACAACGACGGCATCCTTGACCAAGACGACGATTTCCCGCGTGATGCAACCTACAGCGAAGACCACGACGGAGACGGAATGGCAGATTCGGTGGACCTTGACGACGACAACGACGGTACGCCGGACATCATCGACGCCTTCCCTCTCAACGCCTCAGAGAGCTCGGATTACGACGGTGATGGCATCGGTGACAACCGTGACATGGACGACGACAATGACGGTTTCCTCGACGTCTTCGACCGCTATCCAAGGTTCGCTGGGATTCCCAGCAGCGAGGAACAGGCCGGGGAGGATGGCTCGAACGTGGACGCCCCACAGGGCGAGCAAAGCATGACGTTGAATGCGTCGAACCTGATTGTCCTCCTGCTTCTGTCTTCGACGATCAGCATCAGCCTCGTGTTGCTTGCCCAACGCTTCCTGAAGACCAACTCAACCACGCGTCCAGAAGACAAGCAAACCGTGGACATCAACGAAGAGAACCAAGAGGTGGAAGCATGAACGCCGCCAAAAAAATCCTTGACGCAAATGTAAGAAGCATCCTGAACCCAAGCGTTTGGTTGCTGATTGTCGCCGTCTCCCATACCTTGTTTGGCTCACTTGTGCCGATGATGCAAGCAGAACCCGGATCGGATGAATTCATTTCAGCCTCGTATGGGCTTGTGATTGCTGTGGTGCTGATCAGCATCTACGTCTTCACCCAGGACGCGCCCATGGCCAGAATGACGGCCGTAGTCGGTGCAGCCGTGTTCTCTTGGATCCTGATGCTGAGCCTCATCTCTGAAGGCGGAGACTTCCAGCTGACCGCTGAACTCTCACCGCCCTTTGTCTACAAATTCCAGCTCAACATCGAACTGGCTCCACCGCTGTTGTTGTGGGGCCTGTTGGCCACCAGCGGTTTTCTCCACTGGAACACCGGCGAAACAGAGGAGACCAGCACCGAGTGAGGGAACAGCATGTCTGAGGAGCGCGCGTACTTCGAGAACCTCCTCAAGAAGGGGTACCCGAAGGAAGACGCCCTCGCCTACACGCAGAAGTATTACCCCGACTTTACAGACCGGCTCCCTGAACCACCCCCACCTTCGGCCTTTCTCGATGAGGACATGAACGAATGGCCCATCTATCACGAAGGGGGATTCCGCCTCGAACACCTCGTTGCGGAAAGCATCCTGCTTGCAGAGGCCATGCGAGACACCATCGTTGAACACCGCCAGAAAGTTATGGCCGCTGTTGGTTTGGTGGCTGTGCTCTTGCTGGCCGCTCTCGCCATGCAGATTCCTGCTCAACTGAGCCCATTGGAGGGCGATTGGATGAAGGCCGATGGTGAGATCATCACCTTTGCCGGTCAGGGCGAATACCTCGACCGAAGCGGATATGAGGCTGAATGGAGCCTTGACGGCAACATTCTGGAGGTCGTGTGGGTGGATCAACCACGTCAAGGCGATTCGACCACTGCGTTCGCACAAAGCGGCCGCGTCTCCATTGAGGACGACGGGGCGTACATGTGGCTCAGGTGGACGTCACTTACCGTCAACGGCGAGGCGGAGAGCCCCCCTGACACATGCATTCTTCTCATCGATGCAAACGAAGTGAGCAACATTCCTGCTTACGTGGACTTCGCAGAGCAAAACGTTGGCAGGGCGCCATCATGGTGCATAGACTGAGCGTCGCTTGACGGCGGCCCGAAACTCCTCGGGATCATGACCCATGGCTTCGAGTATGGTTGGGCACCTGCTGCAGGTCTTGGGCTTCCTATCTCGGCATTTACCGCAGCATTTTTTCTTCGGTCCTTTGGCGATCATCTTTGGGGACAACCCGCTTCCCTCGAACTGGTCGAAATACCCGTCACCGCTTGTTGTGGTTTTTGCGCAGTTTCCACAATGTCCTGAGCAAGCTTGCCTTCCGCCCTGCTCAACCGTATTGAGCATGTCCCACGCACAGTCAGGACAGAAAGAAAAACCGGCGGGAGGGTGAACGCCACAGGATGAACAGGCCGCCATAACCACTCAGGGAAGGTTGCAGCACATAAGTTTAGGGCAACCTAAAAATCAAAAATTTGAACATTCGACTCGCTCGTCTGAAGCGGGGCGCCTCCTTGCAAAACCCGTGGAACGAATCGACTCTTGGGTTGTCAAAGAAGCGCCAATGCGTGCCGCTCAGTAGCACAGCACGGTATCCGCTGCGGTGGCCAGAGCGATGACGCCCGGCGGGCCGCTCCACGCAATGGCCTCGTCAGGCACAATAATCCCGCCCTGACCCTCTTCAATGTCAGCAGTGGCTTTGAGCGAGTTGAAGGAACAGTGCCATCGGGCGCCGTTGATCAGCGTCTGGATGAAGCCCTGCGCCATGGCTGGAGGCGCACCCAGCCGCTCCGCAAGGCCCTCGAGGTAACCTGGTACGAGCATGCGCGTGGAAGCCGCAGCAAAGAACACGTCCACGTCATGCCCGTCGGTGACGGCCTGCGCGGCACAAGCAAGGCCGACGACGGCCTTGNTGGGATCGGTTTCAGGATCGGAGACGAATTTCACGAAGACACGGCAACTCATGTTTGGTGCANAGCCATGGATGATTTCAATCATCCGTGTGTGCCCGAAAGCACTGCATCTTGTGTCACCGCTGCAGCNGCCCTGTCATGTCGTGCCGTGCAGGTCGTGCTACGGTTGCATGGATGCCTCGGCGATGAANCNGAAGNCTTCGACGGTGATGGTGATTTCCTCGTCATCATCGGTTGCAAGGGGGCCAGGCTCAGCCGTATTGACGTCCAAATCNACCTGAACTTCGAGAACGCCCTCGCCCCATCCGAGGCTGCTCCATGGTTGCAAGACTTGGTAGGCGTTAACACCGGGCACAACGAGGGTCTCGCCTTCGTACGATGGGTACACCACAATGGACAACACAATGTCCTCGCAGCTGCTGTCTGAAGCAGAGAGCACGTTCCGTTCTGATTCCCATTGAGCCGTCAACTCGTTGACGAGCACGCTCGCTGAAATCGCGTCGCATTGTCCCACTGGGTCGGCGATGTTCGCTCCATCGACGGTGTCCGGAGAGATGGTGATGTTGATCATGCCAACGGCGTACCCGGCCTGCGGCACCAGCGCACTGTCGTCCATGCGAAACTCCACGATCCGACTTTCTTCGTCCTGCCAGACGTCCTGAAACTCAGTGCTGGTCGTTGTTTTGTCGAACTCGATCACCCATGATTTCTGTGTGATGGCGTCCAGTCCCTTGTGGTATTCCACGGAGAGCCACCCTTGCATGTTGATGGCGCACACAATCACCGTAAAGACAGCAAAAATGGCCATCGCCACGTTCGCTTCACGGATTTGAAACAAATCAGAGGCCGTGTCAACCAGACCCCTGTTTTCCTCGTCGTTCATCGCGTTTTCCTCGCCCATGTCAACCCCTACTGATGAATACCTATCACGTCGAAAAGGTACGAGATGACGAAGGCATAGACGCACAGCACCATCATCGACATGGAGAAGAACCTGTACTCACTTTCCGCGATGTTGAATCTGGGCAAGGTGGCGACCATCCGAATCGATTCGGAGATGCTCTTGCTCTCAGACGTCAATTGACTCATGAATTTCTCTTCCCATCCGATGAAGGCCACCACGCCTGCGGCAAAGACCGCAGACGTGATCATCTCAGGAACCGGGAGAATCAGCTGAATCAACTCAATCAGCGTGGAGCTGGTCACGAGGATGAGAAGCAAGCCTGTGGTCCTGCCAATGATTCGCCCCGTGCCAGAATCCGTTTCGACAATGTTGTATTTCAGCATGACATACATGACCAAAAGAGGCACGCCAATGTACAGCATGGACTGGAAGGTCACGACGTAGAAATTAATCCAAGCGACACTGAGAAGATCGCACGACCGCTCCACGCAAGACGTGATGTTGTCCATGTAGACGAGGGTGAGAAGGTACCAAATGACGCCCAGGCCAAACAGTCCACCGGTGATGTAGGCAATCCCGCTCGACCCCTTCTTGTAGGCCCTCCACATTTCCCCAAGGAACAGCGTCAGGAAAGACGCACACATGATGGCCTCCAAGCCAACCTCTGCAGCACCGCTGATTCTGGTCTGATCGATGAAATCCTCGACCATGAACCTCCCCCGGTAGATGTTGGATTGGCCTGAAAGTTGAATCAACCAGAACATGAAGAATTTCCCGTTCCATGCCAACAGGAGCAAGGCCGCAACAGAGGAGACGTTCCTCGAGTCGCTTTCGCCTTTGAGCATCTCGCCAAACAGGAACCTCACGTAGATGGCCGTCCACACGACATATCCGACCAACCACGGGAGGTTTCTGACGTTCCTGTACGAGAATTCTGTGAAGATGTCGAACGGAATCATGATCATCCCCAGAACGAGAACAGAGATGCCGAGGATTTTCGCGACCGACTTGCGCTGAATCAACGGGAACGGGTACACCAAGGGAAGGACCGCGAGGCCAATGGTGTACCCGCACTCAAATGATCGTTGAGCGTAGGTCAGGAAGGTGTAGAACACTTCATCCCCGTAGTTGTTGTAGACGCCCGTGGCTCGTGTCGTCACCCTGTACTCAAGAACGGACACGAACAGGTACTGCAAACCGAGGAAAATCAGGATCCACGAGATGGTGTATCCGGCCAGCCGCTCGTTCCATTCCCTCTCTTTGGCTCGACTGACAAGAATGAGGGCCATCACTCCGAGCGAAAGATGAACAAACGACGCAATGGGGGAAAGCGTGTTGATCGTCTCGTAATTTTCGTCGGCCATGGCTTACGGTTCGGCGAAGAAGTGCCCGATTTTGAAACATGTGATGATTTGAGCAAATCCACACGCGCGAAGTCAGGTGCTCGGCAACGGTCGTGTCGCGAGAGCACCGCAACGATCCGGTGCTCCAGTAATCATTGCCACTTTTGCCACAGGTCGTTCGAATGAGCGGCCCTGTACCACCAATCGGCATGACCAGGAGGCCACTGAATCCATTCGTAACCGTCGTCCCTCACCACGCCGGCTTCGGACACCGGTGGCTCATTCACCAACGACGTTTGCCCTGCAATGGGGTGTGTTGTGGCGACGGTGCTCACGCCCTCGTCGCTCATGGCCAGTTTCTCCTGAAGCAACCTCGTCCTGTTTTCTGAATCAACGGCGCCGGCAAGACCGAAGTAGGCTTCGTTGTGAGCGATGCGGTACAATTCCTCCGGCGTTGAACCGCGCAGGTCCTCGATGAGGGTGAACAACTTCTCCCTGGTCTCTTTGGTGATCTCGTTGTTCGTGTAGCGGCCCGTGAGGTCGGCCTTCAGTTGATCGAGTTCGTCGGCAAACTCCTGTGGGAGGTGGTGGTAGGCTTGCGTGATGGACTGCAAGTAGCGCAACTCCTCACGCTCTTCTTCGGTGAGTTTCGAGTTCCTGCGAAGCACCTGCACCCAACGGAAGGTCTCGGGAAGCATCGCCGCCACGGCGTTCGTTTGCAGCAGGCTGAACAGGGCCAGCAGGATGGCGCCAATGCCCACGGTGGTCCGCACCGGGTCGTTCTGCCCCGCAAACAGGGAAGCAAGCCCTGAGGTGGCGTCGTCCTCGTTGTTCTCTTCGATCACTTGTACGCAGCCCACGGCGTCAACGACGGTGTTTAGAGGCGTGTACGGGCAGACGTCTTCGAAGTCCGACACGCCGTCGGAATCCTCGTCCAAGAGCCTCATTTGGGCTTCGCTGCAGCCTTGTTCGGAGACCTCATCTCCGGCTTCTGTGGACGGACAGTCGTCCTGAGGATTGAGCACTCCATCACCGTCGTCGTCGTCCAAGCATCCGTCACCGTTCTCGTCAAGGGCCGAGGCATCCACCTCCGGACATTGGTCGTCGACGTCGGGAACGCCGTCTTGATCGCCGTCGCTCAGGCATCCGCTGGCGTCAACCGCGGCGCCACTCGTGGTCCCTGGGCACTGATCGGACCCGTCGCCAATACCGTCGCCGTCCGAATCGAGCGATTCGTTGGCGTCGTTGGGATAGGCATCGGCGTTGTCGCCCACGCCGTCACCGTCAGAATCCACGGATTCGCTCGCGTCGTTCGGGAAGGCATCGGCGTTGTCGCCCACGCCGTCACCGTCGGAATCTGCGGACTCGCTCGCATCGTTCGGGAAGGCGTCCGTGTTGTCACCAACACCGTCTCCGTCGGAATCGTACTGCTCAAAGGCGTTCGTTGGGAAGGCGTCGGCGTTGTCACCGACGCCGTCGCTGTCGGTATCGGCAGACTCGGAGGCATCGTTTGGGAAGGCGTCACCGTTGTCGCCCACGCCGTCGCCGTCGGAATCGAAGGTCTCGAAGGCGTTGAAGGGAAATTGGTCGCTGTTGTCGCCCACGCCGTCACCGTCGCTGTCGAAGGTCTCGGTGGGGTCGTCGGGGAAGGCGTCGGCGTTGTTGCCCACACCATCGCCGTCGCTGTCCTCCCACTCGTTGGCGTTGTTGGGGAAGGCGTCGCCGGCGTTGCTGTAGCCGTCGCCGTCGTCGTCAGGACAGCCGTCCAGATCCTGTGTGGAAGTGCCCGCATCGTTGGGACAACCGTCGTCGGCGTTTTGCACGCCGTCGCCGTCGAGGTCGTTCTGATCGATGAACTCGAAAGAGGAGGACAGCAAGTGTTCGTCCCCGTTCTGGTCAACCAGCGTAAGGTCCACCACGCCTGCCGAGGCGACGCTTGGCGTGGTCACGTGGACCGTCGTGTCGTTGACCACGTCACCCGTCACGGCGCCAAGCTGGCCGAACTCGATTGTGACCTCCTGTGTGATGCTCAGCCCCGTGGATTTCGACATGTACTCCATGTAACCGGTTGTTGCGTCGTTGAACGGAACGTGCATGGTGCCGTCCGCATCGATGACGATGGCGTTCCCCTCTCCCAGATCGCCCGTGCTCGCGAGGGTGCTGACGGCCCAGTTGGCCGTGGGCGAATCGAGTGTGGCGTATTTCAGGTTCTGACCGTTCCACGTGTGGTACACGATGTGAGGTCGGTCCGCCGCGTCAACGGCGATGGAGGGGTCGCGCCCAGTGTGCCCCGAGGCATCGACAACGGTGGTGGTCCACGGCCCGCCTGGAGCGCCGGTGGAATACCGCAAATCGTCGTCTTGCTCCTCAAAATGGGCGATGTGAAACTTGCCTTGTGCGTCCATGGCCATCGAGGTCATGTAGCCGGGGTAAATGTCGCTTGGATGGCTTCCCGTGTTGACGGTGTAATCGTCCCATTGACCGTTTTTGTCCGTGATGATCTTCAATTTCGATGCACTGCGGTCCTGGTAGGCGATGTAGACGTGGTCGTTCCCGTCGATGAGGATGGCCGATTCACAACCTCGGTTGCTGCCGAGATCGACCCCTTGACTCGACCAACCGGTTCCGTCATGCGAAGCAAGGCGAAGGCCATTGCCGCAGTATTGCCCGTTGGCCGCATAGGAGATGTGGGGATGATTGTTCGAATCGACGGCAATCCCAACCGGACCGAACAGGGCGCTTGGGGTGACCTCAGTGCTGGTCCACGTGGTGCCGTCATAGTGCATGTATTCCAGTGTCTCACGCGAACTGGTGTAGGTCGTGTATGCGACGTGAAGTTCATCGTTGCCGTCGATGACCATGTGAACGTCCCAGCAGTACGTCTTCCCGCAATTTTTGATTCCCGTGGAACTCCAACTCGTCCCATCATAGACGCTGTACCGGAGCTGGTAACTGGTGTCCTTGATGTGAACCACGTGGACATGGCCGTTTGAATCCACGGCCACGGCATTCCATCGACCTGCTTCATCGCTGTAATCCGCCGTCGTCTGCGCCCATTGGTGGGTCTGCCCGTCGTCGGTCACGTTCCTGTCCGCCAAGTCGAGGAAACCGCTGCCGGTGATGGTGATCTCTTGGCCGCCGGCGGTCCAGCCCGTGCTGGGGGAAACGGTGGCCTGCAGCGGGCTGGAAGGCTGGACGTCGTGCGAAACATCGCCCAATTCGACCGTTGTATCCATGACCGGTGCGAGCGCGACGGCCAGCAGAATGGCGGTCACCATCCACACGCGCATGAACAAACCATGCCGTCGCAAACAAAGAGACTTCGGCAACACTCGCGGTACAAGAGCATCAATTTGTATAAAGGAAAGGCCGTATTGGCGCCTTGCAGTCCTCAATCTGCTTGGTTGAAATCAGACTGGACTCTTCATAAATCTTCACGTTGTAGCTTCACTGTGCG
>PCBQ01000016.1 GCA_002731395.1 Methanobacteriota archaeon
CCAACGGTTGAGCCGCAACAATCTGAAAGGCGCGATACGGAGACCATGTGCTGCCAATCAGGTACAATGACCTAAATTTCTTCAAATCAACTATGAAATAGGTCTTATTCCAGTGTTCGTGGGAGAAGTGAGTCTGGAATCGTCAACTGAAGTTGACAACACCAGTGCAGAACATCAACAATCCACAGCCAAACAGAAGGGGTTCTCAGGGACAGAACGAGTCGTTCTCCTGTTCATTCTGGGTTTGCTCGTTGTTCCAATGGTGCTCCATCCAATCAGCAATTGGATCCAGCATTCATCGGACACCGGAGAAGACCGCAGAGAAAGGCTGTACAGCGAATATCTCGGAAGAGTGGATCAGCACAGCATAAATGGAACGAAATATCTCATTTACCAATGGGAGATGGTCAGCAGAAGTTGGCAATTTGAAGATGATTTTTGGAGTGAGGATGAGTGGATCAGCAAGGCCACTGACGCTCGTTTTTCCTTCAGCAACAACGGTTCAAGGACCCTGCAGAAATATTCTTTCTCATTCAGTTGCGAGGGTATATTCAATTGTGAAAAAAATGAACAGTTCAAGAACAAAGAATGGATCAAACTTATCTCGCTGGAGACCACATGCGAAACGGTGTACTACGGTAGTGATTGCACAACCACGAACAGCACAACGATGTTTGTCCACCTCGAAAAGGGAAGTCCTGTTTCCATCGCTGTTGAGGAAGGTGTAGAAATCACAGAAAAATCATCTGTGGAAATTGAACTAGAATCCTACGAAGATTATGACAAAACAGAGGCCTTGATCAGTCTCTCTGCGGATTTTATGTACACGAGTGTCTTTGTGTTGGTACTGCTTGGATTGGCGGTTCCGAAATCGAAGTCATTTTCGGTTGGGATCGTTCTTTTCGTCATCGGATTCTTTATCCACTTTGGAATGACTTGGGGCTGACGTCGCTTTGACACCCTTGTGTTCACCGAGAACAAAGGCCTGAACGGACGTTGGCTCAGGTGCGTTGCACGTCAAACCACACCGGCTTGTGGTCCGACACCGCGCCGCTGCTGATGCGTTCATCGATGCCCCAATTTCCCGTCAGACGTTCGTCTAAGGTGCTCGCGGCAACGATCCGGTCGTAGGCGCAACGTGAATTGCTCACCGTGGTGTCGGCATCATCGGGGATCAGCCACGTGTAATTCTCCGAGGCGATGGAGAGCTCGATGAGTTCGTTGTAGGACGCGTAGGAGCAATCCCCGTTGAAGTCGCCCAGAATGACGTAATCGTCGTCGTTGGAATAGTTGGCTTGGCCCCACGCGTGCACCTCACCGAGGGCGCTCATCTCCTCGACCGCTAGGGTCGGCTTGGTGTGAACGTTGACGATGACCAGGTCCGTTCCGGTGTCCGCGCCTGTGGGGTCCAAGAGCATGAAAGAGGCCATGAAGGGCTCACGCTGGAAGGAATCGTTCGTGCTGTCGTCGTACAGGGTGCCGTTGTCCAGCGACCTGAACACCGTGGGCCGGTAGTAGTAGGCGTACTGCTCCTGCGAGTTCTTGTCGTCCTCCTGCTGGCCGCTGCGCTCGGAGAGCACCATGCTCCAGTTCTGGGTCTGGTTGCTGACGTTGTCTTGCCCTGCGATGCCGTTCAATTCGTCCAGGAAGAGATAGGGCACCTCCTCGTCGATGTCCTTGATCTCCTGCACCGCCACCATGTCATAGGCTTGGAAGAGGCCCACCAACTCGGCGACCACCGTCGCGTTGCTCATCTTCGTATCACCGAACACCTTGATGTTGAACGAGGCAATGCGGGCCACTTCACTTCGGTCGAGTTCGACGACCGTGGCGTTCTCCTCGATCAGGATGCGGTTGTCGACCAGCACGTAGACGACCTCAGGGTCTGCGTCCGGTTCACCGACCAAGTCGAAGACCACGGCCGTGAGCACCACGATGGCCACGAGGCTGAGCGCTTGCAGCGCCTTCTCGCGGCCGTCCATGGCCCGCGCCTTCGCAGAGCGGACAAAAAGGCTGACCCGACAAAACCGTGGCGGCCTGCGGTCCGTGACCTGCCGAACACCTGCGGAACGTGCCGGGACTCGTCCGAATCACATGCGCTCCAGCGGCACCAGCCCAAGGCCGGTCAAGCCCGCGTGAAGCACCTTGCGCGCACGCTCACTGACCGCAGCATGCAGGGCATGCGCGCGACCATCAACGATGACCGGACAGTCGCGGTAGAAGCCGTTGTACGCGTTGGCCATATCCAGCATGTGCAGGGCGAAGAGGTGCGGCTTGTGCTGCTGTACAGCCTTGCGCAAGACATCAGGGTGGACGGCGAGCACGCGGAGGAGGTCCACCAAACCCTCGGGCATCTCGCCCTCGAAGGACGGCGCCTCGGTGGCCGGCTCGGCCGCCTCAAGGTTCCTCGCGATGCTGCAAGCGCGCGTGTGCGCATACATGGCGAAGGGCGCAGAGCCCCCTTCGAAGCTCAGCGCTTCTTCCCAAGTGAAGGTGAACCCCTTCTCTGGACTGACCTTGATGATGTTGAAACGGACCGCTGAGGTGGCCACCGCTTCAGCGATGGCATCGATCTGCGCCTCGTCGTACTCCGGACGAAGGTCGCGCACGACGCTGGCCGCTTGGGCCTTCGCTTCCTCAAGCAAATCGTCCATGAACACGACGTTTCCGCGCCGGGTGCTCATCTTGCCTTCAGGCAGTTTGATGAAGCTATAGAACACGACCTCAGGCGCCTCAGCGCCCAATTCGTTGAGGGTCAACCCCACTTGCTTGGCCTGCAAGCGGTGGTCTTCACCGAGCACGTTGAGCAAGCGGTCGGCTTGCGTCCACTTCCAGCGGTGGTAGGCAAGGTCGCGTGTGGCGTACAGAGAGGAGCCGTCTCCACGTCGATAGAAGAATTCCGTCTTGCCCTTCAAGCCGCGCTGGCCAAGATCAAGGAAGCGGGCTCCGTTGTCCGCTTCACCGTGGATGTCGAGGGTGGCCAAGCGGTCCATGATGTCGGCCACCGAGCCGTCGACCACGAAGGTGGATTCCTTGGTGAACGCATCAAAGGTGATACCGAGCCGCCCAAGGGTTTCCAGCATGCCTTCGAGCACCGGCGTGTAGGCGGCTTCGAAGGCCTCGAGCACGGCCTCGTCGCCGTGCTCGCTGGCGTGCACCATGCGACCGATGTCGTCCTCGATGGCCTGTCCCTCAGGCGTGCCTTCCTGAGCCGAACGGATCGCCTGTGCGGCCTGGTACCAGCGCACACGCGCGTGGTCGAGTTTGTTCGCCCACGTCGAGTCAACNTCACCNCGGTCGGACANGGCNGNAGAGACGTCNGCTTCGGTGAGGTTGGCCANGGCCCATGCGAGCACGCCCACNTGCTTGCCCATGTCGTCAACGTAGTACTCGGCCCGGACGNTGCGNCCNGCCAAGCGGTTCAGACGGACCAGCGTATCGCCNAGGATGGCGTTNCGNGCACGGCCCACGTGNAAGGGACCGTTCGGATTGGCCGANGTGTGCTCGATGAGGACNAGNCCATCNTCAGGCGCAACGGGANCGCTCAGGGGCCCAGCGTCGTCNAGGAGCTGCGCNGCCAGCCATGCAGGGTTCGCGACGAGGTTGAGGTAGCCGTTCGTGGCCCGGANCTCGGCCAGGGCNTCGTGACCTTGCATNGCCGCAGCCACGGCTTCGGCGATGTCCGCCGGAGCGCGGCCAACCATCTTGGCGAAGGGAAAACAAGGGAGGGCGACGTCACCTTCCTTGCGCTCCCTGGCGGGGCCAATGACACGCCGCCACAGGTCGCCCTCGACGCCGACGCTGGCCAAGGCCGCTTGCAGGTCGTCGGCCACGGCATCGAGGAGGATCTGCATGGTCTCACCTCACATCATCGGATAGCGCAACAGCGCGGCCAGGCCCCCAAAGCCTTCGTAGAGTTGGGCGCCTTCCTCGGTATCCACGGAAATATAGACCACAGTGGTGTTGCTTTGGGAAGCCGACGTGATGAGGTCATCGATGAGCGGCCGTTCCTCGACCACGGTCACCTTGTGATGGTCGCATGAGGGGCATGAGGGCATGCTCTCATGGCGGTCCACCGTCTCGGTCCAGGTGTGCTTGCAGCTGTCGCAAGACAGGTCCGTGATGTTCTTTCGCAGGCTCTCTGAAATGAGCAATCGGTCCACGGCGCCCGCGTTCAAGGCCTCTCCAATCATGCGCTCGCCATAGGTGGCTTTTGGGCTGGCCTTGACGAGTTCTGAAAGGAAGGCGTTCATGACTTCCCGCTCGGAATCAAGCTCAATTTCCTGCATCAGGTTGCCCGCGTTGTCAACGAGTTCACGGATCCCCGATTCGTTTGAATAGCCCACGTCGAAGGTGGTAGCGGCAATTTTCTTGGTGATCTCATGGTGGAAGTATTCCTGTTTGACGACGTAGTCCTTGGTGGCACCGGGTCCACCGATGATGATCGCTTGTATGTTCTCCAATTCCGTCAACCAGTAGTCGCTCGCGTGTTCCGTGGCCCGCTTGAAGAAATTGTGCGCGGCTTCTTCGATGAGGCGCTCGAAACGCTGAGCGGACTGCCCTCCTTGGCGGTGCTTGCCCATGATGTTGGAGACCAGATGCTCCTGAACGTGGATACGCTTGCCGCTGGCGATGCCGTAGGCCGCTTCAGAGCGGTCGATGACGAACAGACCGTAGGACTTCTTGTCGATCAGCATGTCTTCCAACTGCGAGAGTTCGAAGCTGGAATCACAGCGGTAACGGAAGGACAACAGGGGCTGTGGCGGATCTTCCACGACAATGTTGACCATCCGGGATTTGTTGTTCCCGATGACCACGGATCCGACGAATATCGCCAAGCCGTGATCGCCTGCCGTTTTGAAGCGATTCAACGTGGAGATGGCGGATTCGATGGCCCCTTGCACGTTCTTTCGCGTCCCTTTCGATTTGATGTTGGCCGCTTGGCCGTGCTCAACCTGAAGCATCGAGCGAGCATCCGAAATGTGCCGGTCAGGAGGGATGATCAGCGTCACCAATTCGGTGCCAAAACCTCGCATCTCGCGCAAGTCCTCCAGCGCCATCTTGAGGCGCACGCGGCGGGCGGCCAGTTCAGCATCATCGACCATGACCGTCCCCCCGTACACCGAGGCCCGAACGAGGACGCTTCAACCCTTGGGCGTGGGATAGGATGAAGGGACGAGGGCCAGAGTGGGAGCCGATGGCTCGGACCTTCATTGTCGCCCTCGGAGGAAGCACCCTCCGCCCGGAGGCGCAAGAAGACCGCGCGCGTTGGTTCGGCCGGCTTCGTCAGGTCGTTCTCAGCATGGAAGGCGAAGGACGCCGCCTCGGCTTGGTCGTTGGCGGCGGCGCCCCGGCCCGGGAAGGCATTGCTTTGGCTTCCAGCGTGCTTACAGACCGTTCGGCCCTTGACGAGGTCGGCATCGCTGGCACGCGCCTCAACGCCACAGTGCTGCAGCAGGTGCTTCTTGATGTGGGCTTGGACGTGGCGTCGGCGGTACCTACGACCGTGGACGAAGCAGCCGCATTGCTCGATGCGCACCACGTGATTGTGATGGGCGGCACCGTGCCCGGCCACACGACGGATGCCGTGGCCGTCGAACTCGCCCGTGCCGCGGGCGCCTCGACGTGCATCATCGCGACCAACGTCGACCGCGTCTACGACGCTGACCCACGCGAAAACGAGAACGCGCAAGCCTTCAGCGAGATGACCATCGACGAACTTGCAGCCATCACCGGCATCGACGAGCCTTTGGCACCGGGTGCCTCCTCGGTGGTGGATCCTGTCGCCGTCGGACATGCCAAGCGCGGTGGAATCGACCTTGTCGTCCTTGACGGCCGTGATTTGTCCCGCTTGGAAGCCGCTCTGGAGGGCAAAGCCTTCGACGGCACCCTTGTGCGCAGCAACAGGTGAACAGCATGGTCGACGCAAAGGCAGCCAAGTCCCGCGCCAAACCCGCTGCGGCTCAATCCATGCCGCGAGGCGGAGGCATGCCGCCTCACGCGCATTGCCGCATCTGCCAGTGCCCGGTCGAACTGAAGGCAGACCCGCGCGTGTGCAAGGACTCGGAATGCGTCGCAGAATTGGAACGACGCGAAACCTCCGAGCGCCGGATGCGCACGTGGATGTTGATCTTCTTCGGCCTTTTCGCCTTCACCTTCATTGGACCCATTCTGCTTCGGGCCGCAGGCTGAAACTCAAACCTTGTCCGAGCGGTGCCAGCCCTCTGGGAGCGCAAGAGGATCAACCTCGTTCTTCTCCGCACACAAGCGAACAAGGTGCATGCGAAGGGCGTCCATGCCCACGTCTTCCAGCGCTGAAAGCGTGATGCGCCCCTCTTCGTCGTGCAAAAGCGGCAGGTCGGGCAGACCTTCGCTGCCCGCCTCGCGCCAGGCCTGCTCGGCGGCCTTCACCTCGTCCCATGCCGCGGGCAGCGGCTTGAGCAAATCGGCCTTCGAGGTGATGACCTCAAGCGGCGTTCCGGGAAGCAAGGTCTTGACCTCCTCCAAGAGATGAAGCTGCTCGTCGGGCGGCGTACCGCAAGCCCCACTCGCGTCAAACAGGAAGAGCGCGACCGAGCCAACGTGCTCGAGGGCGGCGATGGCCTGCTGCTCAATGGCGTTACGGTCCTCCATCGGCCGGTCCAGCAAACCCGGGGTGTCGAGCATTTGGTGCGCCAACCGACGGTGGGTGAAGTGGCCCACATGGAGCTGTTTGGTGGTGAAGGGGTAGTGGTTGACCTCCATGGTGCCCGTCGAAAGGGCCCCAATCAAGGCAGATTTTCCGACGTTTGGAGCGCCACACACCACGATGATCGGTTGCATGGCGTCAAGGTGAGGCAGCCGCTTCAGGGTCTCTCGGGCATCACCAAGCCATACAAGACTCGGTCCAACACGACCCATCACCGAGGCAATGCGCCCGTAGGCTTCCTTCCGCGCGTCGTGCATGAGTGGAATGCGAGCCGTCCGGGTCATCTTGCGCACGTTTTGGGTTGAGATACGACCGATTTGCCCGGCGCCCCACTGAAGCATGGACAAGTGATGCCGGTACTGGTCGGTACCAACGCAGGCCTCGATCATCGCCACGTCGAAGGTCGGCGACTGGTCGAGGGAAGGCCAAAGCCCGACGGTCTCCAGCAGCGAGGTGCACAACACGTCGGACGCCGTTTGCACCATGCGGGAGAGTTGTTTTCTGGTGCGGAACACGCGGTTCGAATCCTCGACTCGGTCCGCCGCTTTCTTGGCACGCCCGAAGGCCTTGTCCAACATCTCGTCCTCGGTAAGGACCGTGGGGAGCCTCCGCCATTCAATGCGCATGGACAGCCCCAACCTGACGGCCGCCGCCCCCGATTTGAAACCACGCCCCATTGTAGGGTTCAAGAAGTCCGGACGCTGAGGCTTGGCCATGGCGAAGAAAAAGACCACCATCACTCTCCCAGATTGGGCCACGCCATTGTGGGAAGACCTGGGTTCCCCTGACCTAAAGGAGCACTTGAGTGTGGCCTCTGGTGACCTCTTTGACCGGCGCCACGGCCTCCGCCGAGACGACATCGTCGAAGTGCTGCTTGACGTGCGCTCCATCCCCGAGGGCGACGAACCATGGGTTCGAGGACGCATGATGTCCCGCACACCAACGTCCATCGAAGTCCTCACCGTCGAAGGACGCCACGTCTACATCGCTCGAGAAGTCGTCGTGCGCATCGACCTCATCGCCCACACCCGTCCCGCATACATCGACGACGAAGAGCTCCTGAGGTTCGAACGGCGGGACCAGAAGCGCCGCTCTTCCCTCCATGAAACCGCAGAACGCAAAGCGGAAGGCAAAGACGACAGCCACCTTTGGGGTTGAGGACATCTCGCTTGCGCATGAGGACTGTGTTCCGGACGTGACGGGAAAACAAAAACTCACCACTGACGAAGCACGAGCGCTTCTCAGCCACATAAATCCGCAATGGTCCATTGAGGACCAACCTTGCATTCAGCGGGCGTTCAGCTTTCCTGATTTTTCAACGGCCCTTGCCTTTGTCGTACAGGCCGGAGCAGTGTGCGAAGACCAAAACCACCACGCTGATTTCCAACTCGGTTGGGGGTTTGCCGTCGTCAAGATTTGGAGCCATGATGCGGGTGGCCTTACTCGATCGGACTTCATTCTCGCCGCCAAAATCGACTTGATTTGATGTGATGCCATGACCGACTTTCACAGCCTCCTGACCAGTCGAAGAACCGCCCATAGGTTCTCCGCGAAACCCGTTGAATCCTCGTTCGTCACGCGCGCGCTTCAGGCGGCCAATCAAGCACCATGCCACAAGCACACACACCCGTGGACATTCTACAGCATCGGGCAGGAAACCAGGAACAAGCTCGTCCCGGCGGTCAAGGAATTGGCCGCGGCGAAATCCCTCAAAAAGAAATCCGACACAGTGGTAGAAGACCTTGAGCGGGCCATTGGTAAAGTCATGACGCCGCCAGTGTTGTTCGCCGTGACGTCCAAATTGAGTCCAGAAGATGCTTTTCGGGAAAAGGAGGACTACGCGGCGAGCGTCTGTGCACTGCACAACATGGTGCTGTCTTTGTGGGGTGATGGCGTTGCGGCAAAATGGTCCACGAGCGCCCTCACGCGTCATCCAGAAACATACAGCGTCCTCGGAATCGATGCAGAGGTCGAAGTGATCATCGGTTTCGTGAAGGCGGGATACGCAGAACGGTTGCCCAAGGTCGAGAAACCGTCGACCGATGCGACCACGCGATTCCTACCCTGATCAAAGTTTGACCGGACGGGTCGCTCCGCACGCCTGACACTTCAGCAACGTCGTGCGGTCTTCCTTGATGAAATGGGTGTCAGGAGCGCCGCATTGATTGCACTTGATGTACGTGTTCACGTAGTTCACGATGGTGCGACGAATGCGCTTGGGAGGAATGCGTCCCTTGAAGCGGACACGTGGTCCGTCCCGCGATGCAGATGTACCCAGTTCATTCTGGATGAAGTGGTACACGTGATTGTCATCACGGTCCATCATCGCCACGACGGCGTTGAAGTTCTGAAACAACGTGTTGCTTCCCTCAATGAGGATTTGTGGTTCGGGCAAACGCCATCGGCGACGGTTCGAGATGTCTTCGGGAATGTTCTCCCGGGCTCGGTCGAGCAAGCCTTCGTACTCGAAATCGCTCATGCTTACGGCTCCGCTGCCCCCATTTTCAATCTGTCCATGACGGGGCGCTTCCTGAGGAAGGGTTCATGGCGCAAGAGGAGCAGGAGGAAGCGAGCCCCATGACGATGAGCATCGAGGAACTCAGGGAAATCGCCACCCGCCTTCGAACCGAAGGTCTGAACTCCCAGCAAATCGCGGACGAACTCTCACTTTCGCAAGACACCGTGTCTTGGTTGCTGGCCGGCAGCCAAAGCCGAGACGCGCCCACCGACGTACGCATCGGCTGGCGCACAATCGGTGTCAAGCCCGAGCGCATCGAGGCCATCGGCGACATCATGGCCGACGTGACCGCCGAAGAGACGGGCCACGACCCAATCGACACCGTGGTTGGCATTTCCATCAACGGCATCGTCTTCGCTCAGGAGACCGCCAAGAACCTCGGCGCCGAGGTGGCCATCCTGCGCAACATCGAAGGAGGCCCGGGACAAGGTGCCCTGTCCGACAAGTACGGCCGCGTCTCGGGCAAGCGCGTGGCCATCATCGATGATGTCCTGTCCTCTGGCCTCACCATGTCGAGAACCATCGAAGCCGTGCGTGAGGCGGGCGGCACGCCCGTGCTGGCTGTCGTGCTGGTCAACAAAACCATGCGGAACGAGATCGACGACGTCCCTCTCCGCGGCATCATTCGAGCCGTTCCCGTCTGAGGTGAACACGTGGTCCACTGGTCCGACGTCATTGGGGCGCGCCTCGTCGAGCAGCGGCCGGATCACCTGGTCAACACGGGCATTACGCCAAGCGGTGAATTCCACATTGGCCATCTTCGAGAGATGCTCACGGGCGAAATGATTGCCCGGGGTGTCCGACGCGCGGGCGGCACGGCCGAATTGTGCTTCATCATCGACAGCGCGGACCCGCTGCGGAAGGTCTACACTTTCCTGGATGAAACCTACGCGGAGTACATTGGCATCCAGCTCTTCCGCATCCCACCTCCAGATGCCGACGGGAAACCTGACCTCGCCGCCCTCGAGGCTGGTACGTCCTATGCGGACCACTTCCTCGCACCCTTCTTGGAGGCGCTGGACATGCTAGGCGTCCGCCCCCGCTTGGTCTATAACCATCAAGCCTACGCCGAGGGGCGATTCGTGGAACACGTCAGGACGGCACTGAACCAGCGTGAGCGGGTCCGTGAGATCATCGAAGACATCTCCGGCCGGGAACTTGCAGCAGACTGGTGGCCCTTCTCACCGGTCGACGAACGCGGTTGCATGGATGGACTTGCGGTCACGGGCTTCGACGACACGCACGTCTACTGGCGTGCAGAAGACGGCCGTACAGGCTCTTGCGACTACACCGCAGGGGAAGGAAAGTTGCCTTGGCGGCTGGATTGGCCGGCGAAGTGGTGCTGGCTCGACGTCACATGCGAAGCTTTTGGCAAGGACCACGGCACCACGGGGGGGTCATACGACACCGGGGCTGAACTTTGCCGGCTCTTTGGCTCCAAGCCTCCAGAGGGGCTGACCTACGAATGGATCAGCCTGCGTGGCCAGGGAGCCATGTCCTCCTCAAGCGGCACCACGGTCGGACCCATCGAGGCACTGAACCTCGTACCGCCCGAAATCCTTCGCTACCTTATCGCCTCCACCAAGCCCGCCAAGGCCATCGAATTCGACACCGGAATGGGCTTGGTGAACCTCGCCGACGCCTACGAACGTCTGCTCCGTCATGACCTTGAAGCCAAACTGGAGGAAGAGGGACTCAGCCGAAGAAAGCGCGTCGCCATTGAAGACGACATCTCCGCCACAAGGCTGTCTTCCGTGGAGGAGCGGGACCAGCGCCCAGGTGCCGTGGGCGTCACCTTCCGTCACCTCGCCATGTTGGCCCAGATTCGCTCCAACGACGACGACGTGTGGGCCATGATTCCCAACCAGGGCGTCGATCGCACCGAGTTCAACGCGCGCCTGAATCGCATGCGTCACTGGATCAGCAGCCGTCACTTCCCTGACGAAATGCGCGTTGGCATCCGTGAGGAGCCAAACGCGGAGCGACTCACCAACCTTACCGAGGAAGAAGAAAAGCTCCGCCAGGCCCTGATTCGTAATTTCGAGGCCAGCCAAGAAAGCGGTTGGAACGAGGCCAACCTCTCGGCGAACGTCCCGGATGCTGCCCGAGAGGTTGAAGTTCCGCTCCGTGAGGCATACAGGCTGACCTACGAACTCCTTCTCGGGGTGGACGTCGCTCCAAAACTTGCGCCGCTTTTGGCTGCGATGGAGCCAAACCGCGTGCTTCGGCTCATGCGCGGCGCATGATCAACAGGCATCGAAAGCCTCGATGAGGTACTCGGCCTGCGGACTGGTCCACGCCAAGTCCCGCACCTTGTCCCGGCCGCCGCTGGCGTACGCGTGAATCACGTCCGCAACGCGGACGTTTCCTTCCGAAGACCGTGCAAGGATGGTCTTAGGCTTGAGCGTCTTTCCTGTCCCGTGGGGGTCGTAGACCGTCACCAGTGCATTTTCTAGGAACCATTCGGCTTTGCCGCCTTTTGGACCGTCGTACGTCATTTTCGGCCGCTTTGCTCCGAACATGCCGCCTCCAGCCTTCTTCGGCTTGGCGGCCGCCTTGCTCTTGCCTTTGGCTTTGGCGGGGGCAGTGGTGGCCTTGGCCTCCTCAGCATCGGCTGAATCAACTGCGGCTTCGGAAGGTTCGGAGGAATCAGAGCCCACATCTGCCTTCATCTCAGCGCGAATTTCAGCCTCGATTTCGGCGCGCAAGGCATTCATGTCAACCTCCGGTCCCTTCGAAGAAGTTCCTCCTAAACGGTCCTCATAATGGGCCGCGAGTTCCACAAGCGCCGCTTCCATGGCGGCCTCGAGTTCCAGCAGCAGAACGCCATCGGCCGTTCCACGCCACTTCGTCCATTGGTGCGTGGTGAAACTGTTGATGTCCGAACCGCACTTGGGGCAGAAGCTGCGCTTAGGGGGTGTCAACTGCGTGACGTCCTGCATGGCCTCAGGATCTGCTCCCTCGTGGGCGCCGCAAGCCACAGCGTGCAGGTGCCGGCCGGCTTCGAACCCACGATCCATGGCGGTGTGGAAGGCATCTGAATCTCGGTCGATGGTGCCAGATTCCACCATGCTCATCGCCCTCGAGGAGCGTGACACCACTTCGGCGGCCGCACGCACGGCAGACGATTGACCCCAGCCACCGGCGGGAGGTTCGAGGGTGTGAACCTGCTCTGCAACCTCCTCACCCGCCGCATCATCCTCCCCTTCCGCGGGAGCATCTGCAGGTGCAGCAATGCCGAGCAGAATCGGGTTTGCACCTTCCTCCACCTTCGCGATCAGGTCAAATTTTTCAGCCATCGAGAGGTCATCTCGGAGACGGACGACCTCCTTGAGTTGGTTGAGGTCGTGGCCTGTGGAAGTGATTGGACCCTGAACCGTAAGGTCGTGACCACACGCCAGACAGTACGCCGCAGAAGCGGACACCACCGACTCACATGTCGGACAATACACGCCGGCCATGTCGCACGATGTTGCTCACGATTTATGAGCATCACGAAGCATACTGACGTTGCACCTGAACTCAGTAATGCACTTCCAACCGGCGGGGCCGAGGATCGCCCTTGGCAAGCACCGACATGGCGGCCACTTCCATGACTGCTCCTCGCAGGGTGGTCACGAAGGGGATGTTGAGTTCGACCGCAAGCCTGCGCATCATGTTCCCGTCGCGAACCGCGCCTCCGCTGACGGTCGGGATGTTGACGATGAACTGCACGCGACCCTCGCGCATGATGTCCAAAGCATCGGGATGTTGGGGTTCTGCAATTCGGTAGACGGTCGTGACGGCAAGACCTGCACCACGGATGCCGTCGGCTGTTCCTGGTGTGGCGTAGAGCTCGTAGCCAAGATCGACAAGGTCCCTGGCAAGATCGACGATATCGGCCTTGTCCTCGTCACGCACGGTCAGGTACACACCGCCACCGTTGGCGACGGGAACTTCCGTGGCCAAACGGGCTTTGAGGTAGGCCATTGCAGGGTCCTCATCCGAGCCAAACACCTCACCGGTGCTCTTCATCTCAGGTCCCGGCGCGGGATCGAGGCCTCGAAGCTTGATGAAGGGAAAGACGGG